>PLNE01000218.1 GCA_003141695.1 Candidatus Dormiibacterota bacterium
AGATCGCAGCCATTCGCGGCCGGGGTGATGGTGAAATGGATGGTCTTGCCGCCGGCCTCGACCGTGCCTTCACCAGCCGGATGGGGCAGGTCGAGTTGGATGATCAGGCCGTCGGTCCAGCCGACCACGGCGGCGCGCCAGGACACCGTGGTGTCGCCGCCGGCGTCGTCGAGCTTGTCGGCGCCGCTGCCAACCTTGGGTTCAGCGCCCTTGCCGTCGTCGAAGGCCAGCTTCTTGGTGACCTTGGTCGTGCCTTCCTTGATCGTCAGCTTGCCGTCCCAGTTGCTGTAATACTCCTTGCCGCCGCCCTTGATCTTGTCGTCGAGATCGCCCCAGCGCACCTTGACGTAGGCGCGGAATCCGGCGCCCACCGGCAGGGAATGGGAGGTTTGCACCTCGAGGATGTCGGCCTCGGACTTCTGTTCGCGCTGGGTCTTGTCGCCGAGGGCCTTGAACCAGGCCTGGTTGGCGAGCTTGCCGCCGATGAGGCGCATCATCAGCTTTTTGCCCTCCTCGCCTTCGAGCCGCTTGGGATCCTTGATCTGCTTGCCGATGGCCTCGCGGTGGGCGGCGATGGCGGCGTCGCGTTCGGCGTCGCTGAGCTTGCCGTCCTTGTCGGTGTCGAAGGCCGCGAGGAGGGCCTGGTGTTCGACATTGATGCGCGGCTTGCGGCCGGGCTTGGCCCCGTCTTCAGCGGCGCCGAGGCAGAGGACGGACAAGGCGACGAGGGCGAGGATGCGGAGGGTCATGATGCTTACTCCATGACCACGGCTAGCGCGCGTATCTCGCCGCTGGACGTGGCCGGGGGGTTGATGTGGTGAGACCTCGAAAGGGACATCCCATGAACTGCTTCTGCGGCATCGACCTGGGCGCCAAGCGCTCGCAGGTGTGCATCATCGACAATGACCAGAAGGTTTTGGTGAACCGCAAGGTCGCCAACGACATCGAGATCATTCACAAGTTGATCCGGCCGCATGGCCTGGTGCCGACCGTGATCGAGAGCACCTTCAACTGGTACTGGATCGTGGACGGATTGCAGGCTCGGCAGGTGCCGGTGACGCTGGCGCACAGCCTGAAACTGGCTGCAATCACCAGCGCCAAGGTCAAGACCGACAAGCGCGATGCTCTGACCCTGGCCCAACTGCTGAGGGCCAAGATGATCCCCACTTCCTACATCTATCCCGCCGCGCAGAGGCCGCTGCGCGATCTGCTGCGGCAGCGCTGGGACGCGGTGGCGTTGCGCGCCGACGAATACCGGAAGATGCGCGGCCGGCTGTACCGGGAGGGCATCACCACCGTCGGATCGAACGACGTGAAGCTGATGGGCGAGGAGGAGGTCAACGAACTGCTTGACCACCCGCTCATCCGCCGGCAGATGATGATGAACATCGAGCGCGTCGAGCTGCTGACCCGGCAGATTCGCAGTCTGGAGAAGGAACTGCTGTCGCAGGTGAAGACCCGACAGGACTTCAGGAACCTGATGACGATCCCCGGCATCGGGGCCGTGCTGGCCCTGACCCTGCTCCTGGAGATCGGCGACATCAGCCGCTTCCCCAAGGCGCGGCTGTTCGCCTCCTACTGCCGGGTTGCCCCCGGTTGCGCCGACTCCGGCGACAGCCATCGGCGCGGGCGTGGCAACAAGCAGGGCAACCCCTATCTGAAGTGGGCGCTGACCCAGGCTGCCGAGTACGCCCGGCGCTTCGACCCGCGATTCACCGACCTCTTCAACGCCGTGCTGCACAAGCATCCCGGCGCCAGCGGCACCATCATTACCCACTGCATCGTCGCCCATCGCATCTCCTTCGCCGTCTATCACGTCCTCAAGGACGGCACCCCCTACAACCCGGAGAAGCTCTTCCGAACCAACCCAGACACCTGACGCGCCAGCCGTGATCGCCTGGAGATCGCTGGGGACCATCCCCTGGTCATGATTGCGAACGGTTGACCGTCTTTCCTCCGCGTTCTGCCCGCACCGAGAGCCCCGCACGACCTGGACCGCCGCATCGACGGCGGGACCCACTCCATGAGTGGGCACGGTCCGGAACTGATCTGCATCTGGCCCGCCGGCCCCGCGCCGGATGAGGCCCTTTAGCTGGATGGTGCAGCCCGCCTGCGGGGCTGTTCCCGACCACGGACGCAGCAAGCCAGAACTCGACGACGGCCAACCATGACAAAACCCACCCCCTCCAACAACGATCACCTCAAGCTCCACGACGCCTTGGCCCCACCTTCCGGGCCGAGCTTCGGCCGCCGTGCTCGCGGCAAGGCCCCCACCCCCTGCGGGGTCCCCGCCTTGCCGCTGCGCGCGCCAGCCTGCTCTCGTCCCTCCATGAGGAGCCAAGGCGAGCCCTGCCCAGACGCTCTCCGCCCGACCGGACGGTGCACCTGGGATCATTGTCTCACGACCCGAGATAGGTTGGGGGTTGACGGGGGTCATGGATTAGCTGGGCGATCTCCGTTGGGTACTGCTGGCCGTGTTACCGATGCACATCGAGCACATCCAGTTGAGTTCGGCACCGTGGAAGGGGTGCATCATCAGCTAGCCCGCCCGGCCCCAGGAGGCCCAGATGCCGCTTGCTAATCCACCACGCCCGGATGCCGACACCCCCCGCTTGACCGCCCTGGCCATCGAGCAGGTGGCCAGCTTGCTTCGCCGCTCCGGCAGTCAGAGCATCGACGCCGAGCGTATCCGCGCCGACATCGCTGTCGGCGCCCCGGTCAACCGCGATGGCACCCTGAACCTGATCGCCTACGGGGCCTGGCTAGTGCAGGAGCTGGCGCGGAAGGAGGATGTGCATGCCTCCTGACCAGCGCGCCCTCGACCCGCGCCGGCTGCGGCCAGCCGACCTGGCGCGACTCCTCAACAGCACGTCTCTGGGCACCGTCATCGGCGAACGGCAGCTGCATCGCCACCGCACTCGGGCGGGTTTCCGTATCGGCGATGGTCGCAGCGTGGATCTGCTGCGCTACCTGGCCTGGGTCGCCGACCTCGTCCACCAACCGGCGGCGCCGAAGGATGCCTTGGCGGACTACGCCGCGCATCGGGAGGCGGCCCGCGAACGGGCGCGGCAGGAATCGGAGTCGGGCCGCGACATCGGCGACTTGCCGCCGGTGGCCGACCCCACCCGCAAGGCGGCGGCGGAGCGGTCGTTCCATGCTTTCTGTGACGCCTACTTCCCCGAAGTCTTCCACCTGCCCTGGTCGGCGGACCACCTCAAGGTCATCGCCAAGATCGAACTGGCCGTGCTGCACGGCGGCCTCTTCGCCATGGCAATGGCCAGGGGCAGCGGAAAAACTTCAATTGTTGAATGCGCCTGTCTGTGGGCCGTGCTCTATGGCCACCGCGACTTCGTCTGCCTGATCGGCTCCGACGAAGGACATGCCGCCGACATGCTGGATAGCATCAAGACCGAACTGGAGGGCAATGACCTCCTGGAGGCGGACTTTCCCGAGGCGGTCTACCCCATCGCCAAGCTGGAGGGCATCGCCAACCGGGCCAACGGTCAGATGTTCCGTGGGAACCGCACCCACATTGGCTGGACGGCGCGGGAGATCGTCCTGCCCACCATCCCCGACTCCAAGGCCAACGGCGCCATCATCAAGGTGGCCGGTATCACCGGGCGCATCCGGGGTATGAAGTTCAAGCGGCCGGACGGCCGCGCGGCACGGCCATCGCTGGTAGTGCTCGATGATCCTCAGACCGACGAGTCGGCTCGCAGCCCCAGCCAGTGCCAGCACCGCGAGGCCATCCTCGCCGGCGCCGTGCTCGGCCTGGCTGGGCCCGGCAAAAAGATCGCCGGCGTCATGCCCTGTACGGTCATCCGCCCGGAGGACATGGCCGACCGGATCCTCGACCGTGATGTCCACCCGGAGTGGAACGGCGAGCGGACGAAGATGGTCTATGCCTTTCCGACCAACACGAAGCTCTGGGACGAGTACGCCAAGCTGCGCGCCGAGTCCCTGCGGGACGGGCGGGGCTTGGCCGACGCGACCACGTTCTACCTGGCCAACCGCGAGGCGATGGACGCTGGTTCGCAGGTGGCCTGGGAGGCCCGTTTCAACCATGACGAGCACTCGGCGATCCAGCATGCCATGAACCTGAAGCTGCAGGATGAGCATGCCTTCTGGGCCGAGTACCAGAACGAGCCGTTGCCGGAGGTCACCGAGGAGAGCGAGGCGTTGACCGCCGATGCGATCATGGCCAAGGGCAACGGCCACGACCGTGGCGTGGTGCCACTCGACGCCAGCCATCTGACCGCCTTTATCGACGTGCAGCAGAAGGCGTTGTTCTGGGTGGTGTGCGGCTGG
>PLNE01000210.1 GCA_003141695.1 Candidatus Dormiibacterota bacterium
TCAGCCGAGGTAGCGGCCGATCGCCGCGGTCAACTCCTTCACCTTCTGCTCACCGGTGCCCCCCCGGACCGCGTCGACCACGCAGTGGCTGACGTGGTCGTCGAGCAGGGCGAGAGCCACCTTGTCGAGGGCGGCCTTGATCGCCGCGACCTGGGTGAGGACGTCGATGCAGTACCGGTCCTCATCGACCATGCGCTGGATGCCGCGAACCTGTCCCTCGATCCGCGCCAGGCGCGCCTGGAGGGAGACCTTGTCGTGGCTGTATCCGGGAACGGCCATGCGCCCCTCAGACGGCGACGGGGTAGCCGATCTCGTCAAGCCGGGATCGGATGGCGGGCTCGCTCACGACGGCCTCGTCGTAGACGACGTGGACGGTCTTGGCGGGCGGCTTGACCTGGACCTGCGCCACCCCCGCAAGAGTGGCGAGCTCTGTTTCGATGGTGTGCTTGCAGTGGTCGCAGCTGATGTCCGGAGCGACGAGGGTGAGTTCTGGCATCGTGGTCGGTCCTTCGGTGAGGTTGACGGACGACATGAGACGGTCAGGCCGTGGCGGCGGCCCCGGGAAGCGCGTCGATCTGGGTCGGAGCGGGTGTGCGGGGCGCGAAGCGCCGCAAACGCAGGGCGTTGAGCACGACGCTGACCGAGCTGAAGGCCATCGCCAGCGCGGCGGCGACCGGCGGCACGATGGCGAGCACAGCAAGCGGAACCAGGATGAGGTTGTACCCGAAGGCCCAGGCCAGGTTCTGGCGGATGTTCCGGAGCGTGGCCTGCGAGAGGGCGATCGCCAGGCTGACGGCCTCGATATCGCCGTGAACGAGGGTGATGTCGGCGGCGGCCATGGCAATCCCTGTGCCGCTGGCCATGGCGATGCCGACATCGGCCATGGCCAGCGCCGGAGCGTCGTTGATGCCGTCGCCGACCATGGCCACCGGTCCGAAGGCGGCGCGCAGCTCGGCGATCAGCGCCGCCTTGTCGGCGGGGCGGAGCTGGGCCCGGACGTCGGTGATGCCCACCTCCGCCGCGATCACCCCGGCCGTCTCCGGGAGGTCGCCCGTCGCCAGGACGACGTGGAGGCCGAGGGAGCGGAGACTCTCGATGCCCCGGGCGCTGTCGGGACGCAGCGGGTCGGCGACGGCGAGCGCAGCGTGCAGGCGACCATCGATCGAGATGCCGAACATGCTCCAGGCACGTCGCGCGGCGGTGGCGATGGCGCCCTCCGCGTCCACCACGTCGACACCGATCTCTGCGAGCCATCGCAGCGAGCCGACGGCGACCTCCGCCCCCTCCACCCTTCCCCGGACGCCGCTGCCCGGCACCGCCTCGATGTCCTGGGCGACCGGCAGTCGCCCCTCGGCCGCGGCAGCCTCGACGACGGCGCGGGCCAGCGGGTGCTCCGAAGCCTGCTCGACGGCTGCGGCGAGGAGGAGCGCTCGTCGTGGGTCAGCGCCGCCCACCCCGGTGACGTCGACCACCCGGGGCGCCCCCACCGTGAGGGTTCCGGTCTTGTCGAAGACGACGACCCGCAGTGCGCGGATCCGCTCCAGCGCCTCGCCACCCCGGATCAGCAAGCCCATCTCGGCACCGCGGCCGGTGCCCACCATGATCGCGACCGGGGTGGCCAGACCCATCGCGCAGGGACAGGCGACGACCAGCACCGCGACCGCCGGAACCATGGCCGCGACGAGGCCGTGGCCGGTGAGCGCCCATCCCGTGAAGGTGCCGAGAGCGATGAGCAGGATAGTGGGGACGAAGACGCCCGAGACCCGGTCCGCCAGCCGCTGAGCCGGCGCCTTCTCCGTCTGCGCCCGCTCCACCAGAGCCAGGATCTGGGAGAGGACGGTCTCCGAACCGACCTTGGTGACGCGGATCACCAGGGGAACCATGGTGTTCACGGTGGCGCCGACCGCGTCGTCCCCCGGATGCTTGGTCACGGGTAGGCTCTCGCCGGTCAGCATCGACTCGTCGACGGCGCCCAGGCCCTGAACGACGACCCCGTCCGTCGGGATCCGCTCGCCCGGGCGAACTTGGATGACGTCGCCCACCCGGAGCGTGCCCACCGGAATGTCCACCGGCGATGCCTCGGGCCAGCGGTCGGCGGACGCCCCCCGGGCGAGCAGATGGGCGGTCCCGGGCTGCAGCCCGGCCAGCGCCTCGATGGCTTCCCCGGCCCGGCGGCGGGCGATCAGCTCGAGGAGCTTGCCCATCGCGATCAGCGTGACGATGAGTGCCGCGACGTCGAAGTACAGGGGCTCGTGCGGCAGCGCGAACACCGCCACCGCCGAGTACACGAAGGCGACGCTCGACCCCAGGGACACCAGGGTGTCCATGTTGGCGCTGCCGTGCCGTGCGGTCTTCAGAGCGCCGCGGTGGAAGACGGCGCCGACCCAGAGCCACACCGGCAGCGCTAGGGCGAGCTGGGCATCGGGCGACCACCGCGCCGAGCTGAAACCATAGGTGAGGATCAGAACGCCGGTGCTGAGCACAGCGCCGACGGCGAGCTGCCGCGTCCGAGCGCGGATCGCCGCCCGCCGGCGAGAGCGGCGCTCCTCCACCTCCTCGCTCGCGCTTCGGCTCCGCGAGATCAACTCGGCCCCGTAGCCGGCCCTGCCCACGGCGGCGACCAGGGTCGCCGGCTCGACCGGTGAGATCACGCTCACCTCGGCCGACTCGGTCGTCAGGTTGACGCTGGCCGAGCTGACGCCGTCGACGCTGCTCAGAGCGCGCTCCACCCGGCGAACGCAGGACGCGCAGGTCATGCCGCTGATCGTCAGCTGCAGGCGACGAGACCCTTCGACGGGCGCGGGGACTTCCCGCACGGCGTAGCCGGCGGCGGTGACCGCCCTGGCTGCGGCCCGGCGGACCACGGCGGCCGAGGCGCCGGGGGCGAGGGTCAGCACGGCCCTCTCGGTGGCCAGGTTGACGCTGGCACCGGCCACCTGGGGGAGCGCGGACACCGCCTTCTCCACACGGCGGACGCAGGAGGCGCACGTCATTCCCTCGATCTCCAGCTCGATCTGGGCGGAGGCCGCGTTCGGAGCGCGCAGAGCGGTCATCACTTCGCCATGATACCAGTACGGGGCATGGGTATCCGACCCCAATGGCTGGGGGCTGCGCCATGCACTCAGCAAGAAACCGCCCCGTCCGGTAGTGGGCTCAGTAGTGGGCTTGTAATATGTATGCGTCACTCATACCATGGCCGAATGACACAGACCGTTGAAACGAAGTTGAAGATCGAATCGTGGGACGAGCAGCCTACGAGTGAGTTCGCAGACGGCACCAAGATCAGCAAGGCCGACGTGATCTTGAATGGGGAGGGGGTCGTCACAGCGGGCCGGTCTCAGTCGCTGCTGTTCTACCGCGCCGATGGCACGAGCGCCTTCGTGGTGCTCATGCGGGTCGAAGCGACACTGGACGGTCACTCCGGTGCCTTCGTGCTCTCCGGGACGGGCCGCTACGACGGGACGACGGCCAGGCAGGAGCTGGCGATCGTCGACGGATCGGATCTGATGGTCTTCGCAGTATCGGCGGTTCCGCGATCAGCGAATCCACGCACCAGGACTACCCGTACATGCCACTCCGTCTCTACTACGACCTGGGGTGAGCAAGTCTGAGGGTCTCCGCGACGCCACGATCCTCGGAGCGGCCGCACTTGCGATCACGGACCGGTCCATGGCCGCGGCGCAGTCGCCGGATGCCCCATCCGCGTCGGCGGCCGCGGCGCTGTCGGCACTGCGCCACTTCCTAGACGGCGCCACGCTCGATCAGTTGCGAAGCGTCTTGGGCCTGTCTCACTCCGGAGCGGTGCGACTGGTCGACCGGCTCTGCACCTCTGGGCTAGCAATACGAGGTCCGGGCAGCGATGGGCGCAGTCGTTGTGTCGCTCTCACGGAGCGGGGCGCTCGACTGGCGGACGAGATCACGACGGCGCGCCTCGGCGCCATCGATGCGCTGACCGCAGGACTATCGGCAACCGAGAAACGCACGCTCGTCGAGTTGGCCGGCCGGATCCTCGCCAACGTTGTCGCAACCAAGGACGGCGGCGCATGGACATGTCGCATGTGCAGCATCTCAGCGTGCGGTCGTGAACGCGGGCTTTGCCCAGCCGCAAACGCGGCGACCAAGCGGTTCGGTGCGGCCGTCACCGGCGGCGGGGACGGAACCGGTAGCGTGGCCGTCGTCGACGCTTTGACTCGCGTCGAGACAGCCTGATCTCGCTCACCCGCCTGCTGACAGGTAGGCCACTCATGACGAGGCCAAGGTCACCACCAGTCCGAGGCCTACGCCCAACGCCTGCGCGAAGCCGGTGTCGAGAAAGGAGCCGCGGCGACCCCGCTCTTGGCCCGCCGAGTAGGGCCCATGGTCAGGTGTTGGTTTCCTCTGGGGGGACAAGCGCAGGGTCGGGAAGCTCGGCGGCCGGTGCGTCGATCTCCGCACGCTCCGGGCACTCGGCATCGAGCGTGTATGAGGTCATCGACAGCGATCCAAACGTATAGCCGTCGACTAGCACCTTGGTGGTGTGGCCACCGGCGGCGGCGAGTCCAGCGAGGTACACCAGGGGCAGGAAGTGGTCGGGGGTGGGCACTGCCAAACGAAACTCTTCACGGGCGTCGACCGTCAGAACCTCGGCAGGCGCCTCGGCCATCCTGGCGCGTACCGCATCGTCGAACCGCTCCGCCCATGGGAAGCCGCCGTCAGGGTTGCCCCAATCCAGACCACGCAGATTGTGCACGACGTTGCCGCTGGTCACGATCAGCACACCGCTGGCGCGGAGGGTGGCGAGCCGAGCGCCGAGGTCAAGGTGGTAGTCGAACGGTTTGGCGGCGTTGATGGAGAGTTGCACCACCGGGATGTCGGCAGCAGGAAATGCGTGAGCCAGCACCGACCAGGTCCCGTGATCGATGCCCCAGCTGTCGTGATCGAGGCCGACCCACACCGGTTTAGCGATCTCAGACACCTCCTCGGCGAACGGCGTCGACCCCGGGGCGGGGTACTCGAAGTCGAACAGCGCCTGCGGGAAGCCGTAAAAGTCGTGAATGGTCCGCGGGGTGGGCATCGCGGTCACCGCGGTCGAGCCGACATACCAGTGCGCCGAGACGACCAGAATGGCGCGCGGCATCTGCACCGACATACCGAAGGCCTGCCACGCCGCGGTGTACTTGTTGTGCTCGAGTGCGTTCATGGGGCTGCCATGGCCGATGAACGCGGCCGGCATCAGTGCGATCGCCATGGTCTCCATAGTATAAGCTGGATATCTGTGCCGCAGAGGCGCTTCAGACCGAACGGCTATTGCGGCCGGGTCCGCGTCGCATCGCGGCATCGTTTGACTGAGCCGCTGCGCTCAGGCGGTGCGATTGGGTGCGTCGATTCGAAGGGTCTCGAGGTCGAGTTGGTCGTCGCTGAGTCGCACGCCGGTGGAACCGGCTCCGCTCGCCTGCACGGTGCCGTCGACGGCGAGGCTGCCAAAGTCGCCCTCCACCTCGACCGCAGTCACGTTGTCGCCTGTTGTAGTGATGTCACCGCCGATGTGCGCACTGCCAATCCTCCCGCCAGGTTTGACGCTGAGTGCAACCGCGGTGAGTTCGATGAGCACGCCCTTCACGAGGCTCTCTCCGGTTCCGCCCACAGTGGATAGATTGCCACGCACCTCCAGTTTCGGAGCGGAAGAAGGCAAACACATGCTGCGCTGCATCCGCAGGCCTGAGGGCGCCGTGAACGATCTCCTGCGCCGTGGCCGAGTCCACGTACGTGGCCCTCAGCGGATCCTCGGCGCTCCAGCCGAGGCTCTCGACCGCCCTGAGGAGGATCGCCCAGAGCTTCGGCTCGGTCTTCTTCCAGGCCTCGTACTCGGCCTCGCTGGCGGCTTTGCGCTCCTCGGTGCTCGCGCCTTCGGGGACAGTGACTTCCCGCGGCCGGAAGACGTACGCGGCCGGGACGGCGTTGTCGTCGCGGCGATACCAGCCTTTGGCGTCCGCTGGCTGGCCCTCGGCCCACAGAAGGAGCCCGGCGTCCTCCTCCGGCACCACAGAGAAGATCTGCACGAACTCCTCCGAGCCCACCCGAGCTGGTAGTGGCCGCCAGCCGTAACGGTCGCCCAGCAGCACGATGAAGTTCGGCTTCAGCTTCTGGCTCTGGCAACGTTCGATCTCGGTCAGGCAAACGTCCATCGCGCGCTGGTCCAGGCTGGCTTCCCGGCTCACGCCCCATCTCAGGTCGATCGCCTGGAACCTCGCCTTCTTGGTGGCGCAGTACTCGGCCAGCCTCGTAAAGACGTAGCGCTGGAGGGCGTTGCGTTCCGCTTCCAGGTCCTCGAAGGTCGAGCTGACGAAGACCATGACGGTCCTGCTCGCCTGTGGACCCTCAGCCATGGGCGTACATCTCCGTTCGATCGGCGACGTTCCAGGCAATCCCGGAATCGACCAGCTTCCGGCTCCGAGCCAGGTTCCAGTCCACCGTGACGTCGCCCGCATCGATCACGCGGCGGGCAGCCACCGTGGACTCGGCCGGTGCGCCTTGCTTGCCGTCCCCCCTGCCCGCGTTATATCAGCCTCTGGACGCTACCTGTCGAGCCCCCGCGACCTTCTCAGAGGCGCGGGTGCGAGCTCCGCCGGACGCGGTCACCCCGCAGACAACGGTGTCATCACTCCGGCGATCGCGACGGTTTCACCGCCTGGCCTCACCGGCGGCGCCCTGGACCTTCGCTTACCGATGCCGCGCGGCTGACGGCTGCTCCAGAGTACCGATGGGACCCCCGGCCGGCCGGTGCCGCGGTGATAGAGCACTTGCTTCGAGAACCGTGGCTCGGAGCAGCACTTGCTTCTTACCCGTGGTCCCCGGCCGGGCCGGGCCAGAACCAAAGCGAATGCACTAGGCGAATTCAGAACTGACCACTAGCTGACCCGCTGGTCGGGGCGCCCAGACTCGAACTGGGGACCTCTTGCTCCACGACGGGACCGGGCTCCCCTCAGACTCCCATCGTCATGGGGCGTTCGCCGCGATCGCCTCACATGTCACGCGCGAGCGCTAGCCAGTGACACCTTCGTGAGCGTTCCAGTGACTGGGAGCGCTAACCCTCGGAGTGAGCTTCGTCCACCCGAGCAACCCACGATGCTCGTTGCGCCGGCCCTTCTTCAGAACCGGGCCGCTTCCATGCTGACTAGCGGCGACCGCTCGCCTGGCTGCCGATCCAGGCCGGCGGCACCGGCCGCCGGCTCATCCTGCTGCCCTGGCAACCCGCTCCCGGAATTCTGGCTGCTTCCCAGCTTCAGGCGGGTCCACGACGGGTCTCGACTACCATGAAGCTAAGCAGCATGGGGGCCGAAACTGAGAGAACTGGTGGGCCGAATACATGCCGGGGAACCCCGCGAGTCAGCTCATGCCGGTGGCCGTGGCCCAGGAGCGACTGCTCGGCCTGGTTACGCCACGCGCCACAGCGGAGGAGCTCGTGCCCCTCGACCGGGCGCGGGGACGGGTGTTGTCACGGCCGGTGACCGCCAGGTGGGCGCTCCCCGGCTGTGACAACTCGGAGATGGACGGCTTCGCGGTCCGGGCAGACGACTGCGCCACCGCGTCGCCCACAACCCCGGTACCGCTCCCCGTGGCCGGTGACGCCCGGGCTGGGGCGGTCATCGGAACGCTCGCTCGCGGCACAGTGGTCGCAGTCGCCACCGGGGCGCCGGTGCCCCTCGGCGCCGACGCTATCGTGCCGATCGAGGACACCCGTCAGGATGGGGAGGGCAGCGTTCTCTTTCTCGCCGCGCCGCGACCAGGACAACATGTGCGCCATGCAGGTGAAGACCTCGAATCGGGAAAGGTGATGCTCCCCCCGGGGCGCCGGCTGCGTCCGGTGGACATCGCTGCCTGCGCTGCCGTAGGAGGCTCCTCCGTCTGGGTTCGACGCCGTCCTCGGGTCGCGGTCCTGTCGGGAGGCGACGAGCTGGTGCCCGTGGGTGCGGTGCCGGCGCCCCACCAAGTCACGGACAGCAACGCGGCGATGCTGTCCGCCGCCGTCGCGGAGGCAGGTGGCGAGGTTATCGCCCTCGGCATTGTCGGGGACTCTCCCGACGCCTTGCGCGAGCGGCTGCATGGTGCCAGCGGGTGTGATCTGATCATCACCAGCGGGGGTGTCAGCGTTGGCCGGTACGATTACGTGGGGCAGGTGGTCGGCGAACTGGGATCAATCGAGGCGTGGCGCCTGGCAATGCGTCCCGGCAAGCCACTCCTCATCGGCAGGGTCGGCGACGTGCCCATGCTCGGGCTGCCGGGAAACCCGGTCAGCGCCGCTGTGACATTCGAACTCTTCGGGAGGCCCGCGCTCCTCGCGCTCCAGGGGGCCTCCCAGGTCCACCGCCGTCACGTCGCGCTTCGAGTTGGGGAGGACCTAGAAACCCGAGCGGACCTGGAGACTTACCTGCGCGTGCGCCTCACCGACGCCAGCGACGGTATTCCGGTTGCCACCCTGAGTGGTGGCCAGAGGTCATCCATGCTGCGATCCCTCACCGACGCCGAGGCTCTGCTCATCGTGCCCGTCGGGATGTCGCGGGCTCCAGCCGGGACTCTGCTCACCGGTCTGGAGCTCGGGTGACCCGATGAGCGGGAGTCCGTCGGATGCAGTACGCGTCCTGTGCTTCGGTGCCCTGCGAGAGCGCCTCGGGACTGAGATCGTGGTCCGGGAAAAGGTGACGACGGTCCTCGGCCTCTGGTCGCTGGTGACCCACGACCATCCTGACCTTCGGGATCCACAGGGGCGGGTCAGGCCGGCCCGCAACTTTGCGTACTGCGACTGGCAGACGCCGGTCGAGCCCGGCGACGAGGTGGCGTTCATGCCTCCGGTTGCCGGTGGGTCCGTGGACGAGGAGGCGGGGCCCCGACTGCACGCGGCGCTGGTGACGGACCCCATCGACGTCAGCCGTCTCGTGGCGGAGTTGCGAGGCGACGGCGCCGGCGCGATCGCGGCCTTCCTCGGTGTAGTGCGCAACACGAGCGAGGGCCGCCCGGTGCATAGGCTTGACTACGAGACATACCAACCGATGGCGGACCGAGAGCTGCTCCGCATCGTCGCGGATGTGACGGTACGCCATGGCCTCAGTGGCATGGCCCTGGTCCACCGCGTCGGTTCGCTGCTGGTAGGTGAGGTCAGCGTGGCCGTGGTCGCGGCGGCGCCGCATCGGCGGGCGGCCCTGCTGGCCTGTTCGGAGGCGGTGGAAGCTGTCAAGCGCGATCTGCCGATGTGGAAGCGCGAGCATCACCCGGACGGGGCACGCTGGGTGGGCGCTCGCGACCTGGATAGCGCACCGTCGCCGGACGGGCCCGCTTCCCTTGTCAGATCCGGGGATCCCCGCGGGGAGGGGGCAGCGGATGCGGCTCCTCTCGGTCATGACCCGATGCCTGCGCCTGATCCGCATCTCCTCTCCCACCTGGGCCCATCCGGCTCCTTCCTCATGGTGGACGTCAGTGACAGGCCGTCCACGCTCCGCGCTGCCCTGGCCGAGGCCGTGGTGCGCTTCAGCGACCCGGCCACGCTGGCCGTCCTACGACACGGTTCACCGAAGGGCGACGTGCTCGCCGCCGCCCGCCTCGCCGGGATCATGGGCGCCAAGCACACCCCCGAGCTGATCCCCCTCTGCCATCCGCTTACCCTCACCCACCTGGATGTGCAGGTGACCGTCGAGGAGTCCCCACCCGGGGTCCATATCGTGAGCTCTGCTCGCTGCGCTGGATCGACCGGTGTGGAGATGGAGGCCCTGACCGCGGCCACGGTGGCAAGCCTCACCGTCATTGACATGCTGAAGTCCGCGGATCCGTGGATGACCATCGAGTCGGTGCGACTGCTCAGCAAGAGCGGCGGCCGCAGTGGCGACGTCCACCGTCCGTGATGAGGTGGCGGGCCGCGGTCATCACCGTGAGCGATAGCCGGGCGCGCGGCGAGACCACGCATGATCCGAGCGGTGACCTGATCGTCAGCCGGCTCGCAGAACTGCCTGCCGACATCACTGACCGCCGCCTGGTGCCGGACGAGATCGAGGCCATCCGGGCGGCGCTCCGGGCCGTCCTGGTGGGGGCGCACCTGGTCGTGCTCAGCGGNNCCCCACGCCATGCTATCGCGACAAGTGGTGGGGGTTAGCCAGGGCCGACTCGTGATCGCGCTCCCGGGTAGCCCTCGGGCCGTTGACCAAGGACTGAAGGCACTCTGGAAGGCGCTGCCCCACGCACTGCTGCTGCTCGCCGGCGATACCGCTCACGGCGCGACATCACCCGCCGATGTAGGACATCTCGATCCGTCGTAACGAGGAGGTGAGGGATGCCCTCACTTCGGAGTAGCGATCAGCGCGCCGTTGCCAGCACGAACTCACAAGCTGACGCAGGTCATCGTCGCCAGCGCCGCCCCGGAGCGCCCCACGAAGATCCAGCCCGGAGATCGCGAAGAGGCAGGTGTAAAGGTGCCCGTCCGAGCCAAGCCGGGCTCGGGTGCAGTCGCCGCAGAAAGGCCGGCTCACCGAGGCGATGACACCCACCTCCCCGCGTCCGTCAGCAAACCGGTAACGCCGGGCGACGGCACTCGGCTGGCGAGCCTCCTCCACCAGCGGATGCTCGCGGCTCACCACGTCCAGGATCTCCTGAGCCGTGACCACTTCGTCGCGCCGCCAGCCGTTCGACGACCCGACGTCCATATACTCGATGAAACGGAGCATCAGCCCGGCAGAGCGGGCGAGATCAACCAGGTCGAGGATGCTGCCCTCGTTCACCCCTCGCCGGACCATGCAGTTGAGCTTGATCGGATGGAGGCCGGCCGCCTGAGCGGCGGAGATCCCCGCCAGCACCTCGGCAAGATCAACCCGTGAATCGCTCATCGCGGCGAAGATCGCCGGGTCGAGAGAGTCCAGGCTGACGGTAAGTCGGCGGAGCCCAGCGCGCGCCAGGGGACCCGCCAAGCGACCGAGCAAGGCTCCGTTGGTGGTGAGGGCAAGGTCCGGGATGCCGAGACCGTGCAACCGGCGCACGATGTCGACGAGGTCAGGGCGGAGCAGCGGCTCTCCCCCGGTGAGGCGGATCTTGGTCACACCCAGGGAGACGAAGATGCTGGCCAGCCGAACGATCTCGTCGGCGCTGAGCTGCTCACCGACGGGAAGGAATCGGTGGCCTGGACCATAGTGGTCCCGGGGCATGCAGTAGGGACAGCGGAAGTTGCAGCGATCGGTGACCGATATGCGCAGGTCGCGTAGCGGGCGATCCAGAGAATCGTGGAGAGGTACAGGACGACCTTCACCGTCCCGCGGAAACGCGCCGTCTCCGTCTGTCAGGGCGCGACGAGCCGCGGTCACAGTACTCATCGTGGGCTCACCCCAGGTAGCTGCATAGCTCCGAGAATTCATCATAGCCGAGCCGCAGTCCAGCACCGACCATCCGGGCCCAATCCCGGGCCCCTACCCCGCGCGCGAAACGAGGGGCCTCGGCGACCTGGACTGGGAGCCGGTCAGCGGAGAAGAGGCGGCGGCTGGGTAGCGGGATGGTTCAAACGGACCCACCACCCACTGTCGAGGGGCTTGTGCTATGACTGTCTGAATGGCCAGGGAGAAGGATCTCACTCTGGGCGAGGCGGCGCGGGCGATCGGGGTCAGCGTGGACACGCTGCGTCGCTGGGATCGCGCCGGGAAGTTGCGCACCCATCGCGACGCGGACAATCGGCGCCTGGTGCCCGCAGGGGAAGTGCGGCGCCTGAGGGCAATTCCGGAACGCCACCGGACGGGAGCGCATCTCTCCGCTCGCAACCGCATGCTGGGCCGGGTGCTCTCGATCGAGGCCGACGGGGTGATGGCGCTGGTGGAGATCGAAGCCGGTCCGTTCCTGCTCACGGCGGCGGTCACCCGTGACTCCATCGAAGAGCTCGGGCTTCGCGAGGGAGACGAGGTGGTGGCATTGGTGAAAGCGACCTCGATGATGATCGAGAAGATCTGATTGCCCGGCTTCGCGAATCCGGAGCGGGCGCGAACGTGACGGGCATCATCGTGGCGAGCTGGGTCGGCGCCCGGGCGGGTGCACACGGCGCTTCGGCATAGGAAACGTGAATCCGCCCTCCGGGGCGGGTCACGGGTCAACGGAAGCGAGGGGCATCGCGGTCCTGTGCGCGCGCCCCACGGCGCTCCTGTCCGCTATGTGGACGCATAGGCAACTCCGAGGTTATCCCTCGTGGTACTGGTCTTTGAGCCTATGCTAGAGTTATGCACGATCAGTGATGGTCATCGATGAGGGGGCGGACGGAGGTGGAGTTCGTGCGTGCTTTTCGTTCGAGATTTGCTGTCGCGCCCGCGGCGCTGGTGACGTTGGTCGCGGGGGGCTGCGGGTCCAGCAGCGCCGTCCCATCCAGCCCCACGGTTTCACCCAGCACAGTGATCCCCAGCCTGGCCAACGTGGCGAGCGCCGGTTCGCTCCAGCTGCTGATGGACAAGTACATGGGCCCGCCCTTCATCGCGAAGACCGGCGACGAGTACCAGAATCAATCAGCTGGCAGCATCGGGCTCGCCCAGGAGATCGCGGCAGGCGAACTCACCCCCAACGTGCTCGTACCGATCGGGTCGGCCCCCATGGCCCTGGTGGAACCAGCCTTCACCACCTGGGCGGTGCAGTTCGCCGCCAGCCCGCTGGCGGTCGCTTACTACCCTCAGGGCCCCCACGCCCCAGAGCTGAAGAAGATCTCTGAGGGCAAGCTGCCCATGACCGACCTCTTCACCCTGATGGCGACCCCCGGCTTCAAGCTCGGCCGCACTGACCCGGCGCTGGACTCTCAGGGCCAGGGCTTTGTCGAGATGGTCGGCCTGGCGGAAAAGTACCTCGGGATCAGCGCGGCCACTGCCAACGCCGTTCTGGGCGGATCCAACGACAGCTCGCAGATCTTCTCGGAGACCGCGCTGGAGCCCACCTTGCAGGCGGGCGAGCTGGACGCCGCCAGCGCCTACCTCCCCCAGGCGGTCCAGCTTGGCCTTCCCTACGTCGCCCTTCCGGACCAGATCAACTTC
>PLNE01000138.1:0-26444 GCA_003141695.1 Candidatus Dormiibacterota bacterium
GCCCGAGCACGTTGCCCGCGGGGTCGGCGAAGCGGGCGATGGTGGTGACCGGCCCGACCTTGAGCGGCTGCGTCACCGTCCTCCCCCCACGCGCTGCGACGCTGTCCAGGGTCGCCTGCAGGTCGTCCACTCGCAGGTAGAAGGTGACCGGGAGGAAGCCGGCGCCCCTCTTGCCAATGCCGGCGGTGAGTGCGCCCTCGCCGTCCTCGATCTCGACCATGGCGTACTCCATCTGCTCGGGGTCGTCGGTCGCGACCGGCCCCACCTTCCATCCGAACACGGCCGAATAGAACTCGCGCAGCGGTGCCGGGTCGTCGCTCAGGACCTCGACGTGACCAACGGTTGCGCCCATGTCTGCCTCCTTGACGTTGCGGTGGTGCCAACGACCCCGACACTACGCGGCCATATATGGCACCCTCTGTCATATATGTGAGCTAGGCTGCACGGTGAGATGCGCGCGGACCGGCTTCTCTCCGTTCTTCTTCTCCTCCAGGCCAATGGGCGGATGAGCGCTCTGGCGCTGGCCGAGCGGCTGGAAGTGTCGCGGCGCACCGTCTACCGCGACCTCGAGGCGCTGGGGACGGCGGGGGTGCCGATCGTGGTCGACCGGGGGGCCCGTGGCGGTGCTTCGCTAATGGAGGGGTACCGGACCGACCTCACCGGCCTGACCGAGGCCGAGGTCGAGGCCCTGCTGGGGCTGGCCAGCGGCTCGGTTGCGGGTCACCTCGGGCTCCGTTCCGAGCTGGAGAGCGCCTCCCGCAAGCTCTCGGCGGCGCGCCCGGGACGCCCCGGCCTCCGGCTCCAGCAGCGCGTGCTCATCGACGGCGGGCACTGGTGGGCGGGAACGGCCGCCCCCGCCCATCTCGGGCGCATCCAGGACGCGGTCCTCTCCGACCACCGGCTGCGCCTGCGCTACCGCCGCGGCGAGGAAGCGGCGGTGGTGCGCGAGGTGGACCCCTACGGCCTGGTCCTCAAGTCGGGGGTCTGGTACCTGCTCGCGAACCGCGACGGCGAGCTGCGCACCTACCGTGTCTCCCGCGTCGAGGACGCCGAGGTCCTGGAGGCGCCGTGCCGCAGGCCGCCCGACTTCGATCTGGAGAGGACGTGGTCCGCGCAGGTCGCCAGCTTCCGCGATCAGGCCGTGGCGACGGATGTGGTGGTCAGGCTGCTCCCCGGCGCCTCCGGCAGCTTCCTGCGCGTCGCCTCCGACCACCTTCGCCACCCGCTTGAGGGAGGCAGCGCCACCCTAGTGTTCCCCTCTGAAGCCGCCGCGGCCGCCTTCCTCGCCGGCTACGTGACGGAGGTCGAGGTGCTCTCCCCGGCAGCAGTGCGGCGCCGGCTCGCCGACATCGGCGCGCGCCTGGTTGCGCGCTACACGCAGTCCTGAGAGGCCCGGCAGTGCGCCCGCTCTGACGGGTGGCCCGCACCACTGAACGGGGCGGCGAACCCGCTCACGCGGCAGGTGGGTACGATGGGTGCGAATGGCCACCATCTCCCCCTACCTGGACGCGGTCCGCGAGGAGCTGATGGCGCGACCGAGCCTGAGCTTCGCCCCCGACCGCGACCTCCCCGGGGCACCGGCGCGCCACGCCGAGGCCGGCTCGGGGCCGCGGATCCTCTTCGTCGGCTTCCCCTCCGACTACTCGCTGGCGTTCCTCCTCGGCCTGCTCCAGCTGGATGTCCACGTCTGCGGGATCGTCACCTCCCCCGGCGCCCACCCGGCCATCCTCGGGGACAACGCCCTGAGCCGGATCGCCGATCACCTCGGCGTCCCCCTGCTCCGCGCCTGGCGGATCAATGACGACCACAGCCGGATCGACATCGCGGCGCTGCGACCCGACGCGGCGGTCATGGCCAGCTTCAATCAGATCGTCAACGCCCCCACCCTGCGCATCCCCCATCACGGCTTCATCAACATCCACCCCTCGCTGCTGCCCCAGTACCGGGGGCCGGAGCCGGTCTATTGGGTCATCGCCGACGGGGCGCCACGGACCGGCGTGAGCCTGCATCGGGCGGTCCCCAAGGTCGATGCGGGGCCCATCCTCGCCCAGGCCGAGATCGCCGTCGACCCCCGCGACACCTCCGGTACCCTGACCCGGCGGCTGGTCGGGGCCGGCCTGCCACTGCTCGGCAGGGCGGTGACCGCGCTGCTCGAGGACGCCCCGGGGAACCAGCCCGACCTCCACGCGGGCAGCTACCGCCCGTCGGTGGGCCACCGGCGCCTGGATGAGGCCCCGACCGCCGAGGCGGCCGAGCGGATGGTGCGCGCCGGGGTGCCCAACATGCCCGCCTGGACGCGCGTCGAGGGAGAGGCCGTGTACGTCCTGGCGGCGCAGCTCCGCGATGCCGGGGCGACCGGGCCGGACCGGGCCCGGCTCATCTCCTTCCCTGACGGCGACCTTGCCCTGCTCTCCGTCTCCCCGAGCTGCCACTGCCACCACGACGTCGAGGACTGCCCACACCGCGAGGATGCCCGAGCGCGCTGAGCGTTCCGTTTGAGCCGTCCCCATGTCACCATGGCACGTGGTGAACAGTGACGCGCTCTTCCTCCTACCCTGGGCGGTGACCCGCGCCGAGTTCCTCGCGACAGCACGCGACACCGGCAGCGACGGTGCGTGCCTCGTCTTCGTGATCTCGGACGAGATCCCGCCAGGCGCCCGCGCCGGCTACGCCCAGCTGATCATCGCGTACGCCCGGGCCAACGAGCCGGTGACCATCGACCGCGAGGGCACCTCGGCCCTGCTCATCACCGAGGGCGGCGTGGAGGCCGGTGCGACCGTCGCCGACCGGGTCTTCGGATTGCTGCGGCGCATCTCCTTGGAGACGACCATCCGGGCAGGGGTGGCCACCCTCGATGGCGACCCCGAGGCGGCCATCGTCACCGCCCGCCGCCGGGCGGGGCTGGCGGGCCCGGCGTCGGCGGTGCTGGAGGGCTGATCCGGCGGGCGCGAGCGGCGCGAGAGCGGCCTGATGCGCCCATCGAGTGCGGCCGTCGCCGCCTCGGCCGGTGGCGAACCGGGTATCCTCGGCCTTCGCACTGGAGGGCGCCACCGGGCAGGATGCCGCGAGAGCGCCGACGGGGCGGCGTGCCGAGGTAGCTCAGTTGGTAGAGCACGGGTCTGAAAAACCCGGTGTCCCCAGTTCGATTCTGGGCCTCGGCACCACCCTTTCCCGGCCGCCCGCGGTGACGGAGAGCCCACGCTGGCGCCCATCCGATCTCTGCCCCCGCCCTGTGGACGTCTACACTCAGGGGGCCGGCTTCGCCGAGATCCCCGGCAGCCAGGTGGTCCGCGTCTGACGGGCTGCTCCCGTCGGCCCAGAACACCAGACGCACTGAATCGGACGCCCCTCCCCCATGCCTGTCATCGAGCGCAACGACATTCGCAATGTGGCGATAATCGCCCACATCGACCACGGCAAGACCACGCTCATCGACGCCCTGCTCAAGCAGACCCACAGCTTCGCCGACCACGAGGAGGTCGGTGAGCTGATCATGGATTCCAACGATCTGGAGCGGGAGCGGGGCATCACCATCCTCGCCAAGAACACCTCGATCCGCTATCACGACGTCACCCTGAACGTCATCGACACCCCCGGCCACGCCGACTTCGGCGGCGAGGTCGAGCGGGTCCTCTCGATGGCCGACGGCTGCCTCCTCCTGGTGGACGCGGCCGAGGGGCCGATGCCCCAGACCCGAGTGGTCCTGCGCCAGGCCCTGCAGCTCGGCCTCCGGCCGGTGATCGTGATCAACAAGCTGGACCGGACCAACGCCGACCCCAACGTGGCCCTGGAGGCCACCCACGACCTCCTCCTGGAGCTGGCGACCGACGCCGCCCAGCTCGACGCCCCGGTGATCTTCGCCACGGGGCGCGAGGGGACCGCGACGACCTCGCTCAACGTCCCCGGTGTCAACCTCGAACCGCTCCTCGAGGCCATCGTCGCCCATGTCCCCGCCCCCCGAGGGGACCCCTCCCTCAGCCTGCAGATGCTGGTCAGCTCGCTCGACGACGACCCCTACCGCGGCAGATTGGCCCTGGGCAGGGTGCAGCGGGGCACACTCACCAGGGGACAGGACGTGGTCGTCGCCACCGCCGACGGGTGGAGCGGCCGTCAGGCCATCACCGGGATCCTCGTGTGGCGCGGTCTTCACCAGATCGAGGTCGCGGAGGCCACGGTCGGGGACATCGTCGCCGTCTTTGGACTTCCCGACGTCAACATCGGCGACTCGATCTGCGCCGCCGACTCTCCGGAGGCGCTGCCCCGGATCGAGGTCGGGGACCCCACGCTGCGGATGCAGTTCACGGTCAACACGTCGCCCTTCGCCGGGCGCGAGCAGAAGCTGAGCAGCACCTCTCGCCAGCTACGCGCGCGTCTCGACAAGGAGCTGCGCACCAATGTGGCGCTGCGCGTCGCCGACGGGGCCACCGCAGACGGCTTCGAGGTGTCCGGCCGGGGCGAGCTGCACCTGGCCATCCTCATCGAAACGATGCGACGCGAGGGCTTCGAGTTTGAGGTCTCCCGGCCTCAGGTCATCACCAAGGAGAAGAACGGGACCAAGCTGGAGCCCGTCGAGGAATGCGTGATCGACGTCCAGCAGAGTTATCTGGGCGCGGTGACCGAGCTGCTCGGAGCGCGGGGAGCGGTCATGCAATCGCTGCGGACGGATGCGGGCGGGGGGATGCGCCTCATCTACCACGCTCCCACGCGCGCGCTGATCGGCGTGCGCAGCACCCTGCTCACGCTCACCCGCGGCACCGGGGTCATGGCGACCCGGCTGCTCGGCTGGGAGCCGTGGCGTTTCCTGCCGCGCGCGCACCGGATGGGTGTGCTGACCGCCAGCCAGCCGGGCATGGCCGTCGCCTACGGTCTGCTGACGCTCCAGGAGCGCGGACAGCCCCTCATCGGTCCGGGGACCCCGGTGTACGAGGGGATGGTCGTCGGCATGAACCGCCGTCCCGGCGACCTCGCGGTCAACGTGGCCAAACAGAAGCAGAAGACCAACATCCGCTCCTCGACCTCGGACTTCACGATCAACCTGACCCCGCCTCGCACGCTCTCTCTGGAGGAGGCGCTCGACTTCATCCAGGATGACGAGCTGGTCGAGGTGACGCCGTCGAACCTCCGGCTCCGGAAGCGCGTCCTCAACGCCAACGACCGCAACGCGATCCGCAAACGCGAGGCCTTGAGAACTTAGCGGTACCAGCCGTTGGACGGGCCCGCGCCACCTGGCGGACGAATCTCCTCGCGCTGGTGGAATGGTGAGTGGGGGTACCAGCGGCCCACCACCTCTCGGGCCTCCGTGCCTCCACTGACTCCGAATGCAGGTGATCGCTGGTGTACTTGCATCAAGGAAAGACGCCGCAGGCGAATCTGGGCACCTTGGCGCCCGGCCGCCATCATCGAGGGACAGTCGTCGGAGAGTGAGGCACCGCGGTGACAGACCAGTCCCAGATCGAGAATGCGGCCGAGGAGTGCCGAGAGGCGAGGCACCGGCAGGAAGCCGGCCAGGTGATGCCCGTGGTGGCCCCTCACCACGGCGTGCCCGCGGCATCCATGGCGGACGGGAAGGAGAACTGGTGAACATCCCGGCGCAGCGCCGGTTCGGGCGGCGCGGCGAACAGGGGCAGGTGATCCCCAGCGCAGCCCTGCTCATCCTCATCATCACCGGCTTCGCGGCGATCTCCATCGACGCCGGCATGGACTACGCCCAGTCAGGTCAGGACCACGACACCTCTGATGCCGCGTCCCTCGCCGGCGCCTACTGGGCCGTCGACCACCCGAGCACCACCGCCGGTGCCAGCCTCTCCGGGCTCTACACCGCCGAGCTGAACGCGGCGACCGTGGACGGGTGCAACACCGGGCAGTGCCACGCCCCCATGGTCGCAGTCGGCTCCAGCACCTATTCGGTCGCCGAACTGTGGACAACCGCGTTCGCCCCTGGCTCCAGCCCGAACATCTATGTGGGTAGCGCCGGGACCTGCTCGACCAGCGCCTCCGGCACCTTTGCCGTCGGCACCTGCCCGGCGGTCTCATCCATCGTGGACGTGGGGGCACCGGTCAGCGACAAGACCACCGACTACTTCGCGGCCGTGGTGGGCGGACATGCGATCACGCTCGCTCCCAACGCGGTGGCGGCGGTCACCGGGACGGGCGGCGGGGCGACCAGCCCCAACCCGACCATGGCCTGCGAGGTCTGCGTCTTCGGGAACGTCCAGGTCAACGGGTCAGGGGATGAGTTGCTGGCGGGCGGGGGCAGCATCGATGTGGCCGGCTACCTCTACTTCGACACCGGCGGAGCGACCGTCCAGACCAACAACGGCTTTGGCATCGACGTGGACGGCACCAGCCAGGAGAGCGGCGCCAGTGTCTACGTGGGCGGCAGCTCTGACCTGGTGGACGCGAGCGGCACCCTGGGCATCGATGGCGGGCTGACGTTCAACAGCAGCGGCAGCACCGTCGAGGGGGCCACCACCAACATCTCGGGGACGGTCGGCGGCACCTACTGGCAGACCAACGGCAACGTGATCACGCCGAGCGCGTACGGGACCGGGGCGGTCGCTGACTTCACGGATCCGATGGCGAGCGTGGCCGTGCCCACATACTCAAAGGCCACGACCAACTGCTCGGCAGTCGGGACGGTGCAGAAAGGCTCAGCGAACGTCACGAACTGCCTCACCGTGTCGGGCAGCACCGCGACACTCGCCTCCGGTGTGTACGGGAACGTGACGCTGGACATCCCGACGACGGTCAACCCGGGTGAGTACGGGTCGCTGACGGTCGGGGCGAACGGGGTCAACGTCAGCTTCGTCGCCGGCACCTACATCTTCGACGGCACCGGGCTTGACGTCAACGCCAGCAACGCCACCCTGAGCGGGACCGGGCTCACCTTCTACATGACCTGTGGGTCCGGGGCCGCCCCGGTGTCCTGCGGAACCTGGACGGCGAGTACGACGAAGTGCACATCCACCACCAGCGGCTCGTCGGTCGATTTCGGGGGCAGCACCAACCTGGACCTGCAGGGTCCGACCGGGACCAATCCGGTGCTCTTCTTCTTCGACCGGTGCAACAGCAACTCGGACGCCTTCTACGTCAATAGCCCCGGTGTCACCGCAGGCAGCGGATATCCCACAGGAATGCTCTACGCCCACTCGGGCGGGATCATGCTGAACGCGAGCACCAGCTCGCTGCCCTCTCCGCTCCTGGTCGGCAGCATCTACTACAACGCGTCCTCGGCCGTGCTCGGTACTGCGACCGGTGCCGTGGCGCTCACCGCCGGATCGTCGGGGCCGGGGAACCTGGTGAACTAGCCGTGAACCTCAGGAGTCGCCCGCCAGCCCGGGGTCGCCGGCCGGCCCGCCAGCGCGGTCAGGCCATGGTTGAGTTCGCGCTGTGCTTCCCATTGCTCCTTCTCTTCAGCGTCTCGGCGATCGGCATCGGGCACGATGAGGAGACCGCCAACGATCTCGCAACCGTGGTCCGCGACGGGGCCCGCTACGCGAGCGTCGACCCGGCCGCCTACGGATGCACCGGTGGGGCGACCGCCACCAGCTGCTCGGCGAGCACCATCCAAGGCGTCGTCCAGGCAGAGGCCGACAGCGTGAACGCCTCAGCTGGCGGGGTCACGCTCGCCAACAACAACTGCCTCTGGAGCGGCTCGGCGAGCCCGCCCCCCCTGTCCGCTTCGGTCGTGTCGCCGGCCGCGCCGACCAATGCGAGCGGAAGCTGCATGACGATCGCCTACTACGCGACCGACACCTCGGGGACCAACGCGTGTGCCTACTACCAGACCGCCACGTCCGCCTTCACCAATGTGAACCTCGGCACTTGCACAGCCACCTCGTCAACATCCACGCCTCTCTACGTGGCGGTGATCGTGGCAGTTGCCCAGAGCGCCACCGGGAACCCGGTCGTCGTGCTCCTGAACGGGTTGCACGTCACACCACTCATGACACGTAACTACTCCGTGGAGGTGGCGCCGTGACGGCGCGTCGCTCGAAGGTTGGGCGCCGCGGTCAGTCGCTGGTCGAGTTCGCCATGGTGCTCCCCGTGCTGTTGGCGGTGCTCTTCGGGGGCATCGACTTCGGCGGTTACTTCTCCTCCCGGCTGTCGGTCGAGAACGGCGCTCGGATGGCGGTTCGGGCCGCGGCGGTGGATGTGTGCCCCACCAGCGGTACGGGCGTCACCCAGGCTGGGAATACGGTTTGCTGGAGCAGCGCCAGCAGCCCGGCGTCGGGGACCATCGAGCAGGTGGCCATCTCGGCGGCCGCGGACGCTCACATCCTGAACACGGACTGCCCGGATTCCGACGGGATCTGGCCACCCAGCCCGAGCGACCTGGCAACCCTCACGCCCGGCACCGGCTGCATCAGCATCCGCTACTACTACCTCAACGGCTCCAGCCAGTCGCTCTGTGCCAACTGGAGCGCGACCAACGACGAGATGACCACGCAGAGCTCCTACCCGATGGCGACCGACTGCCTGATCCCGGCGGGGTCCACCGGGGCGGATATCGCGCAGGTGGTGATCGGCTACAACTACCTGCCGCTCGTGCCCATTACATGGTTCAGTGGTGCCGGCCTCACGACCACCTCGGCCGAGACCCAACTGGTGCTCGAGCAGGGGTAGCCGGCCATTGGGGAGGGGGGTTGCGGCAAGGGGCTGGCTCCTCGGCCGGTGTGGCAGGGGCCGCCTCCGACAGCCGGGCAGATATGGCGGCTGCACTAGCGCTGGCTGGTCCATCGGTGGCTTTCGAGGCGGCTCAGAGGCTGGTAGCGTGAGGATATGGGCAAGCTGGACCGGGGACTGCGCTCTTCCTTGGTGGGGAGCTCCGGCGTGGTGATCGGCGTGATCTGCTGGGCGCTGCTCGGAGCGTTCGCATTGCCGGCGCAGCCGAGCGGCGTCGCAGCGAGTGCCCAGGTTGTGTGGGCGGCCCTCAGCGCCTCACCGGTGGCACTGACCACACCGGTCCCGACGCCGTCCTTGATACCCCTCGCCACGCCCACCCCAACTCCGGCCCCGACGCCTGTGCCCACGCCAACCCCGGCTCCGCCCGTGCCGACCGCGGTTCCGGCCCCACCGCCTCCGCCGCCAACTGGCTGGACGGCTCGGGCGTCGACACCTCTGTCAGTTACTACAGCGACTGCACCGGGCAGACGCCGCTCACCCAGACGTCGGCCGCGATCGACACCTGCGTTCCCTCGGAATTGGGGACTGACGACCTCTACTTCGTCGGGCACAACTACGGGGTGTTCACGCTGCTCCTCAACGCCCCCGACGGTACCGTCATGACCTACTACGACGGGAGCGGTGTGGCCCACACCTTCATCCTCGAGGGCTACGTCGACGTTCCCCGGGCTGACGGGGCACCCGAGCCCCCGGCGGGCACGGTGGCCCAGTTCCAAACCTGCCTCGATGCGTTGGGCGACACCATTCGGGTCTTCTGGGCCGACGCCGGGTAGGGTGCCGGCGGGCTGGGTCTTCGAGGGCAGTTCCACCGCCACCACCTGCGTCGTCACCAACACGGTCCTGGTCCAGGTGACGGTCGGCTACCGGTGCCAGCCCACCAGCCCTCTTACCGCGACCTTCACGTCGGCGCGGCGACCAGCGCCACCACCGATCTCATCCTGGAGAACTGACGCGGGCCCCTCCTCAGGGAATGTGGCCAGGTCGCCTGCTCGCACCCCGGTGAGGCGCGGCTCGACGCCGGCATCGAGGCGCAAGATCGGCCGGTGAGCGCCGAGGACGCCGACGTGGTGGTGGTCGGAGCCGGACCCAGCGGGGTGGCCTCCGCCCTGCTGCTGGCCCGTGCCGGACATCGGACCCTCGTCCTCGACAGAGCCCGCTTCCCCCGGGACAAGGCCTGCGGCGAGGGCCTGATGCCGAGCGGCGTCGCCGTGCTGCGGCGCCTCGGCCTCCTCGACTCCCTCGTGGCGCACGGGGCGCCCCGGCTCCACTCGGTCACCTACCGGATGGTCGGCCAGCCCGTCAGCACGACAGCGGCCTTTCCACCCCCGCCGGGCGGCGGCCCAGGCTGGGGGCTCGGGGTGAGGCGGCTGCGCTTCGACGCCGTCCTGGCGGAGGCCCTCCGGGTCGAGCCCGGCGTGACCTTCGCCGAGGGCGTGCGCGTGATCAGCCCCCAGCGTGACGCCCAGGGTCACGTCACGGGAGTGATCACCGAAGGGTCAGCGATCAGCGCCCGCTTCGTGGTCGCCGCCGACGGGCTGCATTCGCCGCTCCGCGCGGCCGCGGGCTGGACCTCACCGGCGCCGCGCGACGGGCGCTACGGTCTCGCCGGTCACTGGCGGGTCGACACCCGCGACATCCACGGCATCACGGTCGGCTTCGCCGGGGACCACGAGTGGTACCAGGCGCCGGTCGGCCCGGACGAGCTGCTCGTCTCGGTGCTCGGTGGCCGCCACACCATCGGGGCCATCGCCCGCGACTACGCGCGGTCGGCGCGCGAGGCCCTGCCGCTGCCCGAGGGAGCCGACCTTCTCGGCAGACCGCTCGCCGCCGGGCTCTTTCACCAGCGCCCCCGCCATGTCGCCGGCGACAGGATTTTCCTGGTCGGGGATGCCGCCGGGTACGACGACCCCACCACCGGCGAGGGCATCGCGGTCGGGCTCCTGCTGGCCGAGCGGATGGCGGTGCACCTCGACGCCGCGCTCAGTGAGCGGATCTCGCGGAGCGAGGCCGCGGCCGCTTACACGCGCGATCACCGCCGGCTGTGGGCGGATCGCCGCCGCCTCACCCGCCTCGCCCTGCTGATGGCCGGCCACCCCCGCGCCAGCCGCCGGGCGATCAGCCGCGCGGCCACGCGTCCGGCGGCGCTGGAGGTCCTTCTCGGGGTCAACTGCGGCTACTGGGGATTCGGCCGGCTGTCGGCCCGCGACTGGCTCTCGCTGGCCGGGATCTGACTCAGCGTCTGCGGTCGCGACCCTTCGTGGGCAGGAAACGGGGAACCCCCGCAAACGCCTCGCGATAGCCGGGCACCCGGTCGAGTAGCGTCTCCTCGGCCCGGATGCGTGGGACGAGAACGGCGGCGTTGGCGGCGCTCAGCAGCACCGCCTCCCCGTAGGCGCCGACGGCCACGGGAAGGCAGGCGAACTCGACGATGACCGCAAGGTAGTTGGGGTGGCGCACCCATCGGTACGGGCCACGGGTCACCACCGTCATCTCCTCGGGGACCAATCCCTTCACGTTCCACGCCGGCCCGAGGCTGGCGATCACCCAGAGGCGGAGCCCGACCGCCGCCGCCAACCCGGCCAGCGCCGCGGCCTCCACCGCCGGAGGCGGGCGCCGGCGCCGCGGCACGACGCAAAGGGTGAAGAGGGCGACGTTGGCTGCCACCATGAGCGGGAAGCTGCGCGGCGCAGCCCGCCCGCCGGCACCCGAGCGGCGGAGGTTGCGCGAGGACCAGGCCACCTCTGCAAGGCGCATCGCCCCCAGGCCGGCGACCAGCACCGACTGGCCGCGGCGGCTCAGCAGCGCCATTCCAGCTCCAGCAGCTCGATCGCGAGCCCTGGTCCGAAACCGATGGCGAGCCCGCGGCCGCGCGGCGCCGGCAGCGACCGGGCGAGGTCGGCGAGGACCGTGAGGATGGCGGCGGACGAGGTGTTGCCCGTTCGCCGGAGCGTCTCCCAGGAGGCCGCCGTCTGACCCGCCCTCAGCCCCAGGGATCGTTCCACCGCCGCGAGGATCGCCGGCCCGCCCGGGTGGACGGCGACCGCGTCCAGCTCGGCGGGCGGCCGATCGCCGAGAAACCCCTTCACCAGGTCGGGAAGCACGTCTGCGAGCAGGCTCGGCAGCCTGCGGGAGAGCACCACCTGGAGGCCGTCATCGGCGAGCTGGTAGCCGAGCGCGTCGCCGGTGTCGGGCACGACGGCGCTTCGGGTCCGGCCGACGGTCAGGCCCTGCTCTCCGGGGGTGACCACCACTGCGGCAGCGCCATCGCCAAAGACGAGCGCGCTGAGGAGGTTGTCCATCGAGGTGTCGTCGGGCCGGAAGGTCAGGGAGGGGGTCTCGACGGCCACGACCAGCGCCGCCTGCCCGGGGTGGCCCCGTGACCAGTCGCAGGCACGCGCCAGCCCCGCCGCCCCGCCTCCGCAGCCGAAGACGGTGAACGGCATGCGCACCACATCGGCGCGCAACCCGAGGCCGGGGATCAGCATCACGTCGATCCCGGGCAGGACAAAGCCGGTGCAGGAGGCGACCACGAGGAGGCCGATCTCGTCGGCGGCGACGCCTGCGTCCGACAGCGCCTGTGCCGCAGCCGCCTCGGCGAGAGCCGGCGCCACCTGGCGATAGGCGGCCGTCTGGGCGGACGGCGTCAGCGGGGTGGCCAGCTCGGCGGGCGGACGGACCAGCCGGCGGCCGACGCAGCTGGATTGCTCCAGAAGAGGACCCAGGTGGCGCGCCAGGTCCGGCCACACGTGGGCGACCACCGCGGCGAGCTCCTCCGGTCCGGCGCCATGGCTCGGGGTGGCGCTCCCAAACCCGGCGAGTCGCACCCGGCGGCCGGGGGTACCCGGCGGCGTGGGCGGCATGACGCTCTCGGGCGACGTCCACAAGTAGCTCAGGCCGGCCCCTCCTGCACCTCAATGCCCCCACAACCCCGTCGGATGTCACGATTGACCAGGGCCGGCTGGCACCGCACGGACGGATTCATCGGCCTGGCCTGCGATGGTCAGGCGGTCGGGCGCTCACTGTGCCAAGTGTGTGCCCTGGAGGGAGGTCGCTGGAGGTTGGAACGTGGCGGTGAGACCGTGAGCCTCTTGCGCATGAGCCCGTCTGCCGAGAGGGATGGCGCCGGCGGCGTCCGGCTGCACACCCTCAAGACGGCCGCGGCGCTGCTTCATCCGGGCCCCTCGCTGCTCGTGACCGCCTGCTTCGTGGCGGCCGCAGCCGCCGCCCGCCACCGGTTGCCGGACCCCGTCACCACTCTGCGCCTGGTCGGGATCATGCTGCCCCTGCAGTTCGCGATCGGCGCTCTCAACGACCTCTGCGACCAGGACGTCGACCGCCTCGCAAAACCGGGCAAGCCACTCGTCAGCGGCGTCCTGCACCCGGCGGTGGCGCCATCCGCCGCCGCGGCCGGCTTCGCCCTCGGGCTGGGGGTGGCGGCGACCTTCCCCCTCCCCACCCTGCCGCTCGCCGCCGCCTGCGCCGCGGCGGGCGTCGCCTACGACCTGGCGCTCAAGCGCGGCATCCTGTCGTGGCTGCCCTTCTGGGTCGGCTTCGCCTGCCTGCCGCTCACCGCCGGCGCGGCGGTGCAGCACCTCACCGTGCGCGTCGCGCTGGCGGCACCGCTGCTCGCCCTGGCGCTCGCCCTCAGCATCCAGCTCGCCAACGCGGCACCGGACATCGACTCCGATCGGCGCAGCGGCTCCGCGGGCCTGGCGGTGCGGCTCGGCCCGCGCTGGTCGCGGCGCCTCTCTCTCGGCCTGGCAGCCCTCACCGCGGTCGCCGTCACCCTGACAGCGCCGGCGCTGGGACAGCCGATCTCGCCCGTGGCCCTCGGGACGCTGCCCCTGCTCGCGGCATCGGGGCTCCTGGCACTGCGGCCAGATTGGCGTCCCTTCCCGGTGCTGGCACCGGCCGCCGGCATCCTCGCCGCGGCATGGCTGCTCGCCCTTCCATGACACTGTGGATGGCGCGGTCCCCCCACTTGCTGCAAGCGTTCCACCCCACTCATCCCGGCGAGGACCGGACGCCGCGCCGCCCCGGCGACCTCGCCGGCGACGGCCTGCCCACCCTCCTCTCGCGCGTCGTCTGACGCGCCAGGAGATGAGCGGGACGGCTGACGCCGCCCCGCTCATGCCTCACATGACGTCGAAGGTCTCAGCGACCTCGATGCTGGCACCGCCCTGGAGCACCGGACATCCCTTGGCGATGGCGACCGCCGCGTCCATGCTCTCCGCCTCCAGGAGGCTGTAACCGCTCGTGGGGTTGGCCCCGCCCCCGTGCGATACGGACCCATCCGGGGCGATGGTGCTGGTCTGGCCGATCGGGTTCCCCGGGTCCTTGAGGGCGCCGCCCGTGCTCTGGAACCAGCCGCCCCAGGCGGCCATCACCTTCGCCTGCTCCTCCTGGGACTCCGGCATGCCGCCGCCGTGATAGACAAGCAGGAATTTCGCCATGGCTGGGTCCTCCTTCTCGGACATGCTCTCGCCTGCAGACGGTCGGTCGGGGGGCTCTCGGATTCCCGGCCGGGCCGCAGGTGCTCGTTCAGGTGAACGGTGGCAGGTCGCCTCTCGTGGGTCAAGCACGGCAACACCCCAGGGGTCGCCACGGATGCAGGGCGTCCCGCCGCCCCTCCCCACCGCACTCACACGGCGCTCACATCCAGCCGTCACCGTAATCTCACTCACCCCCCACCAGGCCAGAGGTCCGACCACCATGGGCGATGCCTGGGAGCGCTCGCGGCCTCCCGTTCGAGAGATCGTGGGCCGGCCCGCAGAGCGTGCGCACCCCCTACGATGCCCGCGATGACCACCGTGCTCGTCGTCGACGACCAGCCCGACATCGTGCGGTTGGTCCGCGACTACCTGGAGCGCGCCGGTTTCCAGGTCCTCACGGCGAGTGACGGGGAGCAGGCGCTGCAGGTCGCCCGCCGCAGCCACCCCGACCTGGTGATCCTCGACCTCTCCCTCCCCAAGCTCGACGGTCTGGACGTCGCCCGCGCCCTCCGTCGCGACGGCGACGTGCCGATCATCATGCTGACCGCCCGCACCGAGGAGTCCGACCGGGTCGCCGGTCTCGAGCTGGGCGCCGACGACTACGTGACCAAGCCCTTCAGCGCACGGGAGATGGTGGCGCGGGTGCGCGCTGTGCTGCGGCGTACGAGCGGCGCCCGCGCCGATGAGGACGTCGTGCGGGTGGGCGAAGTCCTCACCCTCGACGTGCCGCGGATGGAGACGGCGGTCGACGGCCGCCACGTGACGCTCACCCCGACCGAGTTCCAGCTGCTGCTCCACATGGCCCGCCAGCCGGGCCGCATCTTCACTCGATCCCAGTTGCTCGACGCGGTCCACGGCGTCGCCATCCCCTCCTACGAACGTGCCATCGACGCGCACATCAAGAACATCCGGCGCAAGATCGAGCGCGATCCGCGCGCGCCCCGCCTGCTCCAGACCGTCTTCGGGGTTGGATACCGCGTCACCGAGGGGCAGCGTTGACCAACACTCCGCCGGGCGATAGGCCGGGTCGCGCCTGGGACGGGCGCGGCGGTGGGGCGGACCGCGGACGGGGCAGCGGAGGCAGCCGCCGTCACCACCCACCCTGGTGGCCCGAGGACACACCCTTTCCGCCCCAGCAACCTCACCGCAGATCGGGGGAGGCGTCGCGCATGGCGCGGCGTGCCGGCTGCTGTGCCGGCTGTGGCCTGCTGGTGCTGGTGGCGGGGCTCTCGTCCCTGGTGTGGCTCTCCCTCAACGCCTTCGGTCTGGTCAGCGCCGCGGGGGCCACCAAGGCGGTCACGGCAGCCGCCCTGGGGCTCTGCGTCATCGCCGCGGTCGGGATCGGCATCACGTTGCGCCGGGTGGCACCCCCGGTCGGCGACCTCATCCGGGCCGCCCGCCAGGTCGAGGAGGGCGATTACTCAGCGAGGGTCCCGATCCGGGGCCCCAGGGAGGTGCGCTCACTCGCCCGGGCCTTCAACGCGATGAGCGCCCGTCTCGAGGTGGAGGAGACCCGGCGGCGATCCGTGCTCGCCGACATCACCCACGAGCTGCGCACCCCGCTCACCGTCATCCGCAGCCAGGCCGAGGCCATCGCCGACGGGGTGAACCCAGCGGACGAGGAGCACATCGCCCCGATCGTCGCCGCCACTCACGCCCTCGAGTCACTGGCGGACGACCTCCGCACCCTCTCCCTCTCCGAGGCAGGCGCGCTCCATCCGGACCGCGAGCCGGTGGACGTCGACCTTCTCGTCAACGAGACCATCGAGGCGTTCCGCGCCGAGGCGACGACCGCCGGGGTGCGACTGGATTGCCGCCTGGCTCCGGACCTTCCCGCGCTGAGCGCGGATCCCGCCCAGCTCCGCCGGGTGCTCGGCAACCTGATCGCCAACGCGCTCGCCCACACCGCGAAGGGCGGGACCGTGCGGGTGGAGGCGAGCCCGGCCGCAGCTGGGGTGCGGATCACGGTTCGGGATGACGGTGAGGGCATCCCCTCGGAGCTCCTGCCGCGGGTCTTCGAGAGGTTCGTCAAGGGCGGCTCCTCGACCGGCTCCGGGCTGGGGCTCGCGATCGTCCGGGATCTCGTCGAGGCCCACGGCGGGACGGTTGCCGCCGAGAGCACTGTGGGCCTCGGCACGGCGATCCAGGTCACCCTGCCGGTCTGATCCCGGCCCCGTTCAGCGCCGCGAGGATCTCTCCCTCCCCCATCAAGCCAGGCACGAGCCGCTCCCGGGCCATCCGGTTGGCGATCCGCTGGAGCAGGGCGTTGGCCGGTGCCGGCACGCCGTGGAGGCGGGCCAGCAGGACGATCTCCCCATTGAGATAGTCGGCCTCGATGCTGCCGGACGCGCGGGTCAGGCTCTGCCACGAGGAGCCCCCCCTCCGTCTCCGGCCCTCGATGGGCCGGATCGAGATGCGGTCGCCACGACGGGCCGTGTCCTCTGCCGGCGACGCGTGGGCGATGCCGGCGGCGCCGAGCACGGCCTCGCCCTCGCGACGCACCACCTCCGCAAGCTCGCCTCCACCCGCCTCCGGCCCGCAGATCGCCTCGACCGCGTTGCCGAGGTTGGAGAGCAGCTTCGCGTACTTCCAGCGCATGACATCCGGCACCGCCAGCGAGTCGAAGGTGGCGGCGCGCAGAGCTGCGGCGACCTCCTCGGTGCGGGCGTCCACGCCATCCGGGAAGCGACCCACGTCCATCACGCCCGGGCAGGGGAACGAGTCGGCCTCGACCACCCCGGGAGCGAGGTGGGTCGCGGGGCAGATCACCCACATGCCAAGCGTGTTCTCGAACCTTCGGAGCGCCGCCCGCTCGTTGGCGACGCCATTCTGGGCACAGACGACAGTGAGCGACGGCGGCGCGGCAGCGGTGAGATCGCGGAGTGCGGCGTCAGTGTCCTGAGACTTCACCGCCAGCAGCACGATGTCGTCATCCCGCCACCCGACCTCCCCGGCCGCCCCCACCGCCGTGACACGCACCGTGGTGGATCCCTCGGAGGTGCGGAGGGTGAGACCCGCCTCCCTGATGGCGGCGAGGTGCGCGCCGCGAGCGATCACCGCCACCTCCAACCCGGCCCGGTCGAGGAGGGCCGCCATCACCCCGCCGATCGCGCCGGCGCCGAAGACGACGTAACGGCGGGTCACGCCGCCGAGGATACCAATCGGCTGAGCGCCCTGCTTCCCAGCTCGGAGCGGCAAAATCCCTCAACCGCCGCAGCCATCCCATTCCGCCGCGCTCGGAGAGGTAGGCCCTATGATGGGTCGATGGCGACCGCCACGATGAATGCCCTGATCAACGCGCAATCTGCAACACCCAGCGCTGATGCACGGGCGCGCGGCGAGGACGCCATGAGCCGAAGTCCATTCCCGGCGTGAGCGGCCGCCGGATGTCAGGCATCCGGATCGCGTTCGTCTCGTCCTCCGTCCCCCGGCGGTGCGGCATCGCCACGTTCACCGCCGACCTGATGGCCGCCGTGCGCATAGCCGACCCGACCGTCATCTGCCGCGTCGCCGCCATCGACGAGCCCGCGGTGCTCCGCCAGTACGCTTCCGACGTCCGGTGGCGGATCCGGCAGGGTGACGCGGAGAGCTACCGCGCGGCCGCCCGAGCCATCAACGGATCGAATGCTGACGTGGTCAACGTCCAGCACGAGTTCGGCCTCTACGGGCGGTGGTCCGAGCCGGTCTATGCCAATGGCCGCTGGAGCGACTCCGTCTACGAGGACCACTTCCTCCTCTTCCTGGAGGAGCTGCGCAAGCCCGTCGTGACCACGATGCACACCGTCCTCCCGCGACCCTCGCCGTCGATCCGCGCGACGGTCCGGGGCATCTCCAACCTGAGCGACGAGATCGTGGTCATGGCCTCCACCGCGGTCGGGCTGCTGGCAAACGACTACGGGCTCGCCAGGCCACCGCGGGTCATCCCCCACGGGATGCCGGTCATCGATCCTCACGGCCGGCGCAGCTTCAAACGCAAGCTCGGCGTGGAAGGACGGACGATCATCTCCACCTTCGGCCTGGTCGACCCCCGAAAGGGGCTCCAGTACATGATCCAGGCAATGCCGGCGGTGGTGGCCCGTTATCCGGACGCCCTCTACCTCATCGCCGGGCAGACGCATCCCGACCTGCTCCGGGTACACGGAGAGGAATATCGGAACTCCCTGCTCGCCGAAAGCCGTGCGCTGGGAATGGAGCACCACGTCGCCTTCATCGACAACTACATGAGCCAGCGCGACATCATCGACCTGCTCCTCGCCACTGACGTTTACGTCACCCCGTATCTGGATCCCAACCAGATCACGAGTGGGACGCTGTCCTACGCGCTGGGAGCCGGCAAGGCCGTCGTCTCCACACGCTACATGCACGCGTCCGAGGCGCTGGACGACGGCCGTGGCGTCCTGGTCGACTTCCGCGACCCCAGCGCGCTCGGCCGCGCGGTCATCGCGATCCTGGGCGATCCGGCGGCAAAGGCTGCGCTCGAGCATGCCGCGTTCGCCTATGCCCGCGACGCGACCTGGCCGCAGTCGGCACGCGCGTTCCTCGACATCATGGGTGCGCTGAGCGCGTCCGGTGCGAGGGCCCGCGGCACCACCCGGACAGCGGACGGCGCTCACGACATCGGGCGGCGGTTGTCGGACAACCCCATCCTCACCGCTGCGGATGTGCGCCCGTCGAGCCCCGGCCTGGAGGTCGTCTCTGTCTCCAACGCCGCCGCCGCCCAGGTCGACGGCGAGGTGGTGCTCCTGCTCCGGGTCGGGGAGCGTCCCCGAAGCGGTGTGCAGCCGCCGACCGATGCGCTCACGCTCGACCTGAGTGGGCCCGAGCCGAAGGTCCAGCCTCTCCGCCCCGGCCTCACCGCGGACCAGGTCATCGGCATGGCCTTCCTCGACACGGAGAGCGCGCCTCCGCACGTGGTCGAGGTATTCCTTCCCCGCGACCTCACCGGCCTGGACCTCAGCGATCCCCGGTCCATCCGCTATCGCAATCTCACCGGCGGGTTCACGGCCGCCGCCGACGACGTCAGCGACCTGCTGACCCAGATGTCGCACCTGCAGGTCGCGCGCAGCCGCGACGGCATCCATTTCACCGTCGACGATGCGCCCTCGGTGATGCCAGCGAACCGCCTGGAGGAGTACGGCTGCGAGGACCCGAGAGCCACGCTGATCGACGGCATCTGGCACATCACCTACGTATCGGTGAGCCGCCTCGGGATCAGCACCAGCCGGCTCACGACCCGGGACTTCCGCTCCTTCGACCGCCACGGTGTGATGTTTCTCCCTGACCAGAAGGACGTGGTGCTCTTCCCCGGGCGGGTCGGGGGCCGCTTCGCCGCGCTCACACGTCCAATGCCACAGTCGTTTGGCCGGGTCCTCGGCGTGTGGATCGCCTTCTCGGACGACCTCGTCCACTGGGGCGACCACGCACCTCTCGCCCTCCCCCGCCATGGGATGTGGGACGAACTGCGCACGGGGGCCGGGGCGACGCCCTTCCGGGTCCCCGAGGGCTGGTTGGAGATCTACCACGGTGTCGACCGCAGCACCCACTACGCGTTGGGAGCCCTCCTCCTCGATGCCGATGACCCCAGCCAGGTCATCGCCCGCTCCCCCGAACCGATCCTGGTGCCGACCACTCCGTATGAACGTAAGGGGCTCTACGACGACGTCGTCTTCACCTGCGGGCACATCAGCCTCGACCCGGAGGGGAGGGAGATCCGCGTCTATTACGGCGCTGCCGACAGCCGCCTGGCCGCCGCGGACTTCACGGTGCGCGACATCCTCGACCAGATGCGACCGTGCTGAGGCAGATCGCGCGGCTCGCCCGTCCCGTCCCTTTCGCGGGCCCCGCCGCGCTCGCCATCGCGGTGTACTCGGACGCGCTCAACCAGCCGCTCCGCGCCGAGCAGGCGGGCTATGAAGGGGTCGCCTGCGTGGACGACGCCGCCCGCGCCCTCGAGCTCTACTGCGACCTCTGGAAGGCGACCGGGGCACCCTGGGCGCGGCGATGGTGCGAGGGACTGCTCGACTTCGTCCTCGCCATGCAGGCAGCCGACGGGCGCTGGCACAATTTCATCATCGATTGGGACGGCGCTCCCAACCATGAGGCACGGACATCGGTCGCGGGGGGCGCTTTCTGGCAGGCACGTGCGCTGCTGGCCGTGGCCCGCGCCGGGCAGGTCTTCACAGACAACGCCCGGATCGAGGACTCCCTGAGCCGCGGTCTACCGCACGTCATCGAGGCCTCCGACGTGCCGTCGGATGTGAGGGCACTCCACATCAGGACGGCGCTCACACTGCTGGAGAGCGGCGACGATCGGGGACTGGTCGACGCGGTCGCGGTCTGGAGCGACGAGGTGGCCGCCTGCCGCGAAGGCGACCGGCTGATGAACTCCCGCGACGAGCACGGGGTGCCCCACCTCTGGGGGCACATCCAGGAGGGGGTGCTCGCCGACGCCGGGGTGCGGCTGGGCAGGCACGACCTGGTCACCATCGCCTGCCGCAGCGCCGATCTGGTGTTCCGGACCGTCGTCATGTCTGGCTTTGACCTGGAGCGGACCCAGCCGTACGACGTGGCGTCGGCGGTCTACGTGCTCACCCGGGTCGCGGAGGTCACGGGGACGCCCGCATACGCCGCTCTCGCCGGCATGGCGCGTTCCTGGTTTGACCGCCGCAACGCCGCCGGCCAGCCCGTCTACGATCGGCGCATCGGACGCATCAGCGACGGTGTGGATGGCCGGCGGGTCAGCGACAACTCGGGGGCCGAGGCGAACATCGTGGGCGCCCAGGCGCTCTTCGAGGACACCGCCAAGCTGGCGAAGCGCCTTGCCGCTCGCGAGGCACTCCCGACGCCGGCCGCCTGACCCGCGGCTGCGGCCCCTACGAGGGCCGAGCGACCCTCTAGGGCAGGTCTCACCGGCCCTAGAGGCAGCGCCTCTTGTCATGACTATTCGGATACCCTAAGGTCACTTTGTCGCGGGACTTTCGTCCCGAGTCCTTTTGGAAGGGGGGTCCTCGTTCCCATGTCCCACCGCATTACTCTCCCATCGCTCCTCACGGGGCTGATCGCCGTGGCGGCGCTTGCGGCCTGCGGCACCTCCGCCACGACGTCGTCGTCCTCAGGCACGTCCAGCTCCAGCGCGGCGGCGGCCACCGGTACGACGGCGCCAACCTCCGCGCCCGCGACGAGCGCCGCCGCGATCAGCACCGGCGCGTGCCCCTCCGCCTCCACGGTCGGAGGCGCGCTGGGCGTGACCCTCCCGGCCCCCACCGTCGTCACCCCGGTCGCCGGCGCCACGCCCCTCCCGGGCGGCGCGGCGGGCATCGCGTGCTCATACATCGCCCTGAGCGCCACTCCCACGGTGGTCATCATCGCCCTCGAGAGCGGCCTGCCCTCCGGCTACCTCGCGACCGAGGAGCAGAAGCAGGTGGCGAGCTTGCAGGCGGCGAACCTCAGCATCAACTTCACTCCCCTCTCGGGACTCGGAGACGAGGCGGCCACGTACCAGTACACGGCCAACGGGGCGACGGTGGAGGGCGTTCTGGCAGGACAGGGCGGCAACTTCGCCGGCGTCTTCACCGAGGGCACCTCAGCATCTCTCAGCACTATCGAGAGCCTGGTCAGGCAGCTCCTCTGAGCTGACCTTCCGCGCAGCGGGTGAGGCGCGCGCCGGCAGCCGGCGGGCGCCTCATCGCGTCTCGCGACTCCTCGAGGGCAGGACGGCGAGGACCAGCAGCACCCCCGCCCCGGTGACCCCGATGGCGGCGCTGAGCGCCGCCCGCGTGCCCATCTCGAAGTTGTTCCGGGCCACGGCGGCCAGGCCGGCGCCGAGCGGTCCGCCCACCTCCCGTGCGACGGCCAGCGCTCCGCCGAGCGATCCGAGGATGGCCTGGGCCGCCACGGCGGGCACGTGCCGGCCGGCCAGCACCGGGTTCATGGCGCTCTGGTAGCGGGTGGAGAGCACGCTGCCGATCACGGCCACGCCGAGGGCGCCGCCAACCTGGAGGGCGGTGCTGTTGGCTGCGGACCCAACTCCCGCGTCCTCCTGACCGAGAGCGCCCAGAACCGAATCGGTGGCGGCGGGGATGAGCAGCCCCGCCCCCAGCCCGATCATCAGCATCCCGGGAAGGGCGAGCAGGTAGGTGACGGTCGGAGTCGCGACCGCGGCGTTCTCGGCCAGACCGCCGGTGATCAGCAGCAGCCCGGCAGCGACGATGAGCTTGCTGCCGACGCGCCGGACCAGCCGGGAGGACGCGAGCGCTGCGAGGGCCAGCAATGCGGCGAGGGGCAAGATGCGCAGCCCGGCGCCGAGCGGCGAGTAGCCGAGGAAGAACTGGAGGAACTGAGTCTGGAGGAAGAGGCCGCCCAGCAGGGCGAAGACGCCCAGGCCCAACGCCGACAAGGCGATGGTGAAGCGCCGGGAGCGGAAGTACCTGAGAGGGAGCATGGGGTGGTCGGAGTGCCACTCCCAGGCCACGAACCCGGCGACGAGGGCGACGCCACCAACGAGCGCGGCTATCACCTCCGGCGACGACCACCCGTGGGCCGGGCCCTCGATGATGGCCCAGAGAATGCCGCCGAGGCCGCCGATCGACAGCAGAGCACCGGCCGGATCGGCACGCCGGGGGTTTGCGCTCCGCGACTCGGGGACCAGCAGCAGGGTCCCCACCAGGCCGGCGGCGACCACCGGGACGTTGACCAGGAACACCGACCCCCACCAGAAGTGGGCCAGGAGCAGCCCGCCCGCGACTGGCCCGACGGCGATCCCGAGCCCGATCGTCCCCGCCCACATGCCGACCGCCCGTGCCCGCTCGGCGGGGTCGCGGAAGATGTCGTTGACGATCGAGAGGCCCGACGGGATGGTCATGGCGGCCCCGGCCCCCATGAGCGCCCGCCACGCGATGAGGGGATCGACGCTCCCCGAGAAAGCGGCGCCGAGCGAGCCGCTCCCGAAGACGATCAGCCCGGCGACGAAGAGTCGCTTGCGCCCGAAGCGGTCGGCCAGGCTGCCGGCCACGAGCAGCAGGCCCCCGAACACCATCGAGTAGGCGTCGACGATCCACTGCAGCTGGTCGGTGGTGGCCCGCAGCTTCTCCACCAGGGTGGGCAGGGCTACGTTCAGAATGGTGTTGTCGAGGTTGACCATCAGCACGGCCACGCACAGCACCGCAAGCGGCGCCCATGGGCTGCGGCCACCAGACCGGTTGGGGGCGGCGTCTCTCACCTGGGGACCGGACTGGGGGGATGCGGTGGTTAAATGACTGTTCAATATAAAATACGTATATATCACATCATAAGCGGCAGAGCAAGTCCCTATACAGTAGAATTGAGCCGTGAGCAGGCGCTCCCCCACCGTGCAGGACTCCGATCTGAGCGCGCGGGCAAAGATCCGCGAGGCGGCCCTCGGGCTCTTCGGCACCTCCGGCTTCGGGGTGCCGCTCCGGACCGTCGCCCAGGCCGCCGGGGTCTCCCCCGGGCTGGTCATTCATCACTTCGGGTCCAAGGACGGCCTGCGCGCGGCCGTCGACGAGTCGGTGCTGGCCGTCTTCCTCGAACGGTTCGACGCCCTCCCCAAGGACCTCCCCGCGGATCAGCTGTCGCGGGCGATGGCCAACGTCTTCTCGGACGTCCTGGGGCCGAACGCCGACATCCGGCAGTACCTGCGCCGCTGCCTCCTCGATGAGACCCCGGCGGGCACAACGATCTTCGACGACATGGTGGAGGCGACGCGGCGCGGACTCGAGCTGCTGGAGCGAGCCGGCGGCATCCGGGCCGACTCCGATCCCGAGTGGCGGCCCTTCCAGGTCCTCTCGATCGTTCTCGGCCCCCTCCTGATGGAGCCGGTGATGCAGCGCCACATCGGTGAGCCCGCCTACGCCCCGGAGGTCGTGCGCCGGCGCACCTCGGCCAACCTCGACGTCCTATCGCGCGGGCTCTTCACCCAGGCGGCGGATACGCACGCCGAGCGCACCCCCTAACAGACGGCAGACGGGAGGGAACCACGTGCCATTGCACCGCCACGAGCCCGGCGACGAGGAACTGGACGTCAACCCCCTGTACGCGACCGGCGCGACCCGCTCCGGTGTGCCCAAGCTGCGCATCCCCAGGGAGCCGATGGACCCGGAGGTCGCATACCAGATCGTCCACGACGAGCTGCTGCTGGACGGCAACGCCCGGCTCAACCTGGCGACCTTCGTCACCACGTGGATGGAGCCGCAGGCCGCACGCCTGATGGTGGAGGCGGCGGACAAGAACGTCATCGACAAGGACGAATACCCGCAGACCGCCGAGATCGAGCGCCGCTGCGTCCACATCCTGGCGGACCTCTGGCACGCGCAGCCCCACCAGACCGCGGTCGGCTGCTCCACCACCGGATCCAGCGAGGCGGCGATGCTCGCCGGGATGGCGCTCAAGTGGCGCTGGCGGGAGGCCCGCCGCGCTGCCGGCGCCTCCGCCGACCGGCCCAACATGGTGATGGGGATCAACGTCCAGGTCTGCTGGGAGAAATTCTGCCGCTACTGGGACGTGGAGCCGCGCTACGTGCCCATGGAGGGTGACCGGCGCCACCTCACCGGCGGGGAGGCGGTGAAGCTCTGCGACGAGAACACCATCGGTGTCGTCGCAGTGCTGGGCTCCACCCAGGACGGCAGCTACGAGCCGGTGGCCGAGATCGCCGCGGCGCTCGACCGGCTCCACCAGGGAGGAGGCCCGGACATCCCCGTGCACGTCGATGCCGCCTCGGGCGGATTCGTCGCGCCCTTCGTGCAACCGGACCTGGAGTGGGACTTCCGCGTCCCGCGGGTGGCGTCGATCAACACCTCCGGCCATAAGTACGGACTGGTGTACCCCGGGGTGGGCTGGGTGCTCTGGCGCGACCGCGATGCCCTGCCCGAGGATCTCATCTTCCGGGTCAACTACCTGGGCGGCAGCATGCCCACCTTCGCGCTCAACTTCTCGCGGCCGGGCGCCCAGGTCATCGCCCAGTACTACAACCTCATCCGGCTCGGCTTCGAGGGCTACCGGCGGGTGCAGCAGGCGGCGCTGGACACGGCCCAGCACATCGCCGCGGCCGTCGCGCGGATCGGTCCCTTCCGGCTGCTCACCGACGGGAGCGAGCTTCCCGTGTTCGCCTTTGAGCTGAATCCGGAGGTGGAGCGCTACTCGGTGTACGACGTCTCGGACGGGCTGCGGAAGCGCGGCTGGCAGGTGCCCGCCTACAGCTTCCCCGCCAACCTCCAGAACACCAACGTGCTGCGCGTGGTCGTCCGCAACGGGATGTCGCGCGACCTCGCCGATCTGCTGATCGCCGATCTCCGCCGCGAGGTCGGCCAGCTCGGCAAGCTCAGCTCACGCCTGCCGCAGCATCCCGACCGTGCCCGCTTTCATCACTAGTCGGAGAGGGTCGATCAGCTCGCGGGCAGGCCCAGGTCGGCCCGCACCACATCGCCCGCCGCGATCGCCGCGGTGCCATCCGCTAAGCCCTTGAGATCCCACGCGGCCACCGTGCTCGCGGTCTGCGAGCTGAGCGCGTTCAGGTCCGCGATGACGGTGTCGTCATCGGTCACCAGCGTGGCGATGTCGGTGGGCGCCTTGCCGGTCGCACCCATGCCCTGGATGGTGTTGTCGAAGGTCGTCAGCACGCTGACGTACGCCGACGCCTGCGCGGTGAGCGGGAGGGGGTTGGCGCTCGCGGCCGTGAGGGCGGACTTCCACGTCTTGTAGGCCGTGTCCACGGGGCCGGCGGCCGACAGAAACGACTGGGCAACCTGCGCCGTCGAAGCCGGGGTGGCCGTCGATGCCGGGGTGGTCTTGGACGCCGCCGAGGTGGAGGAGGAGGCGGGCGAGCTGCCGCAGCCGACCGCCAGGACCGCCAGGACCGCCGATCCCAGCACCGTGATGTAACTCGCCTTCATCTCCCGCCTCCGCGGATTCCCCCGGTGGCACCACGTGAGCGTGGCGCCCAAGCGCCGTTTTACTGGCGCGAAATGGTACCCCGTCCCGACCCTGGTAGTGTCCGAAGCCTGTGGGCATCACCCTGCCGATCGCGCTCTTCTTCGGAATCCTCCAGGGCGCCAGCGAGCTGTTCCCCGTCTCCTCGCTCGGCCACGCCGTGGTGGTGCCGCCGCTGCTCGGCATCGGGGTGCGGGAGGGTGACCCCGACTTCCTCCCCTTCCTGGTGCTGCTCCACATCGGGACCGCCACCGCCCTGATCGCCCTCTACTGGAAGCAATGGGGCCGGATCGTGGCCGGGTTTGTCCGCAGCGCGGTCACCGG
>PLNE01000138.1:26453-38311 GCA_003141695.1 Candidatus Dormiibacterota bacterium
GCGGAGATGCTCCGGCGGCGCACCGAGCGGCGGGCGGGCATCGCCCAGCGCGACCCCGCGGCGGAGGCGAAGCAGTTTCGCAGCATCGACGAGATGGGCTTTGGCCGCGCAGCGCTGATCGGCGCCTGCCAGATCGTCGCCCTCTTCCCGGGCATGTCGCGCTCGGGGTCGACCATGGCCGGCGGCCTGATCGGCGGGCTCCGCCATGAGGAGGCGGTCCGTTTCTCCTTCCTGCTCGCGACCCCCATCATCCTGGCCGCCGGGCTCCTGGAGGTCCCGTCGCTCGGCGGCACCGCCAACCTCGGGCCCATGCTCATCGGCGCGGTGGCGGCAGGCCTCACGGCCTACGCCAGCGCCCGCTTCCTTGTCCGATACTTCCGTGTCGGCCGCCTCGACCCGTACGCGTACTACTGCGCGGGGCTGGGAGCGCTCGGCCTGATCCTGCTCCACTAGCACCCACGGGGAGACCACCTCGATGCCCAACACCGGCCACACCCGCAACCGCACCCTGGCGGCGGTGCTGATCGCGATCGCCCTCATCTGCCTGGCGCTGGCGATCTTCTACTTCACCCAGAAGACCACCTTCCTGGCCGGTGCTCCGGCCAAGATCCAGATCAAGCACGGGCTGCTCTTCGCCGTGCTCGCGGTCGTCTCGGCGGTGGGCGCCAACATCCTCTGGCGCCGCACCAGCTGAGGCCAGGCGCGGCGGCGCTGCCGCCAGGGAGCCCCCCCGGCCACCGGCCCCGCTCCCGGCGTCCGGACCCGCGCGGACGGCAAGATGTGCGCCGTGAAGCGAACCGACTCCCTCACCGGCCAGCTCTCCGAGGCTCTGGGACTGCTGCGGGGACGGCTGGAGGGTCCGCTGCTCCATGCGGTCAAGACCGCGGTCGCCTCCGGGTTCTCCTGGTTCGTGGCCGCCAACCTGCTCGGCAACCAGATCCCCGTCTTTGCGCCTCTCGCGGCTGTGCTCACCGTCCAGGTGACGATCTGGCAGTCGGTCTCACGCGGGCTGCAGCGGGTCGCCGGCGTGATGGTGGGCGTGCTGGTCGCCAGCCTCTTTGCCCATCTGGCCGGCATCAACACCTGGTCGATCGCGGTCGTGATCTTCGTCTCGCTGCTGGTGGGCCGGGCGATGCGGCTGGGCACCCAGGGGGCGATCCAGGTCCCCATCAGCGCCCTGCTCGTCCTGGTGCTCGGCGCGACCACCGGCGGGTACGGCCTCGACCGGGTGGTCGACACGGCGATCGGCGCCGCCTGCGGCATCCTGGTGAACCTGGCCGTCTTTCCCCGGATCCACCTCGGGGAGGCCAACGCGCGGGTCCGGTCCCTCGCAGAGGGGCTGGCATCGCTGGTGCGGGGGGTCGCCGCCTGGGTGGAGCGGGCGGAGGTCGCCACGCTCACGTCGCCCCAGGACCCGGCGCTGACCTCGCCGCCCCCAGACGCGGTCGGGGCCACGCCTCCCGAGGACCCCGACTCGCTGCTCGGCGCCGCCCGCCTGCTGAGTGACCGCGTCACCGCGGCCGCCCGGGCCGTCAGCAACGCGGAGGAGTCCTGGCGGTGGCACCCCACCGGCCGGCGGCAGCGCGAGGCGGTCGAGAACCTGCATGCGGCGGTCCCCGTCCTGCAGATGGTCGAACGAGAGGTGCGGGGCATCGCCCGGACGGCCGCCGAGGCCGGGGCGAGCTGGGACCTCCCCGCGCCCGCCGCGGCGGCGCTCGCGCGGCTGCTGATCAGGGTCGCGTCCGAGCTGGAGGGCTGGTGGCCGCCCGACCAGCAGGATGGCGAGACGGGCGCGGCCACCCCGCGGGGAGAGCTGCTCAGCGCCGATCAGGACGGCCTGTACGAGTCCGTGCTCGAGGCACTGCGCGGCTCAGGGCCCAACCCCCATGCGGCGGCTGCCGCGGCGGCCATCGCGGTGGACGCTCGTCGCATCCGCGAGGAGCTGAGCGCGACGCCGTCGTCCCCACTCCGGACGCCCGGCTGGCGATCCCTCTTCGACCAGCCGGCCCGCTGACCGCCCCCGCGCCGGCGACTCGACGCTTGCATTCGGAGATATCGCGATATATCGTTGGCATATCGCAGCAGCCTTCACCTGAGGCCCCCGTCATGAACGACACCACCGCCGCTGATTGGTTCTCCCAGTACGGAGGAGACGCCTGGGCAAGCGCCGCCCGCCGGTTCGCAGAGCGGGCGCGCGGCCACGGCTTCGACTCCCGATCCGAGGAGGGCCCGCCCCCCTTCGCCTGGCGCCCCCGGCGGGGCGGTCCCTTCGGCGGGCCCCGCGGTCCACGCTCTCCCCTCTTCAACAGCTTCTTCGGTCCGGGCCCCGGCCGGGGACCGCGGGCACGCCGCGGCGACGTGCGCGCCGCCATCCTGGCGCTGCTGAGGGAGCAGTCGCGCAACGGCTACCAGATCATCCAGGAGATCGAGAGGCGCAGCGGCGGGCTCTGGCGGCCGAGCGCCGGCTCGGTCTATCCCGCCCTCCAGCTGCTGGAGGACGAGGGCCTGATCGAGGGAGTGCAGGACGGCGGCCGGCGCGAGCTGCGGCTCACCGACGCCGGGGGCAAGTACGCCGGCGAGCACCCCGACGAGCTGGCGGCGCCGTGGGCCACCGTCGCCGACTCCCTCGACCAGGAGGCGCGGTCGCTCTTCGAGATCGTGGCCGCCGTCGGTGCGGCCACCGTCCAGGTCGGCCAGGCCGGCAGCGAGGCACAGATCGCCAAGGCCCGCCAGCTCCTCTCCGAGACCCGCAAGGCGCTCTATCGGATCCTTGCCGAGGAGGATGCCCCGGCGCCCGAGGCCGGGGCCTGATCGGCGGACCGGTGCGGACCCCACCACGACGATCGGTCAGCCGGACAGCCGAGCTGCGGGCTGCGTCCCGCCGGCCCCCGGTACAGCGGCACTAGGCGAGTTTCGGCCACATGCATCTCGTGGATCGGCGGATGGGGGGCCAGCATGAGAGGCGTGATAAAAGCGTTCCGGGCACTTGGAGCGATCGTGGCGGGAGTGGTGGCTCTCGGCGCCGGACAGGCGCTGGCCGCCGGGCTCAGCACCTCCGGGCAGAGCCTGGGAAGCGGACAGCAGGTCGTCTCGGCCTGCACCTCCGACACCCTGCTGGTGAGCTACACCACGGCCTACTCCCCATCCGCCGGCAGCGGCGGCGGTTACGCCGTCACCGACGTGACCGTCAGCGACACCACGCCGACCCCCGACCTAGCTGCGTGCGCCGGCCAGACCTACCGGGTGACCCTGCTCGGAGCCGGCGGCACCTCCCTTGGCGAGGTGACCGGCCTCGTGCCAGCTCAGGCCACGAGCTTCTCGCCCGCCACCGGCTTCGCCTCCCCTCCAGCCGCCTCGGACGTGACCGGTGTGTCCCTGGTGCTGGGCGGCTAGGGGCTCCAGCGATCATCTGACCCGGCCGCCAAGCCGCCCCGCTGCGGGTGCAGCCCGATCGGAGCGATCGCGACTATCGCATCGGGCACGGGGCGGTCTGAGATCCGGTTGACCGGAGCGCGACCGCCGTTACCGGCGTGGTGGGCCGGTGACGGAGGCGAAGCGAGCCTCTGACGCTCTGTAGGCGCCAAATGGTGCAGATGCACTATGGCCGAGTGAGGCACCTGTCCTGAAAGGCAGGTGCGACAGACCATGGTTCACCCACCTGCGAACCGCAGGGGCGAGGAGCGAGAAACGACATGAAACGGATCATCGGAGTGGTCGTCGCAGGCGTCATCGCCTTCAGCGGTGTCTATGCCCTGGCGGCCAGCCTCAGCGTCTCCAGCAACAGCCTCGGCGCGGGCGTCGCCACGGTGGCCTCATGCCAGGCCTCGGCGGTCACCGTGACCTACCCCGCAGCGGACATCATCTATCAGGCCGCCGTGCCCGGGCCGGGCTACGTCGTGGAAGGAGCCACGGTGACCGGTGTCCTGGCGGCCTGCAACAGCGCCAACGCCCAGGTGACCCTGTACGGCACCGGTGGCACTGCCCTGGCATCCTCGCCGGTCACCTCCACCGGTACCACCGGCAGCTTCACCGTTGCGTTCCCCAGCCCCTACGCGGCGGCGAGCGCAGTGCTCAGCGTCGCTGTCGTCATCGGCGGATAAGGGCCCGCGGGAGCGGCCCTCTGGGCCCCGCGACTCACCGCCCGCAGCCACCCACCCGAATCTCCAGAAGACCAACGGAGCGAAGTCCAGCATGAAGCGGATCATCGGAGTCATCGTCGCGGGGGTCATCGCCTTCAGCGGCGTCTACGCCCTGGCGGCCAGCCTCAGCGTCACCAGCAACGCCCTCGGCGCGGGCGTGTCGACCGTGGCCGCATGCCAGGGCGCAACCCTCAACGCCACCTACGTTCCCAGCTACCAGGCGGGCCTCCCGGGCTACAGCGCGGGCACCGTCACCCTGAACGGGCTGGCGTCGTCCTGCTATGGCGTGCCCTACAAGGTCACCCTCTCCAACGGCAGCAACATCTCCCTTGGTGAGGTCACCGGTACCACTCCGACCAGCGGCACGACCCTGGTGGTGACGTTCACGACCGTGAACGCCGCATCCGTGACGGGCGTCGCGGTAGTCCTGGGCGGCTGATAACCTCGCTTCGCTCCGCCCGCGGGTCCTGCGGTCTCAGCCGCAGGGCCCGCGTGCATTTGCCGAGGTGATGAAAGATGGGCAGGCGGCAGATCCTGGTTCGGTTCCTGGCCACCGCGGCCGTGCTGGCCGCGGGGACGGCCGTCGTCGGCCGTGCCGCGAACCTGAACGTCTCCAGCCACACGCTCAGCGCCGCCTCGGCATCCCTCCCCACTTGTAAGAGCGGCTCCATAGGGGTGAACACGAGCGGTAGCCCCATCACCAAGGTGACCGTGACCCTCAGCACGTGCACCGGCGCAGTCGCCGGCGACGCCGTCTACGTCACGCTCCACGACACGACCATCACCACTGGCAACTACATCGGGCACGGCACCTGCAACCTGGCCGGAGCCACTCCGACCTGCACCATTTCCCCCCTGACGGGTTCCGTCCGCAACAGGGCAACGGACAGTTACTTCCTGGAGATCCTTGCCAACCCGGCCGCGGCGGGGACGCCGTCGTCAAGCGCGAACGGCTTCACGCTGGAGTCCCGGTACCTCACCCTCCGCACATGCACCCAGACCGGCGTCCCCGCGACCTGCTAGACATCCCGCGCTGAGCCCAGCAGGATGCGCCCCGGGAGGCGCCACCACTGCCATGATCGTGCCGTGAAGCAGGCCGCCGCACGTTCCGCCCCTCACATCCGTCCCCACCCCTTCCGCGAGCTGAGCCTGACCGCCGCCGCCCTGGGTGAGCTGGGCGCCCTCCTCGACCCGCTCCGGCCGCTGGTCGCCCCCGTCCTCGAGCGCCGCGCGCAGCGCAGTCCGCGCGTGACCGAGGACGGCGCCACCGGGAAGGAGCGCTCGAGCGCTCCGGATCCTCGCTCCATCGAGCCCACCGTCCCCGCCCCGGAGCACCGCGCCGAGAGGCCCTCCCGGCCCCTGGGAGGTCGCCTCCTCCCCAGTCTGCGTCGGCCGGCCAACATCGCGTTTGCGGTCGTGCTGGTCGCGGTGGTGTCGGTGTGGTGGGTGGCCCTCCGTCCCACCTCGTGGTTCAGCGGCTCGGCCACCTTCATCACGGTCAAGGGCACCTCGATGCTGCCCACCCTGAAGACCGGCGACTTCGTGCTCGCCGAGGCCCAGCCGACCTACCGGGTCGGCGATCTCGTCGTGTACCGCGTGCCCAAGGGTCAGATCGGCGCCGGCGACGACCTCATCCACCGGATCGTCGCGGGGAACGCCACCACGGGATTCACCCTCAAGGGTGACAACAATCCCGCCCCCGATCCCTGGACCGTGCCGCGGAGCGACGTACTGGGGAAGGAGGCCCTGGTGATCCCCGGGTTTGGCAGCACCCTCCTGGTCCTGCGCAGCCCGCTGTTCGCCGGGCTGGCGGCTGCCCTCATCGCGATGTGGCTGGTGATCAGCCCGCCGGAGTGGATGCGGCGGCGGAAGCCGGTGGCAGCAGAGGCGACCCCGTCCGCCGGCGCGGCAGGGACGGGCCACAGCGCTGCCGAGGCCCTGCCGGTCGAGGAGCCCGTGCCGGCGGCCACGGCGCCGGTACCCGCAGCGCCAGCTGCCCCGCCGTCTCCCCCACGCCGCCGATCACGCCCCCCGGTCAAGCCGGTCGTGCCGGCTGCGCGTCCCGCAACGCGGGCCCGCTCGGCCGGGCGGCCCCGAGCACCCCGCCGAGAGCCCTAAGTCTGCTGCCCGCCCTCGTCCGGGCGAGACGGCGACGCGATCACGCGGGGCCGCACGGGCGCGCCACGCTGAGGGCGGCCGGGGAGCGCCAGCAGCGCCAGCAGGGCGGCGGCCGCGGCCACCAGGGCGCCGGTCAGAAAGGCCAGGTCCATGCCGCTCACGAAGGCTGTCCGCGCCCAGCCGACAAGCATCTCCCCGACCATCCCGCCCTCCCGTCCCGCCACCTGCAGCGCACCCCCGACCGAGCCGAGGATGGTGGTCTGCACGGCGCCCGCGACGTGGTACGGGGCCATGGACGCGATCATCCGGCCCTGATACCGGGTCGACAGCTGGCTGCCGATGACGGCGACACCGAGGGCGCCGCCCACCTGCAGGAAGGCGCTGTTGGTGGCGGCGCCGATCCCCGTGTGGTCCGCGGGCAGGGACCCCATGACCGAGGCCGTGACCGTTGGGATGACGAGCGCGGCTCCGACGCCGAGCATGATCATGCCCGCGAGCGTCCCCACATACGTGGTGGCCACGGTGGCTCCGGAGATCTCCCAGAGCCCCCCGGCGATCAGCAGCAGGCCCGCCCCCACCACCAGCTTGGTGCCGAAGGCGCGATCCAGCAGGCTGGCGAAGGGGGCGACCAGGATGATGGAGCCCGCCGCGGGGAGCAGCCGGACGCCGGTCTGGAGGGCCGTGTACCCCAGGTCGAACTGGAGGAACTGGGTCAGCACGAAGAGGGCGCCGAAGAGCCCGAACATGACCATGCTCACGGACAACACGGCCACCGAGAACTCCCGGCGGCGGAAGAAGCTGAGCCGGAGCATGGGCTGGGACGCGAAGCGCTCCCACACCGCGAAAGAGACGAGGACGGCCACGCCGCCGATGCCGGCGCCGATCACCGTGGGCGACGACCAGCCGTGGACCGGTGCGTCGATGATCGCCCAGAGCAGCAGGCCGAGCCCTGAGATGGAGAGCAACGCCCCCAGCAGGTCCGGCCGCCCGGCCTGCAGGTTCCTCGAGTTGGGGACGAAGGGGAAAGCGAGGACCAGAGCCAGCGCCGCGATCGGCACGTTGATCAGGAAGACCGAGCCCCAGCTGAAGTGCGCCAGCAGCAGACCCCCGATGATCGGCCCCAGGGCCACCCCGGCGCCGGTGGTCGCGGCCCAGAGCCCGAAGGCCCGCTGCCGCTCCCGAGGATCCGTATACATGCTGGTGATGAGCGCCAGGGTGGAGGGCATGATCAGCGCCCCGCCCACTCCCATGCTCGCCCGGGCGGCGATCAGCATCCCGACCGACCCGGAGAAGGCGGCCCAGATCGAGCAACCGGCAAAGCCGACCAACCCGGCAATGAACGTCCACTTCCGCCCGAAGCGGTCGGCCACGCTCCCCGACACCAGCAACAGGCCGGCGAAGACCAGGACGTAGGCGTCGACGATCCACTGCAGGTCGGTCGAGGTGGCGCCCAGGTCGCGCACCAGCGTCGGCAGGGCGACGTTCAGGACGGTGTTGTCGAGGGTGACGATGAGGAGCGACAGGCAGAGGACGGCCAGGGCCAGCCCGCGTCGAGCCGGCCGGACCGGCGATGCCGCAGCGCCACCGCCCTGCATGTCATCCCTCCCTCCCGGGACGTGGACCACCCGGTTCGCAACGCTCACGTTCGCCATCTCTCCTTAACGCAGTTATGCTTGCGTTAGTATAGAGAGTCGGTGCCACTAACGCAAGGCAGGTAGCGATAAGGCACAAATAACGCAAGGTGAGTAGCGATAAGATGCCCGCCATGGAGGAGCAGGCCGCGCGCCAGCCGCTGCGCAGGACCGGGGGCAGGAGTGCCCGGGTCCGCGCTGCGGTCATCGACGCCACCCTGGCCGCCCTCCTCACCCGCGGCCTCGACGACCTCTCGATCACCGAGATCGCTCAGCAAGCCGGGGTGCACCCCACGACCATCTACCGCCGGTGGGGCGGCCGGTCGAACCTGGCACTGGACGCGGTCCTCAGCGGGACCGAGGCGGAGATCCCGCCCCCGGATACGGGCTCCCTGCGCGGCGATCTACTCGCCGTCATCCGGGGGATCTTCCCCTTTCTCCGCACCCCACTGGGGGAGCTGCTGGTGCGCCTCGCCCTGCGGCGCGACCTCCCCGAGTACGAGGCTGCGCGGGCGGGATACTGGGCCCAGCGGTTCCGGGCGGGGGCCGCCCTGTTCGAGCGGGCCAGGGCCCGTGGCGAGCTGCGCGAGGACGTGGACCCCGTCCTCGCCCTGGAGACGCTGGTCGGCCCGATGTACGTGCGCATGCTGATGACCGCCGAGCCCCTCGACGACGCCTTGCTTGTGCGTTGCGTGGACCTCGTCCTGGACGGCATCGCCGCGCGGCCGCGGTAGGGGAAGGCGCACCCCGGGCCGCCGCGCGAGGCGTCCGCCCCCACCGCGGGCGAGGCCGCCCCCACCTCCACCCCTACAATCCGGGCCATGGGCCGGGTGATCCATGTCCGCGTTCGCGGCCTTGACCCACGACGTCGGGATGCGGCCCAAGATCGTTTCGCTGAGCTGGTGGGGCGGCGCGACTGGCGCGACGGCCACCCGTGGCTGGCGGACGCCCGCTCCCCGGGCCTGCTCCCCCAGCTCTTCTTCGCCGACCAGAAGACGGCCAGCTCCCGCCAGCAGCCGAGCGTCGATCCACTCTCGGCGGCGACCTTTGTCCGGATCCTCGGCGACGAGACCGATGCCCTGGCAGTGCTCTTCGTCTTCCGGGACCTCTCCGAGCGCTTTGCCCTCGCGGTCGAGTTGCGCGACCCCGACAACCCGATCGCCAAGCTCCGCCGGATCGAGCTGGAGCGGGGACTGCTGCAGGACGGCCGGCCCCTCGAGGCGATCCTGGTGCGGCGCCCCATCTTCAAGAAGCTGCGTGACGGCCGGCGCATCGAGCTCTTCCCGCCCCGGGCGCTGGCCTCCGCCTACGGGGCGCCCGAGGCGGGCGATCCCGACCACCGCGGCTGGAGCTTCCTGGTCGCCGGCATGCGCTGCGAGGCATCCGACTTCTTCGAGGCCGAAGCCGAGGCGATGCGGATGCGCCGGGGCTTGGACATGCTGGAGCAGCCGGGATGAGGGCGGTCGTCCAGCGTGTGCGCCACGCCCGCGTCCTGGTGGAATCGCGGGGTGAGGAGGCCCACCCGACCGCCGACGATCACCGCGCGGAGGGCGCGGAGCGCTCCGTGCGGGTGACCGGCGAGATCGGCCCCGGCTTCTGCGTGCTGCTCTCGGTCGGTCCCGGTGACACCGACGCGACCGCCGACCGCCTCGCCGGACGCGTCGCCCGGTTGCGGATCTGCTCCGACCCGGCGGGCAGGATGAACCTCGACCTCCATCAGACCGGGGGCGAGGTGCTGGTGGTCAGCCAGTTCACCCTGCACGCGGACGCCTCCGGCGGCCACCGGCCGAGCTTCCTCGGAGCGGCCCCACCCGATCTGGCCCGGCACCTCTACGAGCGGTTCGGCGCGACGCTCGCGGAACTCGGGCTGACCGTCGCGTACGGCGAGTTCGGCGCCATGATGCAGGTCGAGCTGGTCAACGATGGCCCGGTCACGCTCGTCCTCACCAGCGGCGAGGGTCCTTGGGCCGCCGACGCGGGGTAGGGGCGACGCCCGAGTCAGGGGCGGCGCCCCGAGTGAGGCCCGGTGAGGCGGAGCAGGGACGCCGGCGCGGATGCGGAGGCCGACGCTGGATGGGGACGCAGGAGCCGGCCGGTCCGGAGCACCGCGGTCAGCCGGAGCGGCGCGTCCTGAGCACGGCGAGCTGCTCCTGCTCACCCCCGCTGCCAGCGTAGCGGAGGAGCTCGGGCGGCCGGCCCCCGGTCCCCGCTGGACTTCGGAAGCGGGACACGCGGAGGCGGAGAGCGGCGACCTCGGAGTCGCGGACGGGCTTGAGCACGCCGCCGTCGCGCAGCTCCTGGACCCGGCGGCGGAAGGTGCGCTCGCTCCCCTCCGGCCCGCCGTGGAGGGCCACGTAGAGCCGGAGCAGATCGTCGCCCGTGAAGACCTCACCGAGAAGCCCGACGGCTCCGGCGACGTGCCGGGCCTCGGAGCGAAGGCGTTCCAGAGCCGCCTTGAGGGCGGCGGAGTCGGCGGCCTCGAGCCGCAGGCCCCGGCCGGGCAGGCTCCAGAGGGCGGGCCGGGCCACCTCGGCATAGGGGGCGGTTGCGTAGTACCAGGCGGTCACCGCCCGGGTGCGGCCACCCGGGGCGTCATCGAGGCCGACCAGGTGGAGCCGGCCTGCCCGCCCCTTGCGACCCGCTTCGAGCCGCATCCCGGCCTCCTCCACAGCCCGCGCCCCGGCCGCCTCGAAGGTCTCCCGGGCGTCCAGCTCGGCCTTGGGAAGCCCCTGCCGGAGGGTGAGGACGTGGAGAGCCCGGTTGGGCGCCGTCTCGGGGCTCGGGTCGAACCCGAAGACCGCCACGGTCACCCCCAGGGACGCCTGCGCCTTGGCCATCGCCGAAGAACCTCCGTCGTTTCGGGCGATGATGACACGAACTTGAGGCTACCGGAGCGTCTTGTGGCGGCTTCGTTGCCGCGGGCGGCACCGCACCGATCGGGGCCGAAGCGGTCCGCTGGGGGCCGGCGACGGCGCTCCCCTGCAGCGAGCGGCGGTGGGCGGAGCAGGACTCGAACCTGCGGCCTTCTCGGTGTAAGCGAGACGCGCTAACCAGCTGCGCCATCCGCCCGGGACCCCAACTCTACTGCCGCCGACGGAGCGAGGAGCGAGGAGCCGAAGGCTCAATCGCTCCGAGCGGAGGAGCCGGCAGTACGCGGAGCGACTACTGGCTGCGGCCGGCGGTCACCTCCCGCACCCCGCCGGTCTCATCTCCCACCAGGACGAGGTCGGCAATGCCCAGGAAGAGGCCATGGCCCACCAGGCCGGGCACCGCGTCCAGCCGGCGTGCCAGACCCTCGGGGTCGGAGATCAGGTCGAAATGGCCGTCACCCAGGAGGTTGCCCGAGTCGCTGACACGGGGCCTTCCCTCGGGGTCCATCCGCAGGCTGAAGGGGGCGCCGCAGACCTCCAGGGCCGCCAGGGTGGCGTCGGATCCGAAGCGGAGGACCTCGACGGGGACCGGCCCCCGGAGCTGCGGCACCAACTTGCTGGGGTCGGCGACCACCACGAACCGCCGGGCGGCGACGGCCACCAGCCGCTCCCGGACGTGAGCCCCTCCGCCCCCCTTGATGAGCCGGGACTCGGGATCGATGAGGTCGGCGCCGTCGACGGCGAGATCGAGTCCCCGGCGGTCGAGCTCCACCAGCTCGATGCCGAACTCTCCGGCGAGGCGAGCACTCGCCTCGGAGGTCGCGACCGCCTGGATGCGGAGCCCGGATCGCACCGCCTCCCCGGCCGCCACGATGAACCAGTGGGCGGTGGAGCCGGTGCCGAGGCCGACCCGCATGCCATCGCGCAGCAGCCGGGCGGCGGCCCGTCCCGCCGCCTCCTTGGAACGATCGGCACTCATGGTCGCTGTGGAGCCTAGCAGTCCGGGGTGCCCGTGGCACCGGCGCCGGTCAGGAGACGAGGCGGCCCTTGAGTCGCATCTCGTCGCGGCTCGGCAGACCGCCGAGCGGCTGGCGCATGAA
>PLNE01000226.1 GCA_003141695.1 Candidatus Dormiibacterota bacterium
GGACCAAGGGCCTAGCGGCCCTAGCAGGGTGTTGATCTTCGCCTCCTGATTCGGTGGAAGCCGGAGGACGTCCCCGACGCTCAATCGAGGATCGGGGTCTCCTGCAAACCGGCCCTCTTGCTCATCGGGCGAACCCCTCAGCCCTTCCTCGCTTGACCGGAACCAAAGATCAACATCCTGTTAGACCACGATCACCGAGACGATCATCGAACGAGCCTCCTTGAGAATGTGGCTACTGTTGCAGCAATTTCAGCAGCAATCGATCTAGTCGCAGTTACCGCTGCTCTGTTCCCAGCGCAAATGCTAGCGGTGTCCTCGCGATCAACGCCGAGAGCGCGATGCTGAGAGCCAGCGTTATCCCAACGAGCGAAACAAAGCCAATGAGGCCATCCACGACGTTCACAAAGAGCAGATGGTTTAGCCACATGGCGACGGCATACAGGATGATCGGATGGACGATGTAGATGCCAAGAGAGTATCTGGACACAACCCCTACCCATCGACGCAACGCTCCCCAGCCTCGCGTCATCGCCCCGGGGCATGCCAGAAGGAGGATGGCAAGGCCGGTTACCAGGATCGGCAGCAACGGTGTAATGAATGCTCCCGTGCCATGCGCGTACGCAGCATTCGGGGCACCCTGGTACGTCATGGTCAGCACTAACCATCCGCCACCTAGAGTAAGGAACAGCCCTAGCCAGAAGGCGCCCCCATGCTGCCGCAACCCGGCGATGAGCTCCTCCATAGCAATTCCAATTGCAAAGTACCCAATCCAGTAAGGAAACAAAAGAAAGCCATACCAAATCGTCACCACGTCGAACCAAGAGGAGGTCGTTGGTCCATACAGTCGCACGATGGATAGGCAAGCCTGCACAACGAGCGCCGCGCACGCAATGGGCAGCCGATGCCGACGTGGCCATATTGGGAACAGTGCGTACAGCTGCGGAATGATCAGCAAGAAATAGAGATGACCTGCGCCTGACGCCCACCACTCCCATACGGAAGAGGAACCGCTCGCGACCTGTCCTGTGCTCAACGTGAAGCCGAACAAGATAGGCGCCCAGATCAGCCACGGAACAATGGTTCTGCGCGCACGGCGCCACACGAACGATAGTCCGGGAGTGGTGTCTCTGTATCTGCGAGCGAGCAGGAAACCAGCAAGAACCACAAATGCTGGAACCGAGAAATCGGAGAGAGTTGCAAGCACCCGGTAGGGGGCGGAGTCCAGCGTTGACGCAGATGCGAACCATACGCAGGCATGGATGGTGATCACGGCGATTGTGGCTAGGACGCGAAGGAGGTCGGCGCCAGCATGCCGCCCGGCGGGCGTGGTGAGCGACGACTGCTCGACACTCTCAACGCGATTCGGTGTCTGAACCGCCCGGGGTTTCATAGAGGCTCCGGTCATCGGGAAGCGGCCATCGGGGCCTGCTCCTGGTGAGGGTACTCGGCTTCGAACTCAGCCGGCGGGCGCATGCCGAACTCGGTGTGTAGCCGCCGGTGGTTGAACCAGTCGACGTACTCGAGGGTGGCGAACTCCACGTCGTCGAGCCCGGTCCAGGGGCCGCCTTTCCGGATCAGCTCGGCCTTGTAGCGGCCGTTGAACGACTCGGCCCGGGCGTTGTCGTAGAAGTTGCCCGCCGGATCCCACCGAGGTCGCCGCGCCGGCGTCGGCTAAGGCTCGGTGTGGCGGATCGCCAGCTACTGGACGCCGCGATCGGAGTGGTGGACGAGGGCTCCGAGCTCCTCGCTGCGTCGCGCCCAGATGGCCATGGCTGCCCTGGAGATGCCTCTGGTCGGGGCGCCCAGACTCGAACTGGGGACCTCTTGCTCCCACAGCGAGCGCCTTCGAGTTTCGTCGTTCGCATAGGCCACTTTGAATTCGGTTGGGGCACTTGCTTCGCAATCCGTATCTGCGGCCGGCACTTGCTTCAAGGGTAGGGCGACGATGCGGAGGCAATACGACCATCGGTAGGGCTGCCTCCCCGCGTTGCGAATCGTGGAGAGTCACGGAGATGGAAACGGCCTTCCCGCTGGCGGGGAAGGGGGCGGGCCCCCGCTGGCTGCCCCCGGCGCTGCGGGTACGGAGCTACCGCTGGTACTGGTCGGCCCAATGGCCGGTCCTTCTCGGCACTTGGATGCAAACCGTGGCGCTCGGCTACTTCGTCTACACGCAGACCAGGAGTGTTAACGCGGTGGCGTTCGTGGCCGCGGCATCGGGCCTCCCCGCCCTGGCACTCTCCGTATTCGGTGGGGCGCTTGCCGATCGCTACCCGCGGCGGCGCATCCTCCTGGTCACCCAGTCGACCCTGGGCCTCGGGGCGGCAACCCTGGCGATCCTGGCCTCGACCGGTCATTTCAGCCTCGTGGCCATCGTGGTGGTCGCGGTCGTCTTCGGGAGCAGCGCGGCCGTCGACCTCCCCACCAGCCAGGCGCTGGTCGCTGACTTGGTCCGCCGGGAACTGGTGGTGAACGCCATGGCGCTCGCCGCCTCGGCGATGAGCGTCTGCCGACTGGTGGGGCCGTCCCTCGCCGGGGTGCTCTACGCGGTCGCCGGGCCCGGCGCCTGCTTCGCCTGCCTGGCCATAGCCTATCTCGCCCCCATCTCGGTGCTCTGGATGGTCGTCCCCGATATCGCCCCCGCGGGCCGGGCGGGCTCGCAGCGCCTGGTGGACGATGTTGCCGCTGGCTTCGCCGCTGCATGGCACGACCCCCTAATCCGCGGGGTGATGGGAGCGGGGGCGATGCTCTCTCTGTTCGGCGTGTCCTACATGCCCTTCCTGCCCGTGCTGGCCTCGAGCCGGCTCCACGTCGGCTCCGGCGGGCTGGGCTTGATGTACAGCGTGGGCGGCGTGGGCGGTCTCACCGGCGCTCTGCTGCTCAGCGCCCTTGGCCGCGGCCGGGGGCGCCGCTGGTTCCTGGTCGGTGGGGGCGTGCTCTACGCGCTGAGCCTGGCGACGGTGGCGCGTTCCTCCTGGTTGGGCTGGACGTTGCCAGCGCTGGTGGGAGTGAGCCTCGCCTTCGTGGCCATCAACACCACGCTAGTCACCGTGATCCAGACCGACGCCGACCCCGCCGTCCGAGGCCGTCTCCTGGGTCTCTACGTAACCCAGGCGGTCGGCCTGCAGCCGCTGGGCACGCTGCTCTACAGCGTCCTGGGCTCCGCCCAACTCTTCAACGGGGTCACCGTCGGAGCGGTGCTGGTCGGCGCGTGCGCTGTCGCGCTCGGACTGGGCGGGGGCCTGGCGACTGGCGCAACCGTCGTGGCCTCGCCTCCGATGGCGAGCCCATCCCCCCCGCCGGGCGGCCCCGGTGAGTAGAAGAGAGCGTGACCTGGGGCCGCGCCGGGGCTTGGTGCTGACCGCCGCGAACCTACCGGTAGTACCACCGTCCGTGGCCCTTATGGGCCCTCGTCCACCTGTAGTACCACCGTCGGTCTCATACCGCCCGCGCCGGACTTCTCCCACCACCCGCGAAACCGGCCCCGAGGGTTCCGATGGCGACGAGCCCGTAGAAGATTGAGGCCTGGCCGACCGAACCGGAGAAGCCCGATCGCGGTGGCCTTGCC
>PLNE01000119.1 GCA_003141695.1 Candidatus Dormiibacterota bacterium
ATCGGTTCAATGTCGCCATCGTGTTCCGCGGAGGGGCGGCAGTCATCAGGGCCACCACTGAGACACCACGAAGTCGGTGCGGCGTGGCCCGCGGGCCAACTGGGCAAGATTGACGCCCAGGATCACACAATGGCCCCTCGCCCGACGAGATTGACCCCGACCGCCACCCACGGTCTCGTCACTCTGGAGCGGCGCGGGCTTCTGCACAGCCGCGGGGCGGGGCGAGCCGTCGATTACGTGGCTACCGACGCGCTGGGCCAGGCGTGGCCGAGGCTCGCGGCACCCCGACCCTCACGGACATCGATCGGGGCATCCAAGACTCGGACCCGCCCTCCTCACCTTGGCAGCGTCGCTAGGCGCGCGGCCCCGGAATGCGGTCGAGGACGATCTGGTGGACGATGTCGCACGCTTGGACGATCCGCGGCTCGGAGAGTGAGTAGAAGACGGTGGTCCCCTCCCGGCGGGTCGCCACCAGTCCGGCGTGCCGCAGCACCGAGAGGTGCTGGCTGGCGTTGGGAAGGCTCATCCCGACCCCATCCGCCAGCTCGCCGACGGAGCACTCTCCAGCCCTGAGCGCCTCCAGAACCATGAGCCGCTTGGGGTCGGTGAAGACCTTGCACAGCTCGGCATGAAGTCGGAATGCCTCAGCATCGCGAGGGCCGGCCGCCCGCTCGGGAGTTGTCATCGTGCCGTTCATTCCAGAGGAGGGTACCAGATCATTGCATCATTTCGCAACTAGCCATGGATACTTCGCCCNNGTGGGCCGGTCACCTCACGGGAAAACGCGCCGGACGGCGAGGACCTTGTGCTCTGGTGGGCGGCCCCTCCACAGTGGAGACTTTGCTTGCATACAGGCGCAAGGATGCAACAAGCTCCAAGCACCGCTGCGCGCATGGACTAGGCACCCGGCCCATGGCGATTCCCGGGGTGCCGGCTGGAGGTGACAGGGCAGATGGTGGACACGAACGGAAGCCCTGGGACGGTCGCGGAGGCGCCGCGGTCGGCGGCGCTCGGCGAGGCGGAGATCCGGGAGATCGTCCGTCTCGAGATCGAGCGTGCCAGCGCTCGTGACCCCGGAACCAAGACGGCGACGATCATCGCGTCGAAGGGGACCCTCGACTGGGCCTACCCCCCGCTGATCCTCGCCACCACCGCGGCCGCGTCGGGGATGAAGACCTCGGTCTTCTTCACCTTCTACGGCCTGAGCATCATCCACCGGGACTACGAGCGCCTGCTCAAGGTCTCGCCGCTCGGCAACCCGGCGATGCCGATGCCGATCACGATGCCCAACCTCGTCCTTGGCCTGCCCGGAATGGGCCCGATGGCCACCAAGATGATGAAGGCGAAGTTCCGGGGCAAGAACGTCGCCACCATCCGCGAGCTCCTCGAAACGGCGCGCGAGCTCGACGTCCGCCTCATCGCGTGCCAGATGACCATGGACGTCTTCGGCTACAAGCCCGAGGACTTCATCGAGGGGGTGGAGTTCGCCGGCGCCGCGGCCTTCCTCGCCGAGGCGCGCAAGGCGCACCTCACCCTCTTCATATAGACCTGCTCATGCTCGAGAACACAGAGGACCTTGAGGAACGAAACGATGGCTGAGACCGAGATCAAGGCGACGGTGGTCGTCGATGCGCGCGGGCTTCTTTGCCCGATGCCGATCGTCAAGACCGCCAAGGCGATGAAGGGGCTCGCGGCCGGAGAGGTGCTCAAGGTGATCGCCACCGACCGGGGAGCGATCGCTGACATCCCCGCCTGGGCGGGAAGCACCGGCAACGAGCTGCTCGAATGGCACGAAGAGGGCGGCGATCTCGTGTTCTTCCTGCGCCGGGGGGAGGAGGAGTAGGAGATGGGGACTCCCGAGAAGCTCGTGATCATGGTGACCCATGGACCGGACGATCCGGAGCTGGCCACCCTGCCCTTCACCATGGCCGCCGCCGCCCTCGCTTCGGACGTCGAGGTGGTAATGGGCTTCCAGGGCGAGGGCTGCCTTCTGATGAAGAAGGGGGTGGCAGAGACCGTCTCGGTCCCGGACCTCGCCCCGATCAGCGACCTCATCGGGCCCATCGCCGAGCTCGGCGGCAAGCTGCTGGTCTGTTGGCCCGGCCTGAAGAGCCGGGGCCTGGACCAAGAAGACCTCGTTGCGGGAGCAGAGATCGTCGCCGCCGCCCGCCTCGTCGTCGAGGTCACCTCGGCGACCAACACCCTGACCTACTGAGAGGAGACCACATGTCGACTGTGCTGACCGAGGCGGATGTCGCGGCGCTGAGCGTCGCCAAGGTTGTCGACGCCCGCGGCGCCGGATGCCCGGGTCCGCTGCTGGAGGCCAAGAAGGCGATGCCCGGCGTCGCTGTCGGTGAGGTACTCGAGCTCTGGTCGAGCGACCCCCAGACCAAGGCCGACGTGGCGGCCTGGTCGGGCAAGGTCGGCCACGGCTTCCTCGGTGCCGTCCCCGCCCAAGGGTACGACCGGGTCCTCATTCGCCGGGCCAAGTGAGCTGAGACCGAGCGCCATGCTGCAGCCCGCCGCCTCTGTGGTCGGGGATGCCCCGGTCCATGGGCCCCGCGTCCTCGTCTTCTCGACCAACGCCATCTCCGACCCGGGCATCGACCTGGCGGGCAGCTCGCATATGCACTACTCGCCGGAGGTGGTCGTGATCAGCCTGCCCTGCACCAGCGGGGTGCGGCCGGGCTGGATCCTCCACGCCCTCGAGCATGGGTTCGACGGGGTGTTCATCGCCGCCGACGGCGAGGAGTGCGGCTACCTACCGGACTGCACGGCGCGCTCGTCGCGCATTGTCCAGGCCGCCCAGACGCTGATGGCCGAGCGGGGGATCGATGGAAGCAGGGTGAAGATGGCGGCCATCTGCTCGGTGTGCGCCGAGCCGTTCACCCGCCAGGTGCGCGGCTTCACCGAGTCGCTCGCGGCCATGGAAGCTTAGGCGACCATGGATACGTCGACGACCTACGACGCGCTGGTCATCGGGAGCGGGATCGGTGGCATGGAGGCCGCGGTCAAGCTCGGCGACATGGGCCACCGCGTGCTCGTGGTCGAGAAGGAACCGTCGATCGGGGGCAAGATGATCTTGCTCAGCAAGGTCTTCCCGACCCTCGACTGCGCCAGCTGCATCTCGACGCCGAAGATGGCGGCGACGGCCCACCACCCCAACGTTACGGTCCTCACCCAGTCCCTGGTGGAGAGTGTCCGGGGCGACGCAGAGCGGGGCTTCCAGGTCACGGTGCGCCGTTCCGCGCGCTACGTCGACGAGTCGCTCTGCACCGGGTGCCGCCTCTGTGAGGCCACCTGCACGGTCGCCGTCCCGGACCAGTTCAACGGGGAGATGGTCTCGCGACGCGCCGCCTACATCCCGTTCCCCCAGGCCATCCCTCAGAAGGCGCTCGTCGAGCGCCCCGGCACCTCGCCGTGCACCTTCGGCTGCCCGGCGGGGATCAAGGCTCACGGCTACGTCTCCCTGGTGCGCAGCGGCAAGTACGAGGAGGCCTTTGGCCTGGTGGCCGAGACCACACCCCTCGTCGGGACCCTCGGGCGTGCCTGCTACGCGCCCTGCGAAACCGAGTGCACCCGTGGCAGCCTCGAAGGCCCGGTGTCGATCCGCCGACTCAAGCGCTTCATCGCCGACACCCATTACGCGCTGCCTGAGCCGCCCACAACCAGGCGGCCGGCTCCGAATGGCAAGCGGGTGGCGGTGGTCGGCTCCGGTCCGGCCGGACTCACGGCCGCCTGGCAGCTGGCCCGGAACGGGTATGGCGTGAGGATCATCGAATCGGCGCCGGCGGCGGGTGGCGCCCCCCGCCTCTCCATCCCCTCCTACCGCCTCCCCGCCGAGATCGTCGAACGTGACGTGGCCAACGTCACCGACCTGGGGGTCGAAATCGTCACCGGGACGCGGGTCGACGACCTCGAGGAGCTGCGGGACCACGGGTTTGACGCAGTCGTGGTCGCCACCGGAACGCCACGCCCGGCCCGGCTCTACGTCGCTGGCGAGGAGAGCCTCACCGGCGTCCATGCCGCCCTCGACTTCCTCCGCGACATCCGGCTCGGCCAGCCCCAGGACCTCAGCGGCAAGGTGGTGGTGGTGATCGGAGGCGGCAACGTCGCCATCGACACGGCGCGGAGCGCCCGCCGTCTCGGTGCGGCCGCCGTGCACCTGGTCTGCCTCGAGCATCGCACCGAGATGCCCGCCTTCGGCTGGGAGGTCGATGAAGCCCTGAGCGAGGGCGTCCTCCTCCACGACGGATGGGGCATCGCCCGATTCCGCGGCGCAGGGAGCGTCGAGGTGGTCGAGCTCAAGCGATGCATATCCGTCGTCGACGACACGGGACGGTTCAGGCCGTCCTATGACGAGGCTCGCCGCGATGGCCTGAACTGTGACGTGGCCATCGTCGCGGTCGGGATGGGCGCCGACACGGCCGCCTTCCCTCTCCTGGCACCGGCTGGGACGCGCGTGCTCCAGGCCGACCCGACGACCCTGCAGACGGCGATCCCATGGGTCTTCGCCGCCGGTGACGCGGTGACCGGCCCTACCACGATCGCCCAGGCCGTGGGCCACGGCCGCCGGGCCGCCCACATGGTGGATCGATGGCTGCGCGGCCTTCAGCTCGACGGATTCGATGAACCGCTACCCGTCATGGACAAGGCAGAGGTCCTCGCCCGGCAGGGGACGCACAGCCGTCGGGAACCGTTTGATGCCGCGCTTCGGCTCGCCGAGGCGCCCAAGGACTTCGCCGAGCTGGAGCCCGCACTCTCCGAAACCGAGGCCCGCCAGGCCACCGGCCGCTGCCTGGACTGCGGGGTCTGTTCGGAATGCCATCAGTGCCTCGCCGCCTGCCCGGCGGACGCCATCGACCTGGGCATGCGGCCGCAGCAGCTGGAGGTCGAGGTCAGCGCCGTTGTGGTGTCGACCGGCTACCGGCTCTTCCCCGCCGATCTCAAACCGCAGTACGGGTGGGGGCGCTTCAAGAACGTGATCACCGGCACCCAGATGGAGCGGCTGCTCGCCCCCACCCGCCCCTACAACACGGTGCTCCGGCCGGGCGACGGCAGGGTGCCGGAGCGCATCGCCTACGTGATGTGCACCGGCTCGCGCGATCAGACCGTGGGCAACCCGCTCTGCTCCAAGTTCTGCTGCATGTACTCGCTGAAGCAGAACCAGCTGATCATGGGCGCCCTCCCCCTGGCCGACGTCACCGTCCACTACATCGACATCCGGGCCGCCGGCAAGGGCTACGACGAGTTCTTCGAGCAGGCCAAGGCGATGGGAACCAGCTTCGTGAAAGGCCGGGTGGCCGAGATCCGCGAGAAGGAGGACGGCAACCTGATCCTCCGCTACGAGGACATCGACGGCGGCGGGGTGATCGCGGAGGCCGAGTACGACCTCGTCGTCCTCGCCGTCGGCGTCCAGCCCAACCCCGAGGCGGCCGACCCCTTCGCCGACGGAGCCCTGACGCTGGATGAGCACGGCTACGTGGCGGAGGTCGACGAGGACATCAACCCCGGCGCCACCAGCATCCCCGGCGTCTTCGTGGCCGGCGCTGCCTCGGGGGCACGCGACATTCCGGAATCGATCCTTCACTCCGGGGCCGCGGTGGCCCAGGCGGCGGCACAGCTCGAGCGCAGGAGGGTGCCGGCATGACCGCCGCCCCGCTTCCCCCTCGGGAAGGCGCGCCCGACCCCGGCGCCAGCCCGGGCCGGCGCCGGATCGGAGTCTACGTCTGCCACTGCGGC
>PLNE01000172.1 GCA_003141695.1 Candidatus Dormiibacterota bacterium
TCCGGCTACTGTCTCAAGTGCAAGAAGCAGACTGAGATCAAGGACGCGCAGGCGATCACGATGAAGAACGGCAAACCGGCCACGACCGGCACCTGCCCCACCTGCGGGACCAAGATCTTCAAGATCGGCAAGGCCGAGGCCTGACGCGAGGGGGGCTGCGGCCCCCTTCAGTCCGCCTCCAGCACGTCGGCCCGGCCCACGCCGGCCATGGAGCCGACNNCGGACCTGCGCGAGCGGGATCCGGATCACCTGGCCCTTGGTCGAGACGACCATCAGCTCCTCGGAGAGGTCCTCGACCACCCGCATCCCCACGATCTCGCCGATCTTGGGGATGGCGTTCTGGTCGACCGTGTAGACCCCCTGGATGTTTCGGCTCTTGACCGGGTAATCCTCCATCGGGGTCAGCTTGCCGAAGCCCAGCTGGGTGACCACCAGGACGTGGCCGCGAGGATTCACGATGTCGAACCCTGCCACCTCGTCCCCGGCTCGCAGCCGGATCGCCCCCACGCCCATGGTGTCCCGCCCCATTGGGCGGACCTCCTTCTCCGAGAACCGGGCGCCCTTGCCCTGGCGGGTGACCACGAGCAGCTCATCACCGCCCGTCGAGATCCTCACCCAGTCCAGCTCGTCGCCCTCCTGGAGGTTGATGGCGATCAGCCCGTTGCGCCGCACCGCGGAGTAGGCGGCTGACGGGGTCTTCTTGATCTGGCCGAGCCGGGTCACCATCACCAGGTACTGCTCGTCGGAGAACCCGTCGACGGTGATCAGGGCGGTGATCCGCTCGCCCTGGTCGATCTCGATGAGATTGATGACGGGCAGGCCTTTGGCCTGGCGCTTGACGTCCGGGATCTCGTGGGTGCGCAGCCGGAAGACCCGCCCCCGGTTGGTGAAGAAGAGCATGTCGCTGTGGGTCGAGGCGGTCGTGGAGTGCTCGGCGTAGTCCTGTTCCGTCGAGCGCTTGGCGCCCACGACCCCGCGGCCGCCGCGGTGCTGGGCCCGGTAGCTGTCCACCGGGATGCGCTTGATGTAGCCGCGATGGGTGAGGGTGACGAAGACCTGCTCCTTGGGGATCAGATCCTCCTCGTTGAGCTCCACGTCCCCGTGGCGGATCTCGGTGCGACGGGGGTCGGCGAAGCGCTTGCGCAGCTCGGCCAGCTCGTCCTTGATCAGCTGATCCACCAGCCGGGGGTTGGCGAGGATGTCCTCGAAGCGGGCGATCTCCTTGATGAGAGCCTCGTACTCCTCCTGGATCCTGCCCGCCTCCAGCCGGGTCAGGCGGCCCAGGCGGAGATCGACGATCGCCTTCGACTGCCGCTCACTCAGCTCGAAGCGCTGCTCCAGGGCGGTCTGCGCCGCCTTCTCGTCCTGGGCCGCCCGGATCAGCGCGATCACCTCGTCGATGTGGTCGAGGCACTTGAGCAGCCCCTCCAGGATGTGGGCCCGCTCCCGAGCCCGCCCCAGCAGGAAGCGGGTGCGCCGGACCACGACGTCGCGCCGGAAGTCGACGAAGGGCTGGAGGATCGCCTTGAGCCCGAGGACCTGGGGCCGGCCGTCGACCAGCGCCAGCATCAGGGCTCCGAAGGTGTACTGGAGCTGGGTGTGCTTGAAGAGATTGTTGAGGACGGTGTGGGGCCGGGCGTTCGACTTCAGCTCGATGACGATCCGCGTGCTCTCGGTGCGGCCCGACTCGTCGCGCAGGTCGGCGATCCCCTCGAGCTTCTTCTCGTTGACCAGCTCCGCGATGTTCGAGAGCAGGCGCGCCTTGTTGACCTGGTAGGGGAGCTCGCGGACGATGATCTGCTCGCGGCCGTTGCGCGACTCCTCGAACTCGACCTGGGCGCGCATGACGATGCGCCCGTGGCCGGTGGCGTACACCTGGGCGATGTCCCGCGCGTAGATCATCCCCCCGGTCGGGAAGTCGGGCCCCGGGATGATCCGGACCAGGTCCTCGGTGCTGATCTCCGGGTCGTCGATGAGCCGCACCAGCGCATCGACGACCTCGCCGAGGTTGTGGGGCGGGATGTTGGTCGCCATGCCGACCGCGATCCCGCTGGCACCGTTGACCAGCAGGTTGGGCAGCAGCGCGGGGAGCACGCCCGGCTGCAGCACGGTGGGGTCGGCAAGGTAGGTCTCGACCATGTCGACCGTGTCCTTGTCGATGTCTTCGACCATGGTCATGGCCACCGCCGACATCTTGGCCTCGGTGTAGCGCTGTGCCGCCGGCGGGTCGCCGTCCACCGAGCCGAAGTTGCCCTGGCCGGTGACCAGCGGGTAGCGCATCACCCAGGGCTGGACCAGCCGCGCCAAGGTGTCGTAGATCGACTGGTCGCCGTGCGGATGATAGTTCTTCATCACCTCGCCGACGATCGCCGCCGACTTCTTGGTCCGGCCGCCGGCGGTGATGCCCTCCTGGAGCATCGCGTAGAGAATGCGTCGCTGGACCGGCTTGAGGCCATCGCGCACGTCGGGAAGCGCCCGGCTCACGATGACGCTCATCGCGTAGTCCATGTAGCTCTGGCGCATCTCCTGCTCGAGGTCGATGGGCTGGATGTCGCCGGGGTGGAAGACGCTCATGACCCGTCCTCATCTGGATGGTCGACGGAAGCGACCGTGGCCGCCCGGTCCGGCGATGCCAACGCCGCGGCGATCCGCGAGCTGACCCGCTGGCGGGCGGCGAGCGCCGCCACGCGCACGGCGTTGCCGATGGCCTCGGCGTCACTGCGGCCGTGAGCGATGACCACCTCGCCGGCCACTCCGAGCAGCAGGGCGCCCCCGGACTTGCGGTAGTCGACCCGGTCGCGCAGGGGGCGGAGCTTCGGCTTGAGCAGGGCGCCTCCGACCTTGCCGGTCAGCGATCCGCGCGCCTCGCGGGAGATCACCCCGAAGAGAAGCTCGGCGACCCCCTCCGCCGTCTTGAGGACGACGTTGCCGGTGAAGCCGTCGGTCACGACGACGTCGCAGGAGCCGTTGAAGACGTCCCGTCCCTCGACGTTGCCGACGAAACGGAGCCGTGCGGACGAGAGCAGCCGGTGCGCCTCCTGGACCAGCTCCGAGCCCTTCTCCGCCTCCTCCCCGTTGCTCAGCAGGCCGACGCGGGGGTCATCGACTCCCATCATCAGGCGCGCGTAGATGCTGCCCATCACTCCGAACTGGAGCAGCCAGAGCGGCTTGCAGTCGACGTTGCCGCCGATGTCGAGCAGGAAGGTGGAGGTGGTGGGGGTGGGGAAGGTCGCCCCGATGGCGGGCCGCGCGACCCCGCGGATCCGCCCCACCGTGAGCAGCGCCGCGGCCAGGGTGGCGCCGCTGTTGCCGGCGGAGACGGCCGCCTGGGCCCGTCCCTCGGCGACCAGGCGGGTCGCGACCACCACGCTGGCGTCCTTCTTGGACCGGACCGCCTGGGCGGGGTGCTCGTCCATGCCGATCACCGACCCCGCCGGCACGATCTCCACGTGGCTGCGCAGCACGTCCGCGGCGCGGGTCGCGTTGTCGGGGAGAGCGCGCCGCCATTCCTCGGAGAGGGCTTGCAGGCGCTCACGGTCGCCCACCAGCAGCACCCGGATGCCGTCCTTGAGGGCGGCTTCGAGGGCTCCACGCACGGCGGCCTGGGGGTCGTTGTCACCGCCCATGGCGTCGACGGCCACGGTGACCGGGGTCGCCGTCGGACGCGTCCCTCCCGGGGTGCCGCTCTGCTCCATCAGACGTCCAGGTTGCGAACCGACCGGGCGTGGGTCTGGATGAAGCGGCGTCGCGGTTCGACGTCGGAGCCCATCAGCTTGTCAAAGATCTCGTCCGCCTTGAGGGCGTCCTCGACGGTGATCTTGAGCAGGACTCGCTTGGCCGGGTCCATGGTCGTCTCCCACAGCTCCTCGGGGTTCATCTCGCCCAGTCCCTTGTAGCGCTGGACCTCGATCTTGCCCCCGCCCATCTCCTTGAACTTGGTGTCGCGCTCGGGGTCGCTGTAGGCGTACTCGATCCGCTCCTGCTTGCCCGTCCCCTTCTTGAGCTTGTAGAGCGGAGGCTGAGCCAGGTAGAGGTAGCCGCCGAAGATCACCTCCTGGAGGTGCCGCCAGAAGAAGGTGAGCAGCAGGGTGCGGATGTGCGACCCGTCGACATCGGCGTCGGCCATCAGCACGATGCGGTGGTAGCGGAGCTTGGCGACATTCATGGTGTCGCCGAATCCGGCGCCGAGTGCTGTGATCAGGTTCTTGATCTCCTCGTTGGCGAGGATCTTGTCGGCGCGGGCCTTCTCGACGTTGAGGATCTTGCCGCGCAGCGGGAGGATGGCCTGGTTGCGTCGCTCGCGCCCCTGTTTGGCCGAGCCGCCGGCGCTGTCCCCCTCGACGATGAAGAGCTCGCAGTGCTCGGGATCACGCTCACTGCAGTCGGCCAGCTTGCCGGGCAGGGTCGCCGACTCGAGCAGCGACTTGCGCTGCACCAGCTCGCGGGCCCGCGCGGCCGCCTGGCGTGCCCGGGCGGCGGTGAGCGACTGCTCCACGATCCGCTTGGCCTCGGCCGGGTTCTCCTCCAGGTACTGCATCAGCGCGTCGCTCAGCACCGTCGACACCTGACCGGTCACCTCACTGTTGCCCAGCTTGGTCTTGGTCTGGCCCTCGAACTGCGGCTCCTGGAGCTTGACGCTGATCACAGCGGTCAGGCCGTCGCGGACGTCGTCGCCGCTCAGGTTGGCGTCGTTCTCCTTGAGGATCGCGGCCTTCCGCGCGTACTTGTTGAGGGTCGCGGTGAGCGCCGACCGGAAGCCGGTCAGGTGCGCCCCGCCCTCCTCGGTGTTGATGTTGTTGGCGTAGGCCAGCACGTGCTCCGTGAAAGCGCTGTTCTGGTACTGGACGGCGATCTCGACCATGTTGCCGTCGATCTCCCGCTCCACGTACATCGGCCGGAGGTTGACGACGTTGCGGTTGGCATTGAGGTAGGCGACGAAGGCGCGGATGCCACCCTCGAAGTAGAACGTGTAGCGGAAGGCCTGCGCCTCATCGACGAGCGTCAGGCTGACTCCCTTGGTCAGGAAGGCGAGCTCGCGCAGCCGGTCGGCCACCGTCTTCCAGTCATGGGTGCGATCCGGGAAGACCTTCGGGTCCGGCCACCAGCGGATCATGGTTCCCCGCAGCGAGGTGCGGCCCACGGTTTCCATCGGCCCCTCGGGGTAGCCGCGCTGGTAGCTCTGCCGGTACACCCTGCCGTCCTTGTAGACCTCGGCGACCAGGCGCTCGCTCAGGGCGTTGACCACCGACGCGCCCACCCCGTGGAGGCCTCCGGCGATCTTGTAGCCACCGCCTCCGAACTTCCCGCCGGCGTGGAGCTCGGTCAGGACCATCTCCAGGCCCACCTTCTTCTCGGTGGGATGCATGTCGACCGGGATGCCCCGCCCGTTGTCCAGGACCGAGACCGACCCATCCTCGTGGAGGGTGATCAGGATGGTGTCGCAGTAGCCCGCCATGGCCTCGTCGATCGAGTTGTCGACGATCTCGTTGATGAGATGGTGGAGGCCCCGGAGGTCGGTCGAGCCGATGTACATCCCGGGACGCCGGCGGACCGGTTCGAGCCCCTTGAGCGCTTCGAGCTGGGCCGCGGAGTAGGAATCCCCATCCTTTCCGCCCTTGCCTCCGCCCCCGCCCAGTTGGGGTGCGGGCTTCTCGCCGTCGGGGAGTTCGCGGGTAGTCGAGGGCGTGGTCTGGGTCAGCTGCGGATCCTCAGGAGGGTGGCTGGCGGCCACGCCAAGCCGATCCGAGAGCGAAGCCAGCAACCCTGCCGGTGGTGGTGTCGCTTGGGCATGGACGGCGGCCGGTTGACGTGAATTGCGAATTCAATTCTACCAGTGCACTGCCCTCTGCCGGGTTGCCGGGCGGCGTTTCCCCGGCCGGCCGGTCACGCCGTCCGCGGGGCCCCGTGGTCGCTCCCCCAGCCGGTCCGGCGCTGGCCCTCGGGACGGGAGCCTCCCCGCCTCGCGAGGGTCGGGCGTTCGCCCTGGAGCTGCTCCCGTCTGGTCAGGCGAGCGCCGTTCCGGGACACTTGGACCGATGGCCCTCGACGAATACCGGCGCAAGCGCGACTTCTCCCGCACGCCCGAGCCCAGCGGCGAGGCGCAGCCAGGTGCTGGCTCCGACCGAGGGCTCTGGGACCGGCTCCCGGAGGGGAGCCGTTTCTGCGTCCAGATGCACCGGGCGACGCGGCTCCACTACGACTTCCGGCTCGAGCACCGGGGCGTCCTCCTCTCGTGGGCGATCCCTCGGGGCCCTTCGCTGGATCCCGCGTCCCGCCGCCTGGCCGTCCAGACCGAGGACCATCCCGTCGACTACGGCCAATTCGAGGGGGTGATCCCCTCCGGGTACGGGATGGGCACCGTGGAGCTCTGGGACGCCGGCTCCTTCGAGTGGACCCGGGAGTCCGCCGCCGACCCGGAAGCTCAGATCAGAGCGGGGGACATCAAGTTCCGGCTGGCCGGGGAGAAGCTGCGCGGCGAGTTTGCCCTGGTCAGGATCGGCGGCCGCGGCCGTTACCCCGGTGCCAGCCCGGAGGCGGAGCGCAACTTCCTGCTCATCAAGAAGCGGGACGAGGCGGCGAGCGCCGGCCACGACGCCGCCGGAGAGGATCGCTCCGTCAAGAGCGGGCGGACCCTGGCGGAGATCGCCGCCGCCGGGGGCGGTGACCCGCGCCAGAAGCGACGCCCGGCCGAAGGGGCCGCGCCCTCGGCGGGTGGCGCTCCGACCGCTGCCCCCGGTTCTCCGTCGCCGCCGGACAGCGCCCCCGCCGCTGCGACCGGCTCCGCCTCGACCCCGGGTGGCAACGCCGCCGTCCCGCTCCCCTCCCCGATGCTGGCGGTCACCGCCGACCGGCCCTTCTCCCGCGCCGGCTGGATGTACGAGCTGAAGTACGACGGCATCCGGGCCACGGTGGCGGTGGACGGATCGGGGGTCCGCGTCCTGGGCCGGCGCGGCCGCGACGAGACGCTCCGCTTTCCGGAGGCCGCCGCCATCCCCACCCAGCTCCGATCCCGGAGTGCCGTCCTCGACTGCGAGATCGTGGTCCTCGATGAGGCCGGTCATCCCGATTTCGAGAGGCTGCAGTCGCGGATCAACCTCGAGGGCCCCGGCGAGGCGCGGCGTGCCGCCGACCGCCATCCGGCCACCTTCGTCGCCTTCGACCTGCTCTCGCTCGACGGTCGCGACCTGACCGCCACCGAGCTCCGCATCCGCAAGAAGACGCTCCGAGAGCTGGTCGGCCCCTCCGGACCGGTGCTCTTCGCCGACCACGTCGAGGAGGATGGCGAGAGCTTCTTCGCTGCTGTCTCCGAGCTGGGGCTGGAGGGGATGGTCGCCAAGCGCGCCGATTCCCTCTACCAGCCGGGCCGGCGGAGCCCTGACTGGATCAAGGTCAAGGCCTGGCGCACCCAGAGCTGCGCCATCGCCGGATGGACCGAGGGGCATGGCCGGCGGGGGCACCTCGGGGCGCTCGTCCTCGCCCTGCGTGGTGCGGGCGGCTGGGAGGCCTGCGGCCAGGTCGGCACCGGGTTCGGGGAGGCGACGATCGCCGACCTCCTCCGCCGCATGGGGCCGCTGCGCCGGCTCACCTCCCCGATCGCCGTTCCCCCGAAGCTGACCGAGTCGGTCACCTGGGTGGAGCCGCGTCTCGTCTGCGAGGTGCGCCATGCCGGCTGGACGAGGGCGGGTGTCCTCCGGCATCCCGCCTTCCTCGCCCTCCGGGAGGACGCGGGCCCGGAGGACTGCGTTCGCGAGGAGACGGCCGACGTCGACGCGCTCGTGTCCCGGGCCGGCGCGCCCCCGCCGATTGCGGTGAGGTCGGGGCCTCCACCCCAGGCCGTGTCGCCACAGCTCCCGCCCGCGGCGGCACGGCCCGAGCTCCCGCCGGAGGTGGCCGAGGCGCTCGAGGCCCTCCCCGGCCTCCGCCCCGACGACTGGTGGCAGATCGGGTCACGGCGGCTGCATCTCACCAATCTCGACAAGCCGATCTGGCCCCAGCCCGTCATCACCAAGCGCCGGATGATCGACTACTACGTCCGGATGTCGCCCTACCTCCTGCCCTACCTCCGCGATCGTCCGCTCTCCACCCAGGTCTTCCCGGACGGCGTCACCGGGCACTCGTTCTGGCGCAAGGACAAGCCCAGCCACGCTCCGGAGTGGATCGATTCCTGGCTTTTCGAGGGTGAGTCCGGGAGCAAGCGCTGGATCGTGGTCCGGGAGGCGGCCACGCTCGGCTGGCTGGCCAACGCGGGCGTCGTCGACCTTCACCCCTGGCATTCGCGGGTCGACGCCCCGGACCAGCCCGACTGGGCGGTCTACGATCTCGACCCCTTCGAGCCGGCCAGCTTCGACGACGTCCGGGACATCGCCCGGCTGGTGAAGGCCGCCCTCGACCACCTGGGGTTGCGCGGCCTGCTCAAGACGAGCGGCCAGACCGGCCTCCAGATCTACGTGCCGCTCCGCCGCGGTCCCGACTACGCCAGGGTCCGAGGCTGGGTGGAGGAGGTGGGCCGGGCGATCGGGCGGGTGGAGCCGGACCGGATCAGCTGGGAGTGGGCGGTGAGCCGGCGGGCTGGGCGGATCCGGATCGACTACACACAGAACATCATCAACAAGACGCTGGCGGCCCCTTACTCGCTCCGCCCCCTGCCCGGAGCCACCGTCTCGACCCCGCTCGCCTGGGAGGAGCTGGACGACCCCGGTCTCCGGCCCGACCGCTGGACCATGGAGACGATCTGGGAGCGCCTCCGGAGCGTCGGTGACCTCTTCACCGGCGTGCTGGACGGTGACCAGCTCCTACCGCCCCAAGCGGCAGGCCGCTTGGGGACCCCATGACCATCAGGTGGCGCTGCCGCCGCCCCACGCCGCGGGCGGCGTGGGGACCCTCTTCTCACAGGGGCTCGCCGCCCCTCGGCGGCCCGGCATAGCCGGTCTCTCGCCAGTCGCCGGGCCGTGGGCCCGCCGTCCTGCCAACGGATGCATCGACGCCGGAGCCGGGTGACGCCGCAGGGCCCCACCGCTCGCTCTGGTCCAGGCCATAGAATTTCGAGGATGGCTGTCCTGCTCCTGAATGCCTCACTACAGCCCCTGAACGTGATCAGCCATCGGAGGCTGGTCGTTCTGCTGAGCAAGGAGCGGGTCGCCTTCCTGGACTCGGACGCGGAGGTCCGCGCCGCGGCGGCCCTGCAGGACCGCCGCATCCCCGTGGACGTGGTCATCGTGCGCCTGCTCCGCAATATCCACGTGCCCCGCCGGGTGCTCCGCCCCAACCGGCGCAATCTGCTGCTTCGCGACGACAACACCTGTCAGTACTGCGGCATGCTCGGCGTTCCCGCGGAGCTCACCGTCGATCACGTGATCCCCGTCTCCAGGGGCGGTGCGCCGGACCAGTGGGACAACGTGGTGCTCGCCTGCAAGCGGTGCAACTGGCGGAAGGCCGATCACCTTCCGGCCGAGGTGGGGATGCACCTGCTCCGGGCGCCCGGGCCGCTCACCCAGGAGTACGCCCACATCATCTTCCTGCGCTACCCCGCGCTCAAGGCGGCCTATGACGCGTACTGCGCCACCGCCGCCGCGTAGTCGCTCCCCGGCGGGCGACCCCCGCCCAGGTGGTGCCGGGCGCCCCCCTGCCCCGGTGCGCCCCGCCGTGCCTCTCAGGAAACTCTCACCCGACTCTCACGGGCTGCTCATCCTTCCGCAAGCTTCGGCGCGTAGGGTGTTGGGATGACCCGACGTCCCGGCAGCCGTCTCTTGCTGGCTTCGGCCATTTCCCTGGGAGCCGCCCTGATCGCGGTGCTCGCCCCCTGGGATGCGCGGGCCAGCTCGCCCGGCGCCGATGGCCAGGCCGCCGTGCACTCGCGCTCGACGTCGGTTCTCGCGATCCATCCGGCGGCGGTCAAGCCGGTTGCCGAGCCGACCGCGACCCCGATCCCAATCCCGACGCCCACCCTGGCAGTGGCCCCGCTGGTCACCCTCTCCGAGGCCCAGATTCCCATCACCTACCACTCCCAGCAGGACGGCGACTGGTGCGACCCCACCGACATCGAGATGTGGCTCCAGGCGGACGGCGTCCCCCTCCACGGACTTGACGACTACGCCATCCAGCAGGGCTTCTGGAACTACGAACTCGCCAACAACGACGGCTACACCCTCTCGCAGTGGAACGCCTCCCCCTACGCCGTCGCCGTCACCCTCGACCGCTTCGGCGGCTGGGACGACATCGGTGACGCCCCGCAGCCGACCGCCGATGCCGCGGGCGTGGTCATCTCGTACAGCCTGGACATGCTCCAGCAGCCCGTCATCGTCATGGTCGGCCAGGGGACGCACTACGTCCTGGTCACCGGCGTCACCCTGAGCGCGGCGGGCACGGACGCTCCGCCCCTCTCCGTCACCGTCGACGACCCGCTGGCCTATGGGGTCGGTGGCACCCCGCCGGCCGGTTCCAACGGGACCGAGACGATGAGCTGGGACGACTTCACGGACTGGTACACGCCCAACACCAATCACGGCGGTGTCTGGGCCGGGCAGTGGGTGTTGATCGCCGCCGGCATCCCGCTGGTCAGCTGAACCCCGCCACCGGGGGGCGGCCGCAGCGCGCCTCTCCACATCGAGCGCCGCGCGGCACCCTCACTTTCGATAGTTAGTCTATATAATTATCTCCACGCCCCGGACCGTTCCGGGGTGAGGGGCCAGGAGTGGCAGGATGGGCTGCCGAGGACGTCGGACGGTGGAGGTGAGATGACCATGTCGGAGGATCGCTTCGGGGCTCGCGCCGAGCTGCCCGGTGGACTGGCCTACTTCCGGCTCGAGGCCCTCGCCCGGCGTGGTGTCGGCGACGTCTCCCGGCTGCCGATGACGGTGAAGGTCCTCCTCGAGAACCTGCTCCGGCACGCCGGGGACCGGTTCGTCACCGACGACGACGTGGCCGCGCTGGCGGGCTGGGACGGCGGCCCGCCCGAGAGGGACCGCGAACGGGCCTTCGTCCCGGCCCGGGTGCTGCTCCAGGACTTCACCGGCGTCCCCGCCGTGGTCGACCTCGCCGCCATGCGCAGCGCCGTGCAGCGCTCGGGGGGAGACCCCAGCCGGATCGATCCGCTGGTCCCGGTCGACCTGGTGATCGACCACTCGGTCCAGGTCGACGCCTTCGGCAGCGCCGCCGCCTACGGGCGCAACATCGAGCGCGAGTACGAGCGCAACCATGAGCGTTACGCCCTCCTCCGCTGGGCCCAGCAGGCGTTCCACGGTTTCCGCGTGGTGCCCCCGGGGATGGGCATCGTCCACCAGATCAACCTCGAGTACCTCGCCGACACGGTGACGGTCCGCGAGTGGGACGGGGTGCCGACGGCCTTCCCCGACACCGTGGTCGGCACCGACTCGCACACCACCATGGTCAACGGGGTGGGCGTCCTCGGCTGGGGCGTCGGCGGCATCGAGGCCGAGGCCTGCATGCTCGGCCAGCCGCTCTTCCTGCTCACCCCCGTGGTCGTCGGGGTGCGCTTCCACAACGCCCTCCCGGCCGGCACCACCGCCACGGACCTCGTCCTCACCCTCACCGAGATGCTCCGCGGCCACGGCGTGGTCAACAAGTTCGTTGAGTTCTGCGGCAGCGGCCTCTCCTCGATGTCGGTGCCCGACCGGGCGACCCTCTCCAACATGTCCCCCGAGTTCGGTGCCACCGCCTCGCTCTTCCCGGTCGACGACCAGACCCTCCGCTACCTGCGCGACACCGGTCGCGACCCCGCCCGCGTCGAGCTGGTGGAGCGCTACTGCAAGGAGCAGGGGCTGTTCCGCACGGATCAATCGGAGACCCCGGTCTTCACCGAGCTGCTCGACTTCGACCTGGCCGCCGTCGAACCCTCGGTGGCGGGGCCGCGCCGGCCCCAGGACCGGGTCTCCCTCGGCCAGGTCCGCCAGTCGTTCGAGGCCGTCTACGGACCCCCGACGGGCGGCGGCACCGGCACCGCAGGCCCCGTCAACGCCGTCCCTCCGGCGCGCGAGCTGGGCAAGGGAGCGGTGGTCATCGCCGCCATCACCTCCTGCACCAACACCTCGAATCCCTCGGTGATGGTGGCCGCCGGCCTGCTCGCCGCCAAGGCGGTGGAGCGGGGGCTCCGACCTCCGTCCTACGTCAAGACCAGCCTGGCCCCGGGGTCGCGGGTGGTGACCGACTACCTGGAGCGCGCCGGCCTGCTCGCGCCGCTCGCCAGCCTCGGTTTCGACCTGGTCGGCTACGGCTGCACCACCTGCATCGGCAACAGCGGACCGCTCCCCCCGGAGGTGGCCGCCGAGGTGGAGAGCCGCGAGCTCGCCGTCTGCGCGGTGCTGAGTGGCAACCGCAACTTCGAGGGGCGCATCCACCCCCAGGTGCGGGCCTCGTACCTCGCCTCGCCGCCGCTGGTGGTCGCCTTCGCGCTGGCGGGCACGGTGGACGTCGACCTGACCACGGAGCCGATCGGGACGGGCTCCGACGGCCGGCCGGTGTTCCTGCACGAGATCTGGCCGAGCTCCGAGGAGATCCGCGGGGCGGTGGCGCGCGGTCTGGGCAGGGACCTCTTCAGCCGCGAGTATTCGCGCATCTTCGAGGGCGACGAGAGCTGGAAGCAGCTGCCGTCGCCGTCAGGGGCGATGTTCGCGTGGGACCCGGATTCGACCTATGTGCGCGAGCCCGGCTTCTTCACGGCGATGGCTGCCGAGCCGCAGCCGCCCGCGGATGTGGTGGACGCGCGGGCGCTCGCCTATCTCGGCGACTCGATCACCACCGACCACATCTCACCGGCGGGCAGCATCGCGCCCACCTCGCCGGCGGCGAGCTACCTGCGTGAGCACGATGTCGAGCTGCGCGACTTCAACACCTACGGCGCCCGGCGGGGCAATCACGAGGTGATGGTCCGGGGCACCTTCGCCAACATCCGGCTGCGCAACCGGCTGGCGGATGGGAGGGAGGGTGGCTTCACCACCCACCTCGGCTCGGGAGAGGTCATGAGCATCTACGACGCCGCCGTCCGCTACGCCGCGGAGGGGACGCCGCTCATCGTGCTCGCGGGCCGGGAGTACGGGTCGGGGTCGTCGCGCGACTGGGCGGCCAAGGGGCCGGCGCTGCAGGGGGTGCGGGCGGTCATCGCCCAGTCGTTCGAAAGGATCCATCGCAGCAACCTGGTGGGCATGGGCGTCCTCCCGCTCCAGTTCACGGAGGGGGAGAGCGCCGAGTCGCTAGGACTGGACGGCCGGGAGAGCTTCACCATACGTGGCATCGCCGGTGCCAGGCCCGGAGGCACGCTCGCCGTCGTGGCCCGGCGCGCGAGCGGCGAGGAGGTGCGTTTCGAGGCGACGGTCCGCCTCGACTCGGAGACGGACGTCGACTACTACCGCCACGGCGGCATCCTCCAGATGGTGCTGCGCCAGCTGATGGCACCGCCGGCCACGGGCGGCTGACCGTGGGTGCGCCCCGGCTAGACTGTGATCGAACATTCGTGTGTAGATTGTCGAGCGCGTGAAGCCAGCCCCCCGCCGCTGGGAGATCAATGACTCCCCCCCGATCCCCGGGCACTCGCCCGTGCTCGGACGTGTCCTGGCGGGTCGGGGCCTGGACGGCGCCGAAGCCGCCGCCTTCCTCTCCGGTGGCATGGAGCTGCTCGATCCCTTTGGCCTGGAGGGGATGGCGGATGCCGTCGTCACCCTCGGCGTGGCGGTCACCGAGGGCCGGCGCATCGCCGTCTACGGGGATTACGACGCCGACGGGGTGACCGCCTGCGCGATGCTGACCCGGGCGCTCCGGGCGGGCGGCGCCGACGTCCTCCCCTACATCCCCAACCGGATGACCGAGGGCTACGGGCTCCACGCCGCGGCGTTGGAAGAGCTGGCCGCCCAGGGGGTCCGCTGCGTGGTCACCGTCGACTGCGGCACCAGCTCGGTCGAGGTCGCCGCCAACCGGCCGGCGGGGATGGCCCTGGTGGTGACCGACCACCACCTGCCACTCGCCCCCGACGGCAGCCTACCCCGGCTGGCGCCCGCCGACGCCTTGGTCAACCCCAAGCAGCCGGCTGACACGTACGGTTTCGACGGGCTCGCCGGGGCGGGGGTGGCCTGGAAGCTGCTCTGCGCCCTGGAGTCCGAGGGGATCGTCCCCGCCGGTCAGGCGGACGCCTTCATCGGTCTCGCCGCGCTGGGGACGATCGCCGACATGATGCCGCTTCGCGGCGAGAACCGGACCATCGTCCGCCGAGGGCTGGGGCGCATCCTGGAGCTGCCGGGGCTGCGCGCCCTGGCCCAGGCCGCCGCCGTCTCCGCCCCTCTCGTCGCCTCCGACATCGCCTTCGATCTCGCCCCGAGGATCAATGCGGCCGGCCGCATGGAGGACGCCCGCCTGGCCCTCGACCTCTGCCTGAGCGACGACCCCGACGAGTGCGGTGGCCTGGCCCACCAGCTCGACCGGCAGAACCGGAGACGGCAGGCGGCGGTCGCGGCGGCGCTGGCGGAGGCCGAGGAGCGGGTTGCCGAGCTCCCCGACGAGACGCCGGCGATCGTCATCGGCGACCCGGGCTGGCCGATGGGGATCGTTGGACTGGTGGCCGGACGGCTGATGGAGCGGTACTCGGTCCCCGCCTTCGTGGTCTGCCTCGATCCCGGCGAGGCCAAGGGGTCGGGTCGCTCGGTCTCCGGGGTCCACATCGTCCGCGCTCTCGATCACGCCGCCCCCACCCTGCTCCGCTACGGTGGCCACGCCGCGGCGGCCGGCTTCAGCCTGAGGGCGGAGGACTTCGGTCGCTTCCGCGACCTGATCTCGGAGGCGTGCGCCGAGCAGGCCGCCGACCGGCCGCGCGAGCGCATCTTCCACGTCGACAGCGAGATCGGGTGCGCAGACGCCACCCTCGACCTCTGTGGCCAGTTGGACGAGGTCGAACCCTGCGGGATCGGTAACCCCACACCGCTGCTCGCCATCCGTGGCTGCGAGGTGGTCAGCACGCACACCTTCGGCAGTGAGGGACAGCACGTGAAGGTGGCGCTGCGCGACGGCCGGCGGGGGACGGTCGAGGCGATCGCCTTCAACAAGCCCGGTCTCGCCGAGCACCTGCCGCGAGGGCGGCGCATCGACGTCTGCTTTGCCCTGGAACGGGACAGCTGGCAGGGCCAGGTCCGGGTCCGGGCCCGGCTGCGCGACCTGAGACCGGCACGAGCCGAGCGGCCGGTGAGCGTGGAGGACACGCTCGGCGTCCCGGCCTGAGCAGTACCTCAGCTCGCCTTGCGCTTGCTCCGGGAGAGCGACATCCGCGTGGCCTTCTCGGGCAGCCAGTCCGACCGGCGGCGGCGCTCTCCGGGCTCCATCGCCGGGGAGGTGACCAGGGTTTCGGGGACCCAGTCTGCGAGACGGCGGCGCGGGTGGTCCGGCCCCGAGGGACGGTCGGGGGCGACGAAGATGCGCATGTCGAGACTCTCACCGCAGGCGAGGATGTCCGCGGTGCGCCGCGGCACCCGACCGCAGGCGATGTGGCGGCCGTGCACCTTCCCGTCCGCGTCCACGCCGGTCTGCTCGAAGCGGAAAAGCTCCTGAACCTGGACCTCTCCGTGCTCGACACCGTAGATCTCGGAGATGCTGAGGATGCGCCGGCTGCCATCGCGCAACCGGCCCTGCTGGACGATGAGGTCGATCGCCGATCCGATCTGACCTCGGACGGCCGCCGTGGGCAGCTCGGTGCCCGCCATCAGGACCATGGTCTCCAGCCGGGAGATCGCCTCGCGCGGAGAGCTGGCGTGCAGGGTGGTCAGCGAGCCGTCGTGCCCGGTGGACATCGCCTGGAGCATGTCGAGCGCCTCGCCACCGCGGCACTCGCCGACGACCAGCCGATCGGGGCGCATGCGCAGGGAGCTGATCACCAGGTCGCGCACCAGGATCTGGCCGCGTCCCTCGACGTTGGCAGGGCGTGTCTCCAGGCTCAGCACGTGGCGCTGCCGCAACCGCAGCTCGGCGGCATCCTCGATGGTGACGATCCGCTCGTTCTCGGGGATGAAGCTGGAGATGACGTTCAGCGTGGTGGTCTTGCCGACGCCGGTCCCGCCGCTCACCAGGATGTTGAGCCGGGCCCGGACGCATGCGCGCAGGAAGCCCATCATCTCGGCGGTCGCCGTGCCGTGGTCGACGAGATCGCTGACCTCGAGGCCGGTGGTCATGAAGCGCCGGATGGTGAGCGTCGGGCCCTTGAGCGAGACGGGGGGGATGACGACGTGGATCCGGGACCCGTCCTCCAGTCGTGCGTCGACCATCGGCGAGCTCTCGTCGATGCGCCGGCCGACCCGGCTCACCATCCGGTCGATGACCTGCATGAGCTGGTCCGTGGTCTCGAACCGGTACGCGGTCAGCGAGAGGCGGCCTGCCCGCTCGATCCAGATCTCATCCGGCCCATTGACCATGATCTCGGTGATGGTCGGGTCGACGAGGAGCCGCTCCAGGGGACCGAAGCCGAGCAGCTCGTGGTGGATCCTCGTGACCGTCCGCATCCCCTCCTCGAGGTCCAGCGGCTGTCCGAGCGCGCACGCGGTCTCGTTGACGAGCTCGGCGAGCCGCTCGCGCACCGCCTGGTCGTCGGTCTCCGAGAGGTAGGCGGTGTCGTCGACCAGGCGCGCGTGCACCTGCCGGCGGAGCATCTGATAGCGGGTCTCGCCGGAGTCCTCGTCGACGATCTCACGCTCGGTCTGCCGTGCGCCGAGGAGGCGGCTGCTGAGCTGCATCGCGCTGAGTGCGTTGATGGGCTGCTCGAGAGCCATCTGCGGCAGCGCAGTGGCCAGCACGTCCTGACTTCCCTTGTTGGCGGTGGGCCACCGTGGCATTGGATCTCCCCCTGGCGCTAACTCGTTCCCGAGTGAGAGCTGCCTCCCCCGCATCTCTCGCAGCTTGGGCGGACTCCCAAACGGTCCGCGCCGTTAGACGCAAGTGATCGTATCATCTCGTGCCCATCGCCGCAAATCCTCCCCCCCCACATTGGGTGGCGGACAGACGACCTGCTAACCCATATTGGGCAAATAAGTCAACTGCCGCAGGTCGTCCCGACGGCCGGCACGGTCAGGCTCTCCAGGTAGGCGTTGACGTTGGTCTGGACGCAATCGCTTAATTCGTATGACGTGTGCCCGTAACCGTCCCGTGTCAGCAGTACCGAACCCGCGACCTGCTGCTGGAGGGCGACCGACCATGCGTAGGGCGTGGCCGGATCGTGAGTCGCTCCGACCAGGAGGATGGGGGGAGCGCCGGTGACGTCAAGCGCTGCCGGCGCCGGCCCATGGTCCGGCCAGTAGGCGCAGGTGAGCACCGAGTAGACCTCGTCCTGACCGAAATGCGGTTCGCCAGCCTGCACGGAGAGAGCCATGGCGTCGTAATCGGCGAGGTTCTCTGGAGCGTTGTGGTCAGCACAGTTGATCGCCGCGTTGGCCGGGGTGCTGTGGTCGTACCCCTGGGGGCCCCTGCCGGTGTAGCTGTCCACCAGCGACAGGAGTGACGCGACCCTGCCCTGGGCGGCCTCGGCGAGGGCCGTGTAGAAGCTGTCCCAGGAGCCTGGGTCGTACATGGCGGCGACCAGTCCGCCGATGACCGTGCCCCGTCCCACCGTCCGTCCGGCCGGCGCCTCGACCGGGCTGGTGGCGAGCCGTGCGAGCAGGCCGGCGATGGTCGCCGTGGGGTTCGATCCCAGCGGGCAGGCGGTCGCAGCCTGGCACTCGCTGACGAACTCGTCGTAGCTCGCCTCGAAGCTGGCTCCCTGCTGGATGGACTGCTCCATGAAGCTGAGCGCCGGGTCGATGTCCCCGTCCAGGACCATCGCCCGGATGTGGGTCGGGAAGAGGCTCGCGTAGGTGGCGCCGAGCGCGGTCCCGTACGAGAACCCCAGGTAGGTGAGCTGCTGGTCGCCGAGCGCTCCCCGGAGCGCGTCCATGTCGCGGGCGGCGTTGACCGTTCCGACGTAGGGGAGGAGCCACCCGCTGCGGAGGCGGCAGGAAGAGTCGAAGGCCAGGGTGCTCGCCACCAGGTCCGCCTCCGCCGTCGAGGAACCGACCACCAGGGGGTCCAGGCTCACGTCGTGGTCCAGGGCATCGGTGCCCTCGCAGGTGACGGCGTCCGGACCGGTGGTGCCCCGCGGGTCGAAGCCGACGATGTCGAAGCGCTCGTTGAGGGGGGCGAAGAGCGGGTAGGCCTGGTCGACGAACTGGACCCCGGACTCCCCGGGCCCACCCGGGTTTACGAGCAGGGACCCGATCCGCTCCGCCGGGTCCTTGGCCGGCACTACCACAACCGAGGTGGGGATGGTGCCCAGGGACGGGTCGGAGTAGTCGAGCGGCACCCAGAGGGTGTCGCAATGGCCTCCCGCGGGCGGGGTCGCGGCGCACGTGGCCCGCACCAGTCCCGGTGGCGTGCTGGACGGTCCCGGGCCCGCGCTGGGAGAGAGCGCGGGGCTGGCGCCCGCCCCGGAAGCGAGCGGCGCCGGCCCGCCGGCGAGCAGGAGGAGGGCTGTGGCGCCGAGTGAGGCGAGCATCCGGCGGGACTCCGTACGCATCCCCGAACAGTATTCGGTGCGGGTGCCGGCTGGCGGCGCTGGCACGCGGTGTACGCTGGAAGGGCCGTGAGCGCAGCCCACACCCTCGGCGAACTCCGCCGTGCCGAGTACCGCGTGCAGCCGATCAAGTCGGAGCTTCGGCGCAACCTGATCCGGAAGCTCCGCAGTGGGGAGAGGCTCTTCCCCGGGATCATCGGCTACGACGATTCCGCCATCCCCCAGGTGGAGAATGCCATCCTCGCCGGTCAGGACATCGTCCTTCTCGGCGAGCGTGGCCAGGCCAAGTCGCGGCTGGTCCGCTCCCTGACCTCGCTGCTCGACGAGGCCGTCCCCGCCATCGCCGGTTGCGAGATCAACGACGACCCCTACGCACCCATCTGCCGGCGCTGCCGCGACCTGGTGGCGGAGCAGGGGGAGGAGACGCCCATCGCCTGGTTGGGAGCCCAGGACCGCTACGGGGAGAAGCTGGCCACCCCCGACACCTCCATCGCCGACCTCATCGGCGAGGTGGACCCGATCCGGGTGGCGGAGGGCCGCTACCTCTCGGACGAGCTGGTGATCCACTACGGGCTGGTGCCCCGCACCAACCGGGGCATCTTCGCCATCAACGAGTTGCCCGACCTCGCCGAGCGCATCCAGGTGGGCCTTCTCAACATCATCGAGGAGCGGGACGTCCAGATCCGCGGCTTCCGGATCCGGTTGCCGCTCGACGTCTTCGTGGTCGCCACCGCCAACCCCGAGGACTACACCAACCGCGGTCGGATCATCACCCCGCTCAAGGACCGCTTCGGCGCCCAGGTGCGCACTCACTACCCGCGCACCGTCGAGGACGAGATGGCGATCGCCGAGCAGGAGCGCGTGGTCTTCGACGACACGCCCGTCCCGGTGCACGTGCCCCAGCACATGAAGGAGATCGCGGTCGAGATCACCCACCTGGCCCGGCGGCATCCCCAGATCAACCAGCGCAGCGGGGTCTCGGTCCGGGTCACCACCGCCAACTACGAGAGCCTGATCAGCAGCGCTCTGCGGCGGGCCCTCATCACCGGGGAGAAGGAGGCCGTGGCGCGGGTCAGCGACCTGGCCGCGGTCACCGCGTCCACCTCCGGCAAGGTGGAGCTGGACACGCTCGATGACAGCGATGACGGCCAGGTTCTGGACAAGATCGTCCGCAGCGCTTGCAGCAATGTCTTCCGCCGCCACTTCTCCGCCGCCGAGCTGGTCGGCCTCGTCCAGCGGTTTGACCAGGGCGGCTTCACCGTCGAGGTCGGGCCTCTGATGATGGCGGAGTCCTACCGCCCGGCGATCGGTGAGCTGCCCGGGCTCGACCTGGCACGGCAGAAGCTCGACGAGCCTGACACCCCGCAGTCGATGGCGGCGGTGCTGGAGTTCGTCCTCGAGGGCCTGCACCTCGGCAAGCGGCTCAATAAGACCGCTCTCGACGGCACCTCGGTGTACGGCGGCTGACGCCGGGAGATGACCGTGCCCCGGCATCGGTTCTCCGCCTGGGATGGCACCCAGGACCCGCTCGGGCCGGATGTCGAGGCGCTCTTCGAGCGTCTCAGTGAGGACGTCTTCCACGGCTGGGACTTCGAGTCGGCGCTCCGCCGGCTGCTCGAGAAGGGCTGGCGGGATGGGCAGGGCAAGCGCCTCGCCGGCACGGACGAGATGCTCGACAAGCTGCGCCGCCGTCGCCAGACGCAGCTGGAGCGCTTCAACCTCGATTCGGTCTTCGAGGACATGCGGGAGAAGCTCGACCGGGTGATCTCCCAGGAGCGCCGGGGCATCCAGGAGCGGCTCGACCAGGCGCCCGGCGAGGGGCGCCGGGTTCTCGAGCGCGTCGCCGAGCAGCGGGGCCGCCAGCTCGACGAGCTCCCCGCCGAGCCCGGGGGCGCCATCCGGGGCCTCCGCGACTACGAGTTCATGGACAGCCGGGCCGAGGCCGCTTTTCAGCGCCTGCTCGAGGAGATCCGGAGCAACCTCGTGGACTCCTACTTCAAGGAGATGACCCAGTCGATGCAGGCGATGAGCGGGGAGGAGATGTCCCGGCTTCGGGACATGGCCAGGGACCTGAACGCCCTGTTGCGGCGCAAGCTCGACGGTGCCTCCGAGGCCGAGCTGCAGCGCAGCTACGAGGCCTTCCTTCAGCGCTGGGGAGAGCTTTTCCCCAACGCGCCCGCCGGGTTCGAGGAGTTCGTCGACCAGTTGATGCACCAGATGGCCCGCATGGATTCGCTGCTCCAGTCCCTCTCCCCCGAGATGCGTGCGGAGATGGAGTCGGTCATCGGTTCCGTCTTCAACGATCCCGAGCTCCAGGACACCCTCGCCGAGCTGGCCGGAACGCTCGACCAGCTCTCCCCCCGGGCCCGCCTGGGCAGCCAGTACCGCTTCTTCGGTGAGCAGGACGTCTCGCTGGAGGAGGCGATGGGGCTGATGGACCGTCTCCAGTCGATCGAGGAGGCGGAGGGCGACCTCCGTGGGGTGCTCCGTGGCGAGGGGCTCGACGAGGAGGCGCTGGCGCGGCTCCGCCAGCTCCTCGGCGATGACGCCTCGCGGAGCCTCGGCGAGATGCGGCAGCTGATGGAGGAGCTGGAGGGCCGCGGGCTGCTCGAGCTCGGCCCGGAGGGGATGCGGCTCACCGCCCGGGGGATGCGCAAGATCGGCCAGAAGGCTCTCGGCGACCTCTTCGCCCGACTCCGCCGGGATCGCTTCGGGGAGCACGACCTCACCCGCCTCGGGCACGGCGGCGACCGGGGGGACGACAGCAAGGGCTACGAGTTCGGCGACCCCTTTGACCTCGACGTCCAGAGGACGGTCATGAACGCGGTGACCCGGGAGGCGGAGGGCGTGCGCCAGAGTCCCGCCGGCGCGCCCCGCAGGGAAGGACACCAGCCCTCACGGGCCGGGAGCTCGCGGCAGGTGCCGCATCTGCACCCCGACGACTTCGAGGTCCACCAGACGGAGTCGCTGACCCGCGTGGCGACTGTGCTCATGCTCGACATGAGCCGCTCCATGCCGCTCCGCGGCTACTTCTACGCGGCCAAGAAGATGGCGCTGGCCCTCGATTCGCTGATCCGCAGCCAGTATCCGCGCGACGTGCTCACGGTCGTGGGTTTCAGCGACCTGGCCCGCGAGATCCCGTCGAGCGCCCTCTCCCAGCTCACGGTCAACGAGTACGTCTACGGGACCAACTTCCAGCACGCCCTGATGCTGGCGCGGCGCATCCTCGGCCGGAGCCACGCCGAGAACAAGCAGGTGATCATCGTGAGCGACGGCGAGCCCACCGCCCACATCGAGAACGGGCGCCCGGTCTTCTCCTACCCGCCCCTCCCCGAGACCTTCCTCAAGACGCTGATCGAGGTGCGCCGCTGCACCCAGGAGAGGATCGTCATCAACACCTTCATGCTGGAGTCCAATCCCCAGCTGGTGCGCTTCGTCGACCAGATGACCCGGCTCAACCGCGGTCGTGCCTTCTTCGTCAGCCCCGACAGCCTCGGCGACTACGTGCTCGTGGACTACGTCAGGTCGCGGCCCCGGGCGGCCGCCTGAGCGCGGATGCTCCCAACTTGACGCGGGGCGTCGTGGTAAGGTACCTTGACACGCCATGAGCCTGAGCCCGGCCCCGCCAAGCCCTCCCGCGCCGCCCGCCCCCCTCATGCCGCCCGACCCTCCCATGCCGCCGTTGCCCCCCCCCGTGGGTGCGGTGTCCATCGCCGCCCGTGCCGTGGATGCGGTCAAGGTGTACGGCCGCGGCGACACCGCGGTCCGCGCGCTCGACGGGGTCACCGTCGACTTCGTCGCCCACCAGTTCACCGCGATCATGGGTGCCTCGGGGTCGGGGAAGTCGACGCTCCTTCACTGTCTGGCCGGGCTCGACCGGCTCACCTCCGGTCAGACGTTCATCGGCGGGTACGAGCTGGGCCAGCTCAACGACCGGCAGCTCACCCTGCTCCGCCGGGAGAAGGTGGGGTTCATCTTCCAGGCCCTCAACCTCGTGCCCACCCTCAACGCACTCGAGAACATCCTTCTTCCCCTGACCATCGCGGGTCGCAAACCGGACCAGGGCGTGGTGGACGGGGTGGTGCAGATCACTGGCATCGGGGACCGGCTCCGGCACCGTCCGAGTGAGCTCTCCGGCGGTCAGCAGCAGCGGGTGGCTGCCGCCCGCGCGCTGGTGAGCCGCCCCGAGATCATCTTTGCCGACGAGCCCACCGGGAACCTCGACTCCAAGGCGGGCGGCGAGCTGCTCGGCTTTCTGCGCAAGGCCGTCGACGACCTCGGACAGACCATCGTGATGGTCACCCACGACGCCTTCGCCGCCTCCCACAGCGACCGGGTGGTCTTCCTGGCTGACGGCCGGGTGGTGCAGGACATGCGGTCCCCCACCACCGACGGGATCCTGGCGGTCGTGCGCCACCTGGGCGAGTGACGCCGGCACCGGCGCCCGGAGCCGCGATCTGATGTTCAAGGTCAGCCTGCGCAGCCTCCTGAGCCACAAGCTCCGGCTCGTCCTGACGGCGGTGGCCATCATCCTGGGCGTCACCTTCGTCTCCGGCACCCTGGTCCTCACCGACACCATCCGGAGCACCTTCGAGGGAGTCCTCAGCAACGTCGACAAGGGCGTGGCCGTCCAGGTGAAGGGCGCGGTGCCCGCCACGGCCACCGCGCGCCTCCTGGGCGCGTCGCTGCCGCTTCCCGAGTCCGTGCTCGGCAAGGTGCAGAAGGTGTCCGGGGTGGCGGACGCCGTGGGCGTCCTCGAGCGCTCGGGGGTCTCCCTGCTCAACAACGGGCAGGTGGTCGGCGGCACCAACCAGCGGACGTTGCTCGGCATCAACTGGGTCTCCGACCCCCAGCTCACCACCTTTCAACTCACGTCCGGGACCGCTCCTCAGGCGCCCGACGAGGTGGTCATCAACGCCCGCACCGCGACCGACGGCCACCTGGTGGTCGGCCAGCACATCCAGGTGAGCTTCGAGGCCTCCGCCGCCCAGAACTTCGTGATCAGCGGCATCGCCACCTTCGGTGGCCAGAACAGCATCGCCAGTGAGGGCTTCGCCCTCTTGACCCTGCCCACCGCCGAGAGCCTCCTCGAGGCCAACAGCACCTTCGACGTCATCGACGTCAGCGCCCAGTCCGGGGTCACCGACCTCCAGCTCCGCGACCGGGTGGCCGCCGCCCTGAGTGGGACGTCGGTCCAGGTCCAGACCGGGGCCCAGGCGGCCTCTCAGACCGAGCAGAACGCGGTCACCGAGATCAATGAGTTCATCGGCACCCCGCTGCTCGTGTTCGCCTTCATCGCCGTCTTTGTCGGCAGCTTCCTGATCGCCAACACCTTCAGCATCCTGGTCGCCCAGCGGACCCAGGAGTTGGCCCTGCTGCGTGCCCTGGGGGCGACCCGCGGCCAGGTCTTCACCGAGGTCATCACCGAGGCGACGCTGACCGGCATCTTCGCCTCTCTGGTCGGGTTCCTCGTCGGCATTCTGGTGGCCGATGGGCTGATCCATATCTTCAGCTCGTCCGCCAAGCTGAGCGTCCAGCTCAACGCCCTGATCGTGTCGCTCCTGGTCGGCACCATCATCACCGTGATCGCCGCGGTGGCTCCGGCCCGGCGGGCCACCCGGATAGCCCCCGTCGCCGCTCTGCGCCAGGCTCAGCCCGAGATCCAGGGGCTGCCCCGGACCCGGGTCGGCGCCGGCCTCGTGCTGTTCCTGGGCGGGACGGCGGGGCTCCTGTGGAGCCTCTTCACGGCGAGCGCTGCCGCCGGCCCCAACCTCGAGGTGCTCGGGCTGGCGGTGCTGGCCATCTTCCTGGGGACGGCTCTGCTCGCGCCCATCCTGGTCCGGCCGGTCGCAACGGTTCTGGGATGGCCCGCCCGGCTGAGGGGTGCGCCCGGCCGCCTGGCCGGCGAGAACGCCCGGCGCAACCCGCGCCGCACCGCCCTGACCTCGGCGGCGCTGATGATCGGCCTCGCCCTGGTCACGGCGGTGGCGGTCATCACCGCCTCCGTGGAGGCGAGCATCAACCAGTCCATCGATGGCACCGTCCGCGCTCAGTTGGTGGTGCTCGACGAGGGGAGCGGCGGCTTCAGCCCGGAGGTCGCGGCCACGCTCCGCCAGGACCCGAGGCTCGCCGACATCTCCGAGATCAGGGGTGGCGACGTCCTGGTCGGTGACATCGCGACCGGCGTCACCGGCTTCGACACGAGCCATATCGGCCAGGTCCTGAGCTTCAGCATGACCGCGGGCTCCGCCGCGAGCATCGCCACCACCAACACCACCATCGTGGACTCCACCGAGGCGGCGAGCGAGAACCTCCACGTCGGTAGCACGGTCACCATGACATTCCCCAACGGGGACAAGGTGAACATGAGCGTCGGCGGCATCTACACGCCGGATGCCCTCATCAGCGGTTTCCTGGTCTCGCTCCACACCTTGAATCCCCACGTCACCACGGCGCGCGACGCCGACATCGCTCTCAACCCGGCACCGGGCGTCGCACTCCCCGCCGCTCAAGCCTCGCTTCTCAACGACCTGAGGGCGTATCCGCAGCTGAGCGGCCTCACCCGGACCCAGTACAAGAATCTGATCTCGGCCGGGCTCAACACCTTCCTGAACCTTATCTACGTCCTGCTCGGTTTGGCGATCTTCATCGCCGTCGTCGGCATCGTCAACACCCTTGCGCTGAGCGTTCTGGAGCGCACCCGGGAGATCGGGCTGCTGCGGGCCGTGGGCATGACCCGCGGCCAGACCCGGGAGATGGTGGCCTGGGAGTCCGTGATCATCGCCCTGCTCGGCGCGGTCCTCGGCCTGGCGGTCGGCTCCGGGTTGGGCATCGCCCTGGTCAGCGCGCTCCACAGCGACGGGATCAGCCAGACTGCCGTCCCGGGCAACAACCTCATCCTCTACGCGGTGGCCGCAGGCCTCTTCGGCATCGTCGCCGCCATCTTTCCGGCGATCCGTGCGTCGCGGGTGGACGTCCTCCGCGCCGTCACCACCGAGTAGCCGGCGCGGAGGGGTCCGGGCGGCCGTTCCGGGAGGCTCGGTCCGGCCACGCGGCGGCGCGGCCCAGCGCGGGAAGGTCAGGCAGCGGCCGGGGGAGGGGAGGCGGCGATCCCCCGGGGGGAGGCGCGCGGCACTTCCCAAGTCGGGGTCAGCGTGCTGTCGGGACCCTTCTCGGAACGCGCCGGGATGGTGAGGGCAAAGGTTGTCCCCGCGGCCCCGCTCTCGTCGACCCAGATCCGACCGCCCAGTCCCTCCACGATGCGGCGGCAGGTGGCAAGCCCCAGCCCGCTTCCGGGCGCCCCGGTCTCACCGCGGACAAAGGGCTCGAAGATCTGCTCGCGCAGGTCGGCGGGAATGCCCTCGCCGTTGTCGCGGCAGCGCACCGTCCACGCCCCGTCCTGGGGCTGCGCGTCGATGCGGATCCTGGGGGCGCGAGCGCCCCCGTGCTTGATGGCGTTCTCGACGAGGTTCTGAAGCACCAGCTCCATCTCCGCGAAGTTGCCGAGGACCGTGGGAAGGTCGCCGGTCTCGACCACGGCCCCGTGCTCGACGATCGTTGATTCGAGGGTCGCCAGGGTACGCTCGACGGCCAGGTTAAGGTCGACAGGCTTGCCGGGGCCGCCTCCGCCGTCGAGCTCTGCATAGCGGAGCAGGTCGGAGACCAGCTCGCCGGCGTATGCGGAGACCTCCCCTATCTGGTCCACGATCCGCAGCATCGCTTCGGCGACGTCGCCCGGGCCGGCCCTGGCACGGGCCACCGATGCCCACATCGATATGGTCGCCAGGGGATTGCGGAGGTCGTGGGCCATGGCGTGGCTGAAGGTGGCCAGGTCGGCATTGGAACGGCGGAGCTTCTCGGTCATCTCTTCGCGCTCCACCGAGAGGCTCAGCAGAGCGCCTGTCTCGAAGAACCGATCGCGGATGGGGGAGTTGATGAAGTCGATCGACGTGACCATGGCGAGCAGGCCGAAGTCGGAGCTCGCGGTCCTGGCGGGGAGCACGATGGCGAACTCCCCCGGGCCCCACTCAAGGTCCTCGAGCAGGGCGGTGGGCGGGAATTCCTCGCTCCGGACCTGATTCGGGAGCCCAAGCTGTCCTCCGTCCCGGAGGTACGAGCCGGCGATGGTGAGCAGGCGCTCCTCTGGGGCCGGCGTCTTTCCCCCGGTCGACCACATCCCGATGCACCCGGCCCGCGCCGGCGTATGGGCGATCCAGCCGAGCGAGGTCAGGTCCTGAGCGGCCCCTCGCACCAGGGACATGCTCAGGTCGTGGTCCTGGGCCATCGCCGTGTGCAGCGCGTATCGGGCATGCGACTCCTGCTTGGCCAGGGAGCCGCCGAACTCCACCACCATCTCTACCATGCCCGAGTAGAGCTCCGCCGGGTCCCGGCGGGGGCCGGCGGTCTCCGCCAGCTCGGCCTCATACTGGCGCAGGCAAGCGACGGCAGCGGTCGCGGTCGTCCACCTCGGGCTCACGGCCCGGAGCGCCCTGGCCACCTCTCGGAACGCCTCCTCATGTGGGGGGCCGGAGTGGGTCTCGGTCTCTGCGAAGCCGGCGACAAGCTCCACGGCCCGGTCCAGGGCGGCGGTCTGCGGGGCGGTGAGAGGCTCCATCCCCACCAGGCCGCGCGCCAGGCGGAATCTCAACCTCTCCCGTGGTGCCGTTTCCAGGTCCATCGCGAGCTCGCTTGGCTGGTCGAGCAGCCCGACGCTGCCGCAGCCGCAGGACTCGCGGGGCAGGAAGAGGCTCGGCACCCGGTGCACACCGCCCGCGACCTCCCCACCGCCGACCATCTCCAACAGAAGATCGGCCGCGAGCCTGCCCATCTCTTCGAAGCGCTGACAGACGGTGGAGAGGGTGGGCTGGGTCGAGGCCGCCTCTTCGACGTCGTCGAAACCGGTGATTGCCTGGTCGTCGGGGAGTGACAGCCCCGTCTCGCTGAGCACCCTCATGATGTCGATGGCGTTGTAATCGGTGGCGGCCACGACGGCGGTGGACGGCAGGCCCGCCGCCAGCATCCGCCGTGCCGCCAGCTCGCCGCCGCCGGCCGCGTTGCTCTCGGCCTCGAAGATCAGCCCGGGGTCCGGCTCGATGCCGTGCATCAGGAGGGCCTCCTGGTACGCCGCGAGCCGCTCCTTGAGGTCCGATTGGACGAGGCTCCCGGCGAACGCGATGCGGTGGTGACCGTGCTCAACCAGGTGGGAGACCGCCTCGATGATGCCGCTCCGGTTGTCGGGGCGTACCACTGGGAAGGGGAACCCCTCGACCTCGCTGCTGACCAGGACCACCGGCTTCCCGGCCTCCTGCAGGGCCCGCAGATACCACGGTTCGACGGCGTTGAGCACCACGATGAAGCCGGCCACCTGCTCCCATGCGGCGGGCACGGCGAACCGGGGCACAGCCATTTCCGCGGCCGCATGAGCGCCCCCGTAGCCCAGGTCCAGGGTCTGGATGGCGATCAGCCTGGCACCTCGCGCCTCGGCGGCGGCGGCGATCCCCCCGATCACCCCGCCGAAGTAGCCGCCAGCCGCGAGCGGGGTCAGGACGCCGATCCGCGGGTGGTCTCTCTGCCCCTCATTCGTCACGGCCCGTGCCTCGCATCTCGACGGTTGACCCACCATCCCCGGAGCAATGTGGCTCTGCCGGCGCGGTGGCGCAGCCACCGCCATGGCTCTGCCGCCGCCTCGTCACGCTTTGGGCACGGCCTTTTCCGGTGCTCGGAGGTGCCCTGCGCCCGCTTCCCCGCCCCGCGCGGGGGCGCGCAGGCAGCGGGGCGGAGCGTCGCGGCGCGGTGAGCGCCTGACATCCTCCCCCGGACGTCGAGAGGCTCGCGCAGCCGGCCGCCGCTGCCGCAGACTGTCCCCATGCCCGCCCCGGCCGATCGCCAGGCGTTCGCCGAGCGCATCCGGCTGCAGCTGCAGTCGCGCTATCGGGGGGTCGAGATCGTGATCGACGAGGCGGCCTTCGCCCTGCGCCTCAAGGGGGCCGGCGTGGACGTCCCGCTCCTTCTCGGACCGCTTCACCATGCCTGCGAGCGCGCACCGGAGCGTGCCGCGAGCCTCATCGCCGACTACGTACGGCGGGCGGAGCGCCAGCTCAGCCCGAGGTCCCCTGCCGACGTCAGCCCGAGCCAGCTCCTCTGGTGCGTCCGCGGGGCCGGCTACCTCGACGGCCTGAGCCGGGCGGCTGAGCTGACCACCCGGCCCCTCGGCGCGGAGATGGTCGCCTTCATCGCCGAGACCATGCCGGGCTCGCTGATGCGCGGGGTCCCGGCAGCCGACCTGGCCGCCGGGGGGCTGGACGATGCATCAGCTCGTGCCCACGCCGATGCAAACACGCGGGATCGTTTCTCCGCTCTCCCGGAGCGGATTCGCGCTGCGGAGCGCATCCCCGCCGACGGCTGGAGGCTCGGCAGCGACATCCTCTTCCAGGGGAGCGTCCTCCTGGTCGCCGAGGTCCTCGCCGCGTTCGCGGAGCGGTCCGGGGGGGACGTGCTGCTGGCGGTGCCCGACCGCTCCGAGCTGCTCGCCATCCCTGCCGGGCTACCCAGCACGGACCGCTTCCGGATGCGCGTGGTGCGCTCCTGGCGCGAGGCGATGAACCCGGTCTCCCGCGGCATCCTGGTCACCGATGGCGCCTCCCTCAGCGAGCTGGGCATGGCGCCGCGCAGGGCCGGCTTTGAGCTCCTGGGCTGGCTGCGCCGCTGACCGGAGGACGGGTCAGTCGCCGGCGGGGCGGTGGGCGGAGGAGGAAGACGGGAGCGCAGCCACCGGTCGGGCCGCCAGCCGCCGCCGGTCCTGCTCTCGCTGCGCCGCCAGGGTGGAGGCTGCGGCGACCGCGGCCGCTCCGATCAGGGTGATGCCCACACCCGCGGCCGTTCTCCAGGGGGAGCGGGAGACGCCGGGCACCGGGAGCGAGGGCCCCTCGCCCAGCCACACCGTGATCGCCGTCTGATCCGCCGACTCGCCACCACGCCGGGTGCTCGTCCTCTCCACCCGCACCGCGGCGGGGGTGAGCGGGTGGCGATCGCCGCGCGCGAGGCCGGCGCTCTTGACGATGGCCGTGACCAGCGGCGACGAGACGGCGCGGAGCTGGTCCAGCGTTGCCATGGCTCGACAGGATACCGTTCGGGCATGATCGGCGACGAGGCGGGGCGGGAGACAACCGCGCCCCCCGAGCTCCCCGACCACCAGGGGAGCGCCTACAGCGCTCGGATCGAGGCCGCGTTCCTCGGTGCGCTGGCGGGTGAGCGGGCTGCTCAGGCGCCGGCCGCGGCGGGCGACCTTCTCGAGGTCGCCGATTCGATCGCCACGGTCGGGGGTTTCGACGCCGACGACCTCCGCCGTCGTGGCCTCGCCGGCTCCTCTCAGGCGGGGCCCGCCGGCCTGCTGCTGCGGGCCGTGCCCTTTGGCCTGCTGGCACCCCTCGATCGCCCTCGGGTGCGCCGCGACGCCTACCGCGTGGCCTCGCTCGCCGGGGCCGACGAGGGGACGGCGGTCGCCGCCATGGCCGCAGCCCTGCTCACCGCGGATCTCACCCGCTTCGACATGGCCACCGCCGTGGTGCGGGTGTACCAGTCCCTCCTCGAGGACGCCCCCTTCGCCCTCCTCGAGCGCCTCCGCATCGGCGGCGACGTCCCAGCTGCGGAGGGCGACGACGATCCGGGTGCCGCCCTTCATCTGGCGATCACCGCCGTGCTCGGTGCCGAGCAGATCGAAGCCGCCATCCAGGCGGCTGCGGGGACAGGCCGGCGGGCCGCCGTCAGCCTGGCCGGGGCGCTCGCCGGCGCCCACCTCGGCGCCGCCGGTCTCGACGTGGCGTGGAGGGCCGGGGTTCCCCACGCTCACCGGGCCGTCACCCTGGCGGCGTCGATGGCGGCCCGCGTGGCCGCGCTCGAGGAGGCCTCGGGCACCCCCGTCTCGTTCGCGGGGGACGCGGGACCGGCCTGACAGGTTAGAGTCCTGGCCTCGTGGCAGATCTGACTCTCACCGCGGTTACTCGTTCCGAGCGTGGACGTCACGTCCAGGCCGTGCGCCGCCACGGCCAGGTCCCGGCCGTCCTGTACGGCCACGACCTGCCGTCTCAGGCGATCTGCGCCGACACGGCGGAGATCGTCCGGGTGTGGCACCGTGCCGGACGCACCCATCTCATCGATCTCAGCGTTGATGGTGCCCGAGCTCGCAAGGTGCTCTTCCACGACTTCCAGATCGACCCGCGCACGGCGCGGCCGCTGCACGCCGACTTCTTCGCGGTAAACCTGCGTGAGCGGCTGGCTGTCGACGTCCCGGTCCGGACGATCGGGGAGGCTCCGGCGGTCATCGAGCTCAAGCTGGGAACCCTGCAGCAGGTCCTCGCCACCCTGCGCGTCGAGGCGCTGCCCGGCAACCTGCCCGATCACCTGGCCGTGGACGTCAGTGGGCTGACCGAGGTGGACGCCGCTGTGCGCGTCCGGGACATCGTGCTTCCCGAGGGCGTGACCCTGGCAGGCCACCTCGACCCCGATGACGTGGTGGTCAAGGTGGCTCCGGTGCGGGCGGCCACGACCGAGGAGACCGCTGCCGAGGCCGCCGAGGCCGAGCCGGCCGTCGCCGAGCCGGAGACGCCCGAGGCCGACTGACTGCGGCTGGTCGCGTCCCGGCCACGGCCGGTCACGCATCTGCAGCCTCCGCAACAACATGGCGGGCAGGCCCCATGGGGCTTCACGGTGTCAAAACGCGTGATTCGCCACGTACACGTCACAGCTACCATCTGACGTGCCGGGGCGCCTCAGGCGGGGAGCATGAGAGTCCCGGCGCGACGCCCCTTGGGGGGGGTGCCGGCGGTCAGTCAGGCCTGGAGTGGGGGGTGGCGCGACCCGCTGGGCGCGCCACCCCAAGGTCTCTCTCTCCCGCCTCGGAGACGACGCTCGATCCTGGATGCAGGCCGCCGTCAGCGCCCCGGCCCGGTCGGGCTCACCCTCTCGCAGCTCCGCCGGCCCTCCCGGCGGAGCCGCCCCAGATCCGCGATAGCAGCTCGCCGCTCATCTTGTCGGGATCGTGGGCGCGGTAGTCGACCCAGAAGCTGACCACGACCACCCGCCGCCCATCCGGCTCCACCCGTGGCTGGACACTCGGCGGCGGATCGCTCGCGATGCCGGGGACCGCCGCCAGTGCGCCGTCTGCCGCCTTCATCAGTTGCGGCAGATCGGTCCCGGGTTCGACCGGAACGGTCACGCTGTACCGCCGCTGGTCGAACGCCGTCGAGTTGAGGATGACGCTCGTGAAGACGGTCAGGTTGGGCATCACCGCGAGACGCCCGTCCCCGGTCCGGAGCGCTGTCGTCCGCAGGGCGATGGTCTGCACCGTTCCCTCGCAGTCCCCGATGGCCACGTGGTCGCCGATCCGGAAGGGCTTCTCCAGGAGGATGAAGATCCCGGCCAGGATGTTGCGGAGCAGGTCCTGGAAGGCGAGGCCGATGGCCAGGCTGAAGACGCCGCCGAAGGTCAGCACCCAGAGCACGTCCACGCCCCCCGTCACCAGGCCGCCGGCCGCGGCGAAGGCCCAGGTCAAGATAGTCATGACGTTGCGGGTCAGGGCGTGGACCTGCGGATCCGCCCGCCGCTCAACCGCGGCGACCAACACTCGTCGCAGCAGCTGCCCCGCGATCAGGATGATCAGGAAGACGGTGATCCCGTCGAGCACGTCCTGGACCAGCGGTCCCAGGGCGTTGCCGCTGCCGAGGTGGTCCTGAATCTGCTGGCAGACCCAGATCAGCGGGTTCTTCAGGCACTGAGGCCCGCTCGTCGGCGCCGCCGCCGCCGTGCTGGCCGCAAGGAGGAAGTGCATCAGCCCGGCATCCTACGCGGTGCCGGGCCGAGGGCACCCGGGCGTCGAGCGGTCTCACGGTCGCGACCGGTATGACTGGCGTCAGCGCGCCCGGCGCGGCGAGCCCGGCCTCCCACGTCGTACGGTTGTGGGGATGCCGGGACTGGTCGCCCTCGCCGCGCTGGTCGTCGTGGCCCTCGCCGTCTGGGCGGGGTTGCTCGCCGGCCACCACCTCCTCACCTGGCTCCTCATCGGGCTGATTGCGGGGGCCCTCGCGGGGCGCCTGGTGCGGGGCAAAGGGCTGGGCTGCCTGATGGACATCATCGTCGGCCTCGCCGGGGCCGTGATCGGGGGGCTGATCGTTCATCAGGTCGATCCCACGCTGATCGGCGGTGCCGGTCTCCTCGGCCTCATCGAAGACGTCGTGGTCGCCTTCGTCGGGGCGGTGATCCTGCTCTGCGCCGTCCTCCTCGTCTCCCCGAGGAAGCACCGCCGTGCGGGCGCGGGACGCAAGCACCTCACCAGCCGGTGATCGGACCCCAGCCGGGCCTCGCCGGCAGCCTGGGCATTGGAGCGCTCGCGCAACGGGTCGTGCTGGTCCGGCACGGCGAGACGGAATGGAGCCGGACCGGCCGTCACACCGGGCGGACGGACATCCCCCTCGATCCGGAGGGCGAGGCCCAGGCCCGCCTGCTCGGCCCGCGCCTGGCGCAGTGGAAGTTCGCCGAGGTGCTCTACAGCCCCCTCCAGCGGGCCCGCCGCACCTGCGAGCTGGCCGGGCTGATGGCCGGGGCGCGCCCCGACCCAAACATCCAAGAGTGGGCGTACGGAGCCTACGAGGGGCGAACCGCCGACGAGATCCGCGCCGACCGGCCGGGTTGGGTGATCTGGAAGGACGGGGTGTCCGGCGGGGAGACGCTCGCTGACGTCGGCCGCCGGGCCGACTCCGTGATCGAGCGGGTCCGCGGGGTGGCGGGGGATCTCGCCCTCTTTGCCCACGGGCACTTCCTGCGCATCCTGGCGTCGCGCTGGTGCGACCTCCCCGCTCTCGCCGGGGAGTCTCTGGCGCTCTCTGCGGCGGCGGTCTCGGTGCTCGGGTACGAGCGGGAGGACCCCGCCATCTGGCTCTGGAACGACACCTCCCACCTCAGCGCTGGGAAGTCCTGAAGCTCCTTTCGCAATCGACGTCCAGGGTGGCCAGCAGCTCGCCCACGAAGTAGACGGGGCCCAGGGCGAGCACCCGCGGGCCGAGGGTGTCGAGGTCGACGTCCTCGAGGCGCATCACCGCGCCGCCACCGGGGCCTCCGGTGGAAGGCCCGCCCGGGACCCGGACCACGGGCTGGCCGCGGAGGGCGGCGAGGAGCAGAGCCGGATCCCGGTGGTGGGGGGTGAAGGTGAGCACGGCGGTGGGGGAACCGATCGTCGCCGCGGCGTGGGAGATGGCGGCGGTGACCGCGGCCGGGTTGGTGGCGCAGTCGATGATCCACTCCTGCTCGCCGCGCCGGTGGTGGCTCAGCCGGCCGGGAAGGCTGACGCTCCCCAGGGATGCGTCCAGCGCCTCGGGCGCCGGCTCCGGCCGGCCGGCCATCGCGAGTAGGCGCAGGGCGGCGACCACTCCCAGGCGGGCATTGAGGCCGCCGAGCCCGGGAGCGGGTGCCGGCCCGGGCCGGTCATCGCCGCCCACCGCCCGGTGACACCTGGATCCGTGGCGGCGCGCGGCGCGCAGCACCGCCCTCTCGGCTCCCGGGTCCTCCTGGGCGGCCGCCACCACGTCGCGGGTCGCAGCGGTGATGACGCCCGCCTTCTCGGCGGCGATCTCGGCCACCGAGTCACCCAGCACCCCGAGGTGCTCGGAGAGGATGGGGGTGACCACCACCACGCCGGGCGCGACCAGGGAGACCTCGTCGGACGCCCCGCCCATCCCCGCCTCGAGGACCACCGCGTCGCAGCCGCGGTCGGCGAAGTGGCGGAGGGCGCTGAGGGTGAAGAGGCCGCTCGGGGAGAGATAGCCGCCGTCGGGGAGGAGATCCGATACCCGGGCGAGGGTCGCGGCCACCTTGCCGATCAGGGCCTCATAGTCGCGGCGGGAGATGGCCCTGCCGTCCACTCGGATCCGCTCCCGGTTGCTGCGCATCCCGGGGCTGGTCAGGGTCCCGACCCGCAGACCCGCGCCTGCGAGAGCCGCCGACGCGAAGGTGGCCGCGGTGCCCTTCCCCTTAGAGCCGACCACGGTGACGACGCGTTCGGGATGCGCGCGCCAAAGTTCGAGATCGACGCCCAGATGAGGAGCGAGTGCCCGGGCCCGGGGCAGGCTGCGTCCCAGCCCGGCACCCCGCCCAGCGAGCCGCTCGGCGAAGAACGCCTGGTCCGTCTCGATCCGCTCCCGTCGCATCTCGGCTCGACCGTACACGGAACGGCCCCCCCGGCCCCCTGCCCTGCCCACGGAGTTGCCATCGGCGGTCTCCACCACCTTCCCGGTATCATCGCCCGGGTTGAGGTCCGCCCGGCGGGGAGCGGGACGGTCTCAGTCGAGGGGCCGTTCAGGTGGCCCGCGTCGCTGCATCCCGGGACCGTGCCGGCCTGGCCGGTGCCCCGAGACGGAGGTTCTACCGACCATGAGCCCGGGTCGCTCCCCCGAGTCCGCGCGGTCGCGCCGCGCCCCGCGCCGGCACCCTCGCATCCCGCGAGTGCGCAGCATCCTCCTCGTCCTGCTCGGATTCATCCTCTCGGGGGTCGTAGGCGCGCTGAGCTTCTTCTGGCCGACGATCACCGCCGCGGTCGGAGCTACCGGCCACTCCATCCAGGTGACCGCGCCCACCGTTCTCCCGGGGAGCCCGACCGCCACGCCCGCAGCCGCGACTGGGTCCAGCGCGCCCTTCACCGTCCTGCTCTTGGGTTCCGACAACGACGGCAAGTTCACCACCGCCGGGAGCACCTCCGGTTTCTGCTGCACCCAGTCGATGATCCTGGTCCGCGTCGATCCCACCGCGGGCACCGTCACCATGCTCTCCATCCCCCGTGACCTCTGGGTCACTCTCTACTCGGCGAGTGGGAAACAGCTGACCGCCGGCAAGGTCTCCCAGGCGTTCGGCCCCGCTGGCGGCGGCACCAGTGGGATCGACGCCGAGATCGCCACCGTCGAGCAGGACTTCCAGGTCCAGGTCGACCACTACGTCTGGATCGGGCTGCAGGGGCTGATCAATCTGATCGATGAGGTGGGGGGCATCGACATCGTGGCCAGCCATCCGGTGATGGATGACAACTACCCGTACGACGTCGCCGGCAGCACCAACCCGAACGCCGCCGACCGGGTGGCGGTCCTCCCCGGGGCGCAGCACATGGGCGGGCTGGAGGCCCTGGAGTACGTGCGCTCGCGCCACGATGACCTCTCCGAGGATATCGGCCGCAACGTGCGCCAGCAGCAGGTGCTCGTCGCCCTACGCCAGAAGCTCTCCCAGTTGAGCCTGGGTGACATCAACAACCTCGCCTCCGCGCTGAGCGGCGAGGTGCTCACCGATGTCCCGCTGACCCAGTTCTCCCTGCTGCTCGGGATCAGCAAGGACATCGAGTCGGGGAGCATCCAGCACGTCTACATCGCCCCCCCTCTGTACACCGATGACCCCAACGGGCCCGGGGGTCAGGACATCTCGGTGCCCGACATGAGCGCCATCCGCGCCCTGGTCCACCGTTACTTCCCGGCCACATGAGCCGCTCCCGCCGCCTGCTGACCTGGCTCGTCCTCCTCGTCCTGATGGCGGCATTCGGTGCCGGTGTCAACCGTTACCTGGCGAGTGGCGACGCCACCGCCTTCGCCCCGGCCACCCAGCGGCCGACCCATACCAACGTCAAGCTCCCGCTCCCGGGGACGGTCTACTTCGCTGATGACGGGGGTCTATTTGCCATGACGGGGACCCACATCACGCAGCTCCAGGCCGAGGGCCGGGGCTGGACGCAGCCGGTGCTCCTCCCCGGCGTGGGTCTGCTTGCGATCAAGGTCACCGCCAACTACTACTCCGACCTCTACGAGCTCGACCCGAACGGCCGGGTCGAGGCTCAGCTCAGCCACGACTCCGGGAAGGTCACCGCCACTGCGCTCGGGGCGGACGACTGGATCTACTACCCGGCGGTGGGCCCGGGCAACACCCTCTACTTCGCCTACGACTGGCCCAAAGGCGGCCTCGACGACCCCAACAACGGGCTCCAGGTGGACCTCTCGATCTGGGAGACCACGCTCGGCAACCAGATCACCCGGACCAACGTCCAAAACAGCTCCGGCATCACCCAGCAGAGCTGGGCCAACTACTACACCGGCGGCGACATCAGCCCGGTGCCGCTGCTCGGCGGAGGGCTGATCTACGTCGACTACGAGGCCGCCACCGACAACAGCGAGGTGAGCACGCCGGTCCCCGGCGCGGGCCCGGGCGACGAGGTCAGCCAGATCCGCACGGACCCCACGCCCAATCCCAACGGTAAGGGCGATGGCACCCCGCTCACCCAGCCGGGTGACGACTGCGCCCAGCCCGCCCTCAACGCGGCGCAGACCGAGATCGCCATGGTCTGCACCCCCGTCGTGAACGGGGCGCCGAGCAGCACCGAGTCCGACCTGGTGGTGGCGAGCTTCGACGCTGCGACCGGCACCCTCGGGCCGCTCGACCGCATTGTCACCGGCACCATGGCGGCGTCGCCCACGTGGTCCACGGACGGCACCGACCTGCTCTACGAGGCTCCTGAGGCAGGCGACGGCTACCTCGAGCTCTGGTACGTCAAGGACGCCGCGACGACGCCGGTGGCGCAACCGAAGCAGGTCACGACCGACCTCGACCTCGACGGCTCCCCGCCGGTGTGGACGCCGTGACTTCGAGGCACGGACCCTCTCCCGGGGGGAGGCCCGGCACCCCGCCTGACGTGCCCACGGGGCGCCTGCAATAGGAGAGGCCCGACCCCCGAGGGGACGGGCCTCAGCGAAGGAGAAGGCGCCGCCCGGGTTCAAGATGTAGTGGGTCGTGCCGGCGGCTGACCCCACATCTTGATGATTCCCTCAGGGAGTGTCAAGCCGCGGTGGGGCGCCGGCCTCGCCCCGTGGCCGAGCCCGCTAGCCGGACAGCCCGCCGGGCCGCGGCCGCCCCCCGCGGGGACCCGTCACGGCGCGGAGCAGCGTCCGCAGCCACGGGGGCGGGACGGTGGCGGCGGCCGCCCCCCTCCGTGCCCCGGCGCCCGCCGGCCGGCGGGCGACCGCGACCGGGAGTCGGGCCGGGGTGGCCACCGGTACCCCCGTCCTGATGGCTGCACGGGGGACGGCCACCCCCTGCAGCTCCACGCTGGGGTTGGAGGAGACGATCGCGGCGAGCTCGGCCCCGCTCATCGTCTCCACCTCCAGGAGCCGCGCCGCCAGGGCGTCGAGCAGCTCCCTGCGGGCCGCGAGGATCGCCCGGGCCCGGCCCAGCGCCTCGTCGAGGAGCCGGTTGACCTCGTCGTCGACCCGGCGGCCCAATTCATCCGAATGGGTGCGGGCCAGCCCCATCTCGCCTGCCTCGACCACGCGGACGCCGAGCCCCGACATCCCCAGCTCGGTGACCATCTGGCGGGCCAGCTGGGTCGCCTTGAGGAGGTCGTCCGCGCCCCCGGTCGTGATGTCCTCCTGCCCGAGGACGATCTCTTCCGCGACCCGCCCTCCGAGCAGGCCGGCGAGGCGGTTGCGGAGCTGCGACTTGGAGCCGAGCGCCCGGTCGACCTCTGGCACGGTGAGGGTCCAGCCCAGTGAGCGCCCTCGGCCGACGATGCTGACCCGGCGGACCGGGTCGGTCCCGGGCAGGGAGGTGAGGACGAGGGCGTGCCCCATCTCGTGGTAGGCGACGGTGCGCCTCTCCTCCAGGCTGAGCAGGCGCCCCCGCCGCTCGGGCCCGGCGAGCACCCGGTCAACGGCCGCCTCCAGCTGGGCCATCCCGATCACCGGCAGCTGCTCGCGGGCGGCGAGGAGCGCCGCCTCGTTGATCAGGTTGGCCAGGTCGGCCCCGGTGAAGCCCGGCGTCCGCCGGGCGAGGAGACGGAGGTCGGCGTCCGCCGCGAGGGGCTTGCACCGGGCGTGGACAGCGAGGATCGCCTCGCGACCGGTGACGTCGGGCGCGTCGACCGTCACCTGGCGGTCGAATCTCCCCGGTCGGAGCAGCGCCTCGTCGAGCACGTCGGCGCGGTTGGTGGCGCCGATGACGACGATCCGCGCCCCCTGGTCAAAGCCGTCCAGCTCGACGAGTAGCTGGTTGAGCGTCTGCTCGCGCTCCTCGTGGCCGAGGTTGACCCCGGCGCCGCCCCGGCGCCGGCCCACGGCGTCGATCTCGTCCACGAAGACGATGCACGGGGCGGACTTCCTCGCCCTCTTGAAGAGATCGCGCACCCGGGCGGCGCCGACCCCCACGAACATCTCCACGAACTCCGACCCGGAGACGGAGAGGAAGGCGCAGTCCGCCTCGCCCGCCACCGCCCGGGCCAGCAGGGTCTTGCCGGTTCCGGGCGGCCCCACCAGGAGCACTCCCTTGGGCACCCGGGCCCCCAGCTCGCGGTAGCGGTCGGGGTCCCGGAGGAAGGAGACCAGCTCGCCCATCTCGAGCTTGGCGTCGTCGCACCCGGCGACGTCCGCGAAGGTGCTGAGCGGCTGGTCACCGGCGACCGCCCTGGTCCGGGAGCGCAGCAGCCCCACCGGCCCGCCCCCCCCCTGGCGCCAGTAGAGGATGACGATGACCATCACGATGATGAGGGTTGGCACCAGCACCAGGAGCAGGGTGCTGGTTGGGATCCCGTTGTCGGTCGTGAAGTTGCTGAAGTCCTTGCCGTAGAAGAGGTTGAGCACGATGCCCTGGCCGTCGTCGGGAAGCGGGGTGACGTGCTCGCCGCCGGCCGCGTCCCACCAGGTCACCTGGCCGGTGCCGACCAGCGCCGGGTGGGCGGTGCTGAGCGAGATCTGGTCTTGGGGCGCGCCGGTCCCGCTCTCGGTGTTGAGCACCGCCAGGGTCAACGTCCCCAGGCTGGCCTGGGGTGGGGAGGGCGGCTGGTCTCGGATGTCCACGTAGATGAGCACCACCATCGCCAGGAAAGCTGCCCAGAGGGCGAGCAGGGCCACCTGCTTGCGCGTGGACATCAGGACCCATCCGCCGGTGGAGTCCAGCTGGACATCGTCCTGAGCGCTCCCACTTCCCTCGCATCTGCCGCGCCACCACAGGGGCGACAAGACAAGGAGCGGGGACCGCGGTCACCGCTCCCGAGCGGGGGAGCCCCTGGTACCGTCAGCCGAGTATAGGCGGGCGTCCATCAACGCGCCAGGCGCGGCGAATTGCATGCGATGTGGCGTGGTGTCTGTCGCCCTGCTGTGGGGAATCCGGGGGCCCGATGTCACATTGCCGGTGCAATGTCGCGCACCAGCAGGGCGTCCATCCCCGGCGTCCACACCGTCCTGCGGTCCGGCGTGATCGCCAGCGCCTCGTATCCGTTCATCCCCGCGATCCAGTGCAGCCCCTGCTCACCCATCACGAACGCCGCGGTGGCGAAGGCGTCGGCGTAGGTGAGGCTGGGGCCGACCACGGTCATGCTGAGCAGCCCACACGGGGCTCGCCCGGTGCGCGGGTCGAGGATGTGGTCGCCGCGCTCATAGGCCCCGCTGGTGGCGATCGCCAGGTCACCGGCCTCCAGCACCATGGCGACCTGGTCGGCGATCTCGGGGTGGCGGATGCCGACCCTCCAGCGCTCGCCGGGAGCGGCCTCCCCCCGGGTCACGATGTCGCCCCCCGCGCCGACGAAGTAGCTGCGGGCACCGGCCGCTCGCAGCAGCTCCGCTGCGCGCTGCACCGACCAGCCCTTCACCAGGCCCGAGGGATCGAGCCGGCCTCCGCTGTGGATGTCGAAACAGCCCCCGCTCCTGCGCGCGACCTCAGCGCACAGTCCCAGCACCTCGCGAACCTCTGGAGAGCACTCGCTCTCCTTCAGCTCGCCGCGCCCCATGCGGCTGATCTCGCTGCCGGTGCGGTAGGTGCTGAAGGTGGCATCCACCTCGTGCAGCCAGGCGATGGCCGCGTTGACGGCCGCCTCGACCGCCGGCTCCCTCGGGTGGGGGTCGCGCACGTCGATGGTGACCATCGTCCCCATGACCGGCTCCACCCGCACCGTCCGCCGCTCCGCCGCACCGGCGTCAGGCACGCGCCAGATCCAATGCCGACTGGACCGACTGGGCGTAGCCCTCGCTGGTGAAGGTGGCGCCACCAATGATGTTGATCTTCGCGCTCTGGGCCTGGAGAACCTCCTCGCGGAGCAGTGGAAGAGCCTGGGAGTTGATGAACACGGACTGCTGATGGCCATTGGGGTACTGGATGGTCTTGACGTCGGTGATCTTGCCGCCCGAGATCACCACCTGTACCTGAACGTTCCCGTACGGGTTCGCGTAGGTCTGCCCCGTGAACGAACCCGACTTCAGCCCGCTCGCCGTCGGCTTCGGGGTGGGAGTCGCGGTCGTGGTGGCGGTCGGGGTCGGCGAGGCGCCGCCCGAAGGCGGTGCGGCCGAGGGTGTGGCCGTGGGGCTGGGCACTGAGCTGGATGACGAGGTGGAGGATGGCGCCAGGGTGGCGATCGGCGCCGCAGGTGGGGTCCGGAAGCTGAAGAGCAGGACGACCCCTATCGCGGTGGCGGCCAGGGTGACGGCGGCGCGGATCGGCATTGCAGGGGGCACTCAGGTGAGGAACGCAAAGCGTTCGCAGTGGACTTGCGCGGCGGGGACGCGGAGCGCGCGCAGGCTGGTGATGACGGCGTCGACCATCTCCCGCGGCCCGCAGACGAAGACGTCGCGATCCCGGAGGTCGGGCACGGACGCGGCCAGGAACCGCGGTGAGAACGGCTGGGGGTGGACCTCCTGCCCGCGTTGCCCAACGATGTAGTGGATGACGCCCCCGCGGGCTGCGACCAGCTGGTCCAGCTCCGCCTTGAAGACGACGTCATCCCAGGAATGGGCCCGGTAGAGGAGGGCGATCGAATTCTTGCGCTGCGGCATCTCCTCGATCAGCGCCCGGAGCGGGGTGATGCCGATCCCCCCGGCGATGAGTAGCGCCCGTGGCCGCCGGCGCCGGATCGAGGTGAAGGCTCCGTGCGGGCCCTCCAGGATCACTGGGGTGCCGGGGCGAAGGCTGGTCAGCGAGCGGGTGAAGTCACCGACCTGCTTGACGGTGATGCGGAGGTACTTGCCGTTCGGCGCCGCCGAGAGCGAGAAGGGGTGGACGCGCCACCACAGCTCGCGGGTGACGAAGCGGAACTTGAAGAACTGGCCGGCGCGCATCGGTAGCTCGCCGAGGTCGCGACCAGTGATGTAGATGGAGACGACGTTCGGAGACTCCGCGACCAGGTGGTGCACCCGCAGGCGGTGGCGCCACGCCATCCGCATGGGGATCGCCAGCCGGAATGCGATGACCAGCGCGGCTGCGGCGGTGTAGAGCGCCAGCCAGTATCCGACCGCCCAGGGGTCGCCGGCGAAGTCGGTGCCCGCCGTGAGCTGATGCGCAAAGCCGAGCGCGATCGCCAGGTAGACGTAGAGATGGATGAAGTGCCAGGTCTGGTGGGAGACGCGACGCCGCGCGGCTCGCACCGAGGTCACCGCGATGACGATGAACAGGGCTGCCGCGACGTAGGCCATCAGCATGTACGGGTAGGTGGTGAGGAAGACCCAGGTCTGGGTCGCGAAGGAGCGGCCATCGGCCATCGCGTAACCGGCGGTGGTGAGGACGACATGACCGCAGATCAGGCAGACCGTGGCGAAACCGAGCCAGCGGTGCCAGCCGCTGATGCGATCGATCCCGAAGAGGTTGTCCAGCCACGGGCTGCGCGACATCAGCACCAGCTGCACCAGCGCGCAGTAGGTGCCCAGCAGGGCGGCGACCTGACCGGCGCCGGTCAGCACCGCCGCCGGGTGCGTCAGATTGGGGAACTGCCCGTGGCGAACCCACATCCCCACGATGAGGAGGGCATTGGCGGCGAAGATCAGGATGACGTCGCTCGGGCGCAGCCCCCAGCGCCGGGGCGCACGCTGGGCCCTCCGGGTGGTCGCGGAGGAGGGGGCGTCCAGATCGGCGGGCGCAGCGAGCACGGCGGCGGCGGCGCGGGTGGGCATCTGACGGGAGTTTCGGGGATTCCCCCTTACGGAACCCTGACGGGCCAGAGCCTCCCCTCGCGGGCCCGGACGGGACAGGCTGCTAGCCGACGTCGAGCAGCACCTTGCCCACCGCCCCGCTCTGGACCGCGTCGTGGGCCGCGGCGCATTCCTCGAGCGGGAAGCGATGCACCGGCAGCTCGGTGAGCGCCCCCGCCTCCAGCGCGGCGCTGACGTCGGTGACCCCGCGCAGGAGGTCGGCGATCGGCACGCCGTAGAGCAGGACGAACCGGAACACGACGTTGGCACCCATGCAGGCCCGGAGCGGCAGCTCGGGATCGGCGGTGTCGGCCGCGTACACCGACACCACCGTGCCCGGGCCCGAGAGGCCGAGATCGAGGGCGAGGTTGGCCGCCAGGTTGACCTCCACCACCCGGTCGACCCGCTCCGCGTAGGCCCGGATCTTCTCCAGGACGTCCGGTTCCCGGTAGTTGACCACCAGGTCGGCTCCGGCCGCCCGGGCCAGCTCGGCCTTGGCGGCGCTGCTGACCGTCGTGACCACCCGGGCACCCCGATGGTGGGCCAGCTGGATCGCGAAGTGCCCGACCGCGCCGGCGCCGCCTGCCACCAGGACGGTGCGGCCGGCCACGTCGCCGTCGGCGAAGAGGCAGCGGTGGGCGGTCACCGCGGGCACGCCGAGGCTGGCGCCCAGCTCCAGCGACGCATCCGCGGGCAACCCCACCGCCTGCTGGTCGGAGACCACCGTCCACTCCGCCGCGGTGCCCCACCGGCTGCCGGCAGCGGCCATCCAGACCCAGACGCGCTGCCCCACCCGGTCCTCGTCGACCCCCGGTCCCACGGCGTCGATCACCCCGGAACCGTCGTGGTGGGGGATCTGGAACTCATCGACCTGCCTGGCCGTGGCCCCGCTCCGCGACTTCCAGTCCGTGGGGTTGACCCCGGAGAAGCTGACCCGCACCCGCACCTCGCCGGGCCCCGGCTCCGGCCGGGGGAGATCGACGACCCGCAGCACGTCCTCGGCCGCGCCCAGACGGTCGTACACCACAGCCTTCATCTGCCACGCCTCCAGCAAGCTCTTAGGTCTGCCCGGGCGAGCCCGTGACCTCGGGCCATGCCGGTGGCACTAGGGAAGGGCAAACCCCATGGGTCTCAGCATGATCGCATTGCGGTCCAGGCGGGTCCCCTCGAGCGCCGACCCGAACCCCGCCATCGGGAAGTTGGCGGCGAGCTCGCGATGGAGGGCAGCCATCTCCAGGGTCGTCTCAGCGTGCTCTGCCTCGGCCGGCCCGTCGTGGTCGATCATCGTGCTGGCGATGCCCAGCACCCCACCACCGGCGTCGAAGAGCTCGACCAGCCGGGCCTGGCACGGCCAGTCCACCAGCGACGCGGTGGTGACCTCCCACAGACCGTGCCCCTCGCCGCGCGGTGCGGAGCGGGCGTGGACGGCGTGGATGTGGGTGTGCCCGTTGAGCCAGAGGACGACGTTGTCGAAGCGGAGAAGGGTGGACAGCAGCCGGGCCCCGGCTCCGGGGATCGTGCCGTCCGCATGCGGGCGGGTGCTCAGCGGACCGTACGACCCGTGGTGCGAGACGACGACCACGAGGCGGTCCTCCGCCCCCGTCTGCACCCGCGGACCGTCGGCGGTGCGGTAGGAGGAGTGCACCTCGGCGAGGCGATCCTCGAGCCAGCCGAGTTGTGCTTCGTCCATGCAGAGGTCGGCTGATCCGCCCGGGCAGGCGGTGTCTAGCACGATGAACCTGACCGGCGCCGTGTCGTGGACGTGGAAGGCGGTGAGCTCCCGGCGGTTCCGCTCGTCGAATCCGTGGTTCCGTGGTGCCGTCCCGCCACCGTGCGCGCAGACGTACTCCCCGATGCTGCAGTGCCGCCGCTCGGCGTCCGGGGTGACGTTGACCGTGGGGCCGGCAAGGAAGGTCTCGGGCTGGTGGACGAAGGTGTCGTGGGCCTGCTCCCGGTCGAATCCGTCGGGCAACGCGATCGGCTTGCGCCGGGCGACGAGCGCCTCCTGGAGACCCGGCGTCATCTGCCCGACGCCCTGGCAGAGCGAGTCGTGGTTGCCGTGGCAGCCGAGCCAGGGCAGCCGAAGGCCGGGTGCCTCGAAGGGCAACAGGGCCCGCTGGAGCAGTCCGGGCAGCACCGGGTAGCCGAAGTCGCGCGCAAACATGTCAGGCGTCCCCGGCCTGCCGTCGGGCACCCAGAAGAAGTCGTCGGGCCAATCGACCGACTGCACCCCCTCATAGTCCGGCGCGCCCGAGTTCGGATCGACGCGGCCTCCGTCCAGCAGCCGGAGGAGGGTGTGCACCTCGTTGTGCTGGCCGTTGTCGATCGCGTCGCCCCCGGTCAGAACCAGCTCGGGTGCCGCCCCGGTGATGGGGCCGGCCAGACCGCCGTTCAGGGTGCGCACGAGCGCAGCCAGGGCGTGCGGGGTCAGGGCCTCCTGGGGGCGCTGCATCGGGATCAGCTCGGCGAACCGGGGGTCGCGAAACTCGCGGTTGATGAACTCGAAGCGGGCCGGCGACTGGACGTCACCGACGTGCAGGTCGGTCATGTGGGCGACGCAGGCGATCGCTCTCCGCTCACCCGCCGGAAGAGCTCGGCCGTCGCCGATCGGCCCCGCCCCCGCCCCCGCCGCCCCCAGCAGTTCGGTGCGGATCACGTGCTCCTCCCCCGGGCCGGGCGCGACCGCCCGGTACGGAGCCTGCGTGCCGGTGCTCAGGACGTCGCCCGGGCCGAGGGTCTGACGGTGGGTGAGTGGCATCGAGCTATCGCCTCCCCTGAGCGTCTTCCCGGGTGACCAGGACCGGGTCCTGGCGCAGCGCGATGCGGACCCGCGATCCGCCCGGGTGGGCGGCGGCATCGGCGGTGGGGATCTGGACCAGCACGGTGGTATCGCCCAGGTCGACCGTCAGCCTGCTCACCGCGCCGAGAAAGGAGACGGCGATCACCGTCCCCGAGAGCGGTCCGTTGGAGCTGTCGATCGCCGGCGCCAGTGACATCGCTTCCGGCCGCACCAGGGCCACCGCGGGGCCGTCCGGCGTGTCCGTGGCGATGAGAGGCAGGCGGATGCCGCGGACGTCGACGGCCCCACCGGTCACCACTCCGGCCAGGCGGTTGGTGAGGCCGACGAATTCGGCCACGAAGGGCGTCGCCGGCTGGGAGTAGATGGTGGTGGGCGGTCCCATCTGCTCCAGCCGGCCGGCGCGCATGACGCCGACCCGGTCGGCGATGGCGAGCGCCTCCTCCTGGTCGTGGGTGACGAAGAGGGTGGTGATTCCGACCTCGCGCTGGACGCGGCGGATCTCGTCCCGGAGCTGGCTGCGAACCCGGGCGTCGAGGGCGGAGAGGGGTTCGTCGAGGAGCAGGACGGACGGCCGGATGGCGAGCGCACGCGCCAGCGCCACCCGCTGCTGCTGCCCACCGGAGAGCTGGTGCGCGTAGCGATCCGCCTGGGTGCTCAGCCCCACCAGCTCGAGCATCTCCCCGGCGCGCTGGCGGCGCTCGGCGACCCCGACCTTGCGCATGCGCAGTCCGAAGGCGACGTTCTCCCGGGCTGTCATGTGCGGGAACAGCGAGTACGCCTGGAACACCATGCCGCTGTCGCGCCGGCTGGTGGGCAGATGGGTCACGTCCCGGCCATCGATCACAACGCGGCCACCGTCGGCTTCCTCGAGTCCGGCGACGAGGCGCAGGGCCGTTGTCTTGCCACACCCCGAGGGTCCCAGGAGGGCGACGAGCTCCCCGGCTTCGATGGTGATGCTGAGACCGTCGAGCGCGGTGGTCGATCCGTACATTCGGCGCAGGTCCTCGAGCCTCACCTCGGCGGCTGCACGCGAGCCGCCCCACGATGTGCCGAGCGGACGGGTGTCGAGCGCGCCCATCTCAGGCCCTCGCCGCGCCGCCGCGGCGGCGTGAGAGGAACCGACCGAGGAACGACAGGAGGAGCAGGAAGAAGAACACGATGACGAGCGACAGGACCGCCAGCGCGATCGAGTCCCTTGCGTTGCCGGTGCCCAGGATGGAGATGGCCACCTGCAGGTTCTCGAAGTTGAGAAGGTTGGCGACGGTGAACTCCCCGAGCACCACCGCCACGCAGAGCAGGCACGCGTTGGAGACCGCGCTCGACATGTTGGGCACGATGATCCGCCACATCACCGTCCCCCAGCTCGCGCCCAGGCTGCGTGCCGCTTCCGAGAGGGTGCGGATGTCGACGGCGGAGAGACCCGCGTCGAGGGCGCGGTAGCAGTACGGGAGCACGAGGATGAGGTAGGCGAATGCCAGGGTCAGGATCGAATCGCTGACGTTGAT
>PLNE01000153.1 GCA_003141695.1 Candidatus Dormiibacterota bacterium
CTGCACATCGACACCGCGCTGCGCCGCCGCCTCCAGCGCCCCGAGGATCTCCTGGTCGGACATCTCCTCATTCTCGACGAGCAGCTCCTTCTTGGCGCCCTGGATCAGCGTCACCAGGGCGGCCGCCGAACCCGGGCTCCAGACCAGGTCGTCGCCCGGCGAGGGTTGGACCGAGGTGTTCGAGAAGTCGCCGTCGAATACCGCCTCGATCGCGGCCACGTCGCGCACGTCGGTGTCGGCGAGGATGAAGTCGCGGGTGGAGGAGTAGTACTGCGAGGTCATGTTGCCGGTCATGACGAGCGCCTCATCGGCGTCGACAATCAATGTCTTCTGGTGGGTGATGTCCACGTGGGTCGATGACCAGTGGACGTCGACACCGTGTGCGGCGAGGGTCGCGTAGGCGCTCCCATTCTGGCTCTTGGCGTAGGCCTGGTCGAGGATGACGCGGACGGCGACGCCACGGTCCTTCGCCTGGATCAGATCGTTGACGGCGTTGGTGTCCTCCAGCTCGTACATCACCAGGTCGAGGGAGTGGCGGGCGCCGGTGATGGCCTGGTAGACGGCGCCCATCCCCTGATCGGGCTCGACCACCAGGGTCTCTCCGCCCCCGGCCGTGGCCGTGGCGGTGGTGGTGGTCGCCGTGGCCGGCGTCGCGGATGCGGGCTCGCCGGTCGGAGACGAGCTGCCGGAGGCGGGCGCCACCGTGGACCGGGGGTGCGGCGAGAGTGCGGGCGCTGCAGACGCGCAGCCGCTCATGGCCAGCAGTGTCAGCCAGACTAGGATCGCCCCGCCGCGCCTCCTGCCAACTCGCACCACGCCGCCTCCTCAACTGGACGCCGTCGCCGGCCATCCCCGCGGGCGCCAGTATGCGGGGCCTGGCCGCGGCTGCTCCCCCAGTCCGCCGGCGGCGTGCCGGCCCGGGGGTCGGCCATACTTCCGCCGCCGGCACCCCCGGCCGAGTGGTCGAGTGCAGGAGCTGAGGCGATGAGGATCGATCTGCCGTGCTACGGGATCTCGGTGGAGCTGGGGCCCCCCGACCCGGACCATCCCGGTGCCTACCTGGGCGGCTCTCTACTCAGTGAGCTGTCCGACGATCCCGAGCTCGAGGGAGCGCTGAAGGGGGCTCTGAGCGCCGTCGAGCGGATGATCCTGGCCTGCGCCTGCGCCGGCATCGACGTGGCGTCCCCCGGCTTTGTCGGGGCGGTGGAGACGGTCGTCGACGCTCTCAACAACGACCTGGGCGACTGACCTCACGGCTCCCACGCATCCGGTGTCCGATCTCGCGCCCGCCTGGTCTCTCGCGCAGAGCTGCGTACTGCGGACGGATCTCGGCAGCCTCTACCACTGCGACTGCATGGAGCTCCTGCCCGCGCTGGCGGACGCATCCGTGGATCTCTGGTTCGCCGATCCACCTTTCAATCTTGCGAAGGACTACGGGGACGGTGTCACCGACCGGCTGGGCACCGCGGATTACTTGGCGTGGATGCGCGCCTGGCTGCTGGAGGGAGTGCGCCTGCTGAGGCCGGGCGGCTCACTCTTCGTCTTCAACCTGCCCCGCTGGAATGTCGAGGCGGGGCACGTGCTCAATGAGGCGGGACTGCTCTTCCGCCACTGGATCGCCATCGACATCAAGTACAGCCTGCCCATCGCGGGCCGCCTCCATCCCGCGCACTACAGCCTGCTCTACTACTCGAAGGGTCGCCCCGCCCGCTTCTCACGCCCGCGCATCCCGGTGCCTGTCTGCCGTCATTGTGGCGGTGACATCAAGGACTACGGTGGCCATCGCGACAAGCTGCACCCGGACGGCATCAATCTCTCCGATGTCTGGTACGACATCTCCCCCGTGCGTCACCGGACCACCAAGCGGCGGGCGGCGAACGAGCTCTCCGAGAAGCTGCTGGAGAGGGTTCTGGAGATCGCCTCCCAGCCGGGTGACGTGGTGCTGGATCCGTTCGGCGGTTCCGGGACCACGTACGCCGTGGCGGAGCGGATGCACCGTCACTGGATCGGCGTGGAGCTCGGTGATTGCGAACCCATCCTGCGCCGCCTGAGCGGGCGCAAGCCCGACGTCACACCCCCGCGCCGGGGCGATGCTGCCAATGGAATGCAGCGGCCGGGCGTCACCCCATCGCTTCGCCGCGACGCAGCCAAGGGAACGCATCGAGGAGACACGTGATCCGGCTCGTGCCCGGCTGGACACCGCTGCGGACTGATCAGGAGAAGCAGAAACCCCTTGCTGGGCGGGCAGATTGGCCGCCGTCGCGTCGATCCCCACACGGGGTGACAAGCTTGACACGAACCGTCGGATAGCGCAGCCGGGCGCCAAGATCGGGGGGAAGGGCCGATTCGTATGCGAAGTTGTGACGAAGGTTGCGCCGCTCGGCGGCGACGTGGTAGGGTCCCCTCGTCGCGGATTGCCCAGGTCCACAAGACAGCGACGGTGAGAGCCAGATCTCTCGCCGGTCCGCGGCCCACCGTCCCTTTGTACGCGGTGGAACTGAAGTCCAGGTGCATCGTCGCCTGCCCTTGACCGAGCGATTGAGCCGGGTGTGGCACGAGGCATCGACAGCCGGAGATTGCACCTGATGCGTCGTCTGATTACACGCGGTCGTTTGCGTACGTGCGGCGTCGCCTTCGTGGGCCTCGCTCTCACGGGTCTCATCGTCCTCACTGCGCTGCAGTCGCAGCCGGAGAATGGCAAGCCCCGAGTTGACGCGTTCGCAGTGACGCACGATCTGGCATCGGCGTCCGCCGCGGTGGCCGCGTCATCGGCGTCTGAAACCGCCCCCTCGTCGGCATCACCGACAACCGCCGGCTCGCCGCCATCGATCCCCACCTCGACCGCCGCATCGACCTTCACGGCCACCGCGGTGGTCCCCTCAGCGTTGCCCGTGGTGAGCGTGCCCATCCCCCCGCAGGCCTCGACCCCGACACCCGCGCCGGAGTCGACGGGCACCACCTACTCGGGTGGGGACATCCAGTCGATCATCACCGCGGCTGCGCAGGCGGCAGGGGTCGCCCCGAGTTGGCTGATCTCGACCGCCGAGTGCGAGTCCGGCCTCAACCCCAACGCGTACAACGGGTCGGGACCGTACGAGGGGCTCTTCCAGTTCCTTCCCTCGACCTTCAGCGGCCATGGGGGCACGGACATCTGGGACCCGACCCAGCAGGCACAGATCGCCGCCACCATGTTTGCGAGCGGGGAATCGGGGGAGTGGCCGGTCTGCTCCCGTTAGGGGCCGCCTGAGGGGGCAAAGCGGTCATCCTTCAGCAAGCGAGTAGCCCAGGTTTCGGAATCGCTCCCGATGGGTATCATCGCTTAGATAGGTAGGGCTCGTGACGTTTGTCGCGGGGTGGACGGCCGCACGAGCATGCTTCGCGCAGGGGAGAGAGGCGCTGTTTGACCAGACCAGCCTCACCGTCGGGGACCTGAAGACGCAGGACCACGACGCGCGCCGGATCCGTTACGCGCGCCGCCGCCGGATCCAACTCATCGACCAGGTCATCAACGAGTTCGAGCTGCTGAACCTTGCCGGCGTGTCCGTGGTCCCGGGTGAGCTGACCCGGCGTGCCAGCGGCTTCATCAGCGGCGACGCCGCCGGTGCACGGGTGATGCCGGACGACCGGGCCGTCCCAATCGCCGCCTGGGTGTCGGCACTCTTCGAGGTCCAGGACGCCCTGATGCTCCCCGGCCAGAGCTACCTGAACGGCTGACCCGCTAGTCCCGCTCGCCTCACCGCCCCGGCCGCCTACGCCCCCACGGCGGCGCCGATCAGCCTCCCCAGGCCAAAGGTGACCCCTGCCGCAAGCATGCCGAAGAGGAGCTGCCGGCTACCCGAGAAGAGGACGCTCCGGCCGGTCAGCAGAGTGATCAGCGAGCCGATGAGGAAGAGCCCGATAGCGGCAAAGCCGATGGCGAGCCCGACCGCCGGCGCCCCGGTGGCGAAGAAGAACGGGGCGAGCGGGAGCACGGCGCCGATCGAGAAGAGGAAGAAGGACGCGCCCGCCGCGCTGTTGGGCGAACCTCCGAGCTCATTGGGGTCCAGCCCCAGCTCCTCGCGGACCATGGTGTCCAGGGCGTTCTTGGTGTCCGCCATCAGCCGCTCGGCCAGCTCCTCGGCCTCCTTCACGGAGAGCCCCTTGGCCTCGTAGATGAGGGCCAGCTCCTCGCGCTCCTCGTCGGGGACGGAGCGGAGCTCGGCGGCCTCGGTCTTGACCTGGCGCTGGTACAGCTCCCGGGTGCTCTGGACCGACACCCATTCCCCGATCGCCATCGAGCACGCGCCGGCCAGCAGCCCGGTGATCCCCGCGATCAGGATCGCCTTGGGTGGCAGCCCGGAGCCTGCGACCCCCATGACCAGGGCGAGGTTGGAGGTCAGCCCGTCATTGGCGCCGAGCACGGCTGCCCGCAGGGCGTTGCCGCCTGGGGCACGATGGCGCCCCTCCAGCTTGCCGAGGGTCTCCCCGGCCACCCCGACCGGCGATCCCCCCGCGATGAAGCGGAGCACCCGAGCGTGCGACCGCTCGTCCTCGGGCATCCCCGTGCCCTCGGTCTCGGTCTGGTCGTCGTAGTTCTCCTGGTCGACCCGCTCCAGGGTGGCGACGGTCGGCAGCACGAGCTGCGCCCCGAACCTGTGGGCCAGCAGGCGCATGGCACGCGCCCGCCACGACGGCCGCCGTGGGCCGGGGTCCCTCCCCAATGCTCGCAATTGATCCTCCCAGAAGCCGAGGTGGCGCTCCTCGACCTCGGCGAGACGGATGTAGACGGAGGCCAGACGGGCGTCGGATTCGGCCTTCGCCATCGCCCGGTAGACCACCGCCGAGTCGATCTCGCCCTGGCGGTTGGCCCGGTACCTCGCCTCGTCGGTCACCGTCCGTGCCATCACCCGTCTCCTCCCTGACCCTTTCCGCGCCTCGCGCCCGGCACGCGACTTCTCGCACGCCGCCCGCGCCCACGACCATGGCCCGCACGGCGCGCGGGAACCAGGGACCATGGTCACATCCCGGACGGCCCCTGCAGGCGAGGGAGGCCGCGCCGCCGCGCCGTGCCGGCCGCGAGGGCGAAGATGGGGCCGCAGTGCCGGGCCCGGCGCGCCGGGCAGACAGGAGAGTAGCCATGACCCCGCCGCCCCCCCGTCTCCTTGCCACCGTGGCGCCCCATTCGCTCGTGCTCGAGGTCCCGGCCGCCGATCCCGAGATCGCCCGCCGGCACTACGCCGCCAAGCTCGCCGTCGAGACCGACCCCTCCGACGTCAACCACGACCTGGAGGCGGGCGTCCCCGGCCTGATGGTCGCCGACATGCGACCGCTCGAGGCGTACGCGGAGGGGCACGTCGCCGGCGCCGTCAGCCTTCCCTACCGCAGCCTGGACGAGGAGTCGACCGCCCACCTCTCCCGCGACGCGCTCTACGTCGTCTACTGCTGGGACCCGGGCTGCAACGCGGGTGCCAAGGGTGCGGAGCGGCTTGCCGAGCTCGGCTTCCGGGTCTAGGAGATGATCGGGGGCTTCGAGTACTGGAAGCGGAACGGGTACCCGTTCGAGACCGGGAGCTGATCCGGGGGGCGGCGCCGCGATCCTGGTTGTCCGGCTCTGGGCCACTGAGGGAGGCGCGCGAACCGCAAAGCAGCGCCCGAATTCTGCGGCTGACACGATTGCGGTCGCGAAAACCTGGCGGCGGCCGGTTGGGGCACAATACCCGCGCTCATGCCTCGTCGCGTCGAAGGCATCAATCTGGTCTATTCATGCGGTTATGCCATGTCCCCCTTCACGACCCGGACCTCCGCCCTCCTCGCCGGGGTGCTCCTCACGGTCGCCGCCTGCGGTGGCGCCTCTCACGCCGCGAGCTCGACGCCGAAAGCGAGCGCAACCCCCACGGCCTCTGCCAGCGTGGCGCCGACGCCGACACCGGCCCCTCCGCCACTCAGCCAGCCGCTCCTGATCCAGGTCGAGAACCTCTACCAGGCGCGGCCGCAGTCCGGGTTGAGCAGTGCCGATGTCGTCTACGAGTACCAGACCGAGGGCGGCATCAGCCGCTTCACGGGCATCTGGTTCACCAAGCCGGCGGGCGCCAACATGGTCGGCCCGGTGCGGAGCGCACGTCTGATCAGCCTGCGGCTGCTCCAGATCTACGGCGGCGCACTCATCTACTCGGGTGCCAGCAACTACGTGCTGGCGCAGGCCAGCGCAGCCAGTGGCAAGCACTACGACGACCCCGAGCCGCCACTCTTCCGCACCTCCACGCCGCCACCGGCCGCGAGGTACGGCGCCCCCCACAACCTCTACACCAACGGATCGGATCTGGCCACGTTTGACCAGAGCATCAACCTCAGCACCGTCAGCTACCAGCTGTGGACACGCACCCCGATCGCGCAGCCTCCCTCCGGCGGCACCGTGGCGAGCAGCTTCGAGGTGCCGATCTCGGCAGAGGAGACGCCGATCTTCACGTACGAGCCCTCCACGGGCGACTACGAGCGGAGCGAACCGGCGACCCCCGAATACCCCGGGACCGGCATTCTCAACGACGCCAACACCAGCGCCCCCTGGGAGACGCCCAACATCGTCATCCTGCAGGCCCAGACCATCCCAACGCCTGCGGACAACGAGAACCCGAGCGGTGGCTACACGGAGGGTCTCGACTTCGGGATCGGGCCGAGCGCCAGCGGGAGCGGTCAGCTCGCGGTGGGCGGCCAGCTCTACAGCATCAATTGGGCCCAGGGAGCGACCGGCCCACCCCAGCTGACCCTCGCCGACGGGCAGCCGGCACCGATCGCTCCGGGCCAGGTGCTGTTCGAGGTGGTGAACACCGGAGCCACGGTCACGACGCCGGCTCCGTAGCCCCTGCGCAGCGGGTCACGGATAGATGCCGCGCGCTGATGTGGCCTCGGCAACCCGCTGCACCGCGATGGTGTAGGCGCCCAGCCGGAGCGAGACACCGAGGCGCTGCGAAGCCTCCCAGCTGGCCTCGAAGGACGCGTTCATGATGTGCTCCAGCCGCTCGTTGATCTCCTTCTCCTCCCAGAAGAAGGACTGCAGGTCCTGCACCCATTCGAAGTAGGAGACGGTGACCCCGCCGGCGTTGGCGATGATGTCGGGGACGAGCGTCACACCCTTCTGGGCCAGGATCTCGTCGGCCTCGGGGCTGACCGGACCGTTGGCGGCCTCCAGGATGAGCGACGCCTGGATCGCTCCCGCATTGCGGCCGGTGATCTGGTTCTCGAGCGCCGCCGGAACCAGGACGTCGACCGGGGCCGCGAGCAGCTCGGCGTTGCTGATCGCCCGCGTTCCCGGGAAGCCGGCCACCGATCCGGTGGTCCGCTTGTGCTCGAGGACCTCGAGGACGGTGAGCGGTTTGTCGCTCCAGATGGCGCCGCCCGTGTCCGAGACCGCGTGGATGCGGAAACCGTCCGCCTCCATGAGCCGGGCTGCGATGCTCCCGGCGTTGCCGAACCCCTGGACCGCGACCGTGGACTGGCGAGGGTCACGTCCCAGGTGCGTGCACGCGCGGAGGGCGACCACCGCCACCCCGCGCCCGGTGGCCTCGTTGCGCCCCTGGCTGCCCCCGACCGCGATCGGCTTGCCGGTGACCGCCGCGGGGATGGAGTGTCCGGCGCTCATCGACATCGTGTCCATGATCCAGGCCATCACCTGGGGGGTGGTGTTGACGTCAGGGGCGGGGATGTCGCGATCCGGCCCGATGAGCACCGAGATCTCGGCGGCGTAGCGGCGGGTGAGACGCTCCAGCTCACCCATGCTCAGCTTCTTGGGGTCGACGACCACGCCGCCCTTGGCCCCGCCGAAGGGGATGCCGGCCGCGGCGCACTTCCAGGTCATCCACATGGCTAGCGCCTTGACCTCGCTCAGGGTCACCCCCGGGTGGTATCGGATCCCGCCCTTGGCAGGCCCGCGCGCCAGGTTGTGCTGGACGCGGTACCCCTCGAACATCCGGAATGACCCGTCGTCCATCTTCACCGGGAAAGCGACGATCAGCTGGCGCTGGGCCTCCCGCAGGAAGGCGCGGACCCCCGGCTTCAGGCCGAGAAGATCTGCCGCCAGGTCGTACTGGCGCTGTGCATTGAGCCAGGGATCCTCGACCGCCTCTGCCGGGGTCGCAAGCGTTGACTGGGCCACGGTACTCACCTCCTGCAATGACCGCGGGGCGTCGGCCTGGGACGTGAGTTGCGGGCAACCTGCTCCGCGGCGTGCCGGTCTCATGGTCGCACCTCGGACGCGGGATCGCCACCCCATCCGGTGACGTGACGCCGTTCACCACAGCCCCTTCACGGCGGTCGCCGGAGGGGCGCCACGCAGTGCTCCACGAGATCATTCGCCGGGGTCTTCCCGGTGCCTCCCCTATACTCCGGCCCGGGTTGAGGAGCTAGCCGCAGACTGGACCACAGGAGCAGACGTTGTACTTTCGCTATCTCGGACGCGAACTCCGGCGCCGCGCGCGCTCCGCCGCCCTCGTGGCCATCGGCCTCGCACTCGGGGTGGGCCTCGTCATCACCGTCACGGCCTACGCCTCCGGCATCAAGGCCGCCCAGGGTCAGGTGCTCTCCTCTCTTTATGGGGTGGGCACTGACCTCACCGTCACCAAGCCGGCGGCCGCCGGCAGTGGCGGCGGATTCCGCTTCGGCGGCACGCCGTCGAGCAGCGCGCAGGCGGGAGCGAGCTTCGCCCAGGACCACCTGACCTCGGCCGCTGGGCTGACCACCATCTCCGACAGCGATGTGACCTCGATCGCCAACCTCAAGGGCGTGGCCGGGGCCACCGGGGCGCTGGTGCTCAACTCCGTCCACATCACCGGGACGTTCCCCGGCGGGTTCGGCGCCGGAGCCGGCGCCAGCGCGACGCCCACCCCCACCCCGACGCCGACCCCGACGCCGACGGCCTCGGCCAGCCCCGGCTCCTCCAGCAGCGGGTTCGGCATCTCCACCTTCAGCGTTGACGGCATCGACCCCACCGAGCCGGGCCTCGGGCTTCTCAGCGGGCCCAACATCTCCTCGGGGGCTTCGGTGGTCGGTCAATGGTTCACCGACGTCCAGTCGAGCAACGCCTCGGACCAGACCCTCGCCCTGGTCAGCAGCGCCTACGCCAAGCAGAACTCGCTCTCCGCCGGCTCCACCGTCACGATCTCCAGCACCAGCTTCACGGTGCTCGGGGTGGTCTCGGTCACGGAGACAGACGGGGCGGACATCTACATCTCTCTGAGCGAGGCCCAGTCCCTGACCAGCGACACCAATGACGTCAACACCATCTACGTCACCGCCGACACCGCCGATGACATCGCCACGGTGCAGACCGAGATCCAGAAGGCGCTCCCGTCGGTCACCGTGACCAGTGCCTCGGACGAGGCCAGCGACGTCTCCGGCTCGCTGAGCACCGCGTCCAACCTGGCCAACTCGCTCGGGCTCGGGCTCTCGATCGCGGTCCTGCTCGCCGCGTTCGTCCTGGCGGTCCTGCTGACCATCGCCTCGGTCACCCGCCGGGTGCGGGAGTTCGGGACCCTGAAGGCGATCGGCTGGCACAGCCGCCGGATCGTCGGTCAGGTGATGGGTGAGACCCTGGTGCAGGGCATCGTCGGAGGAGCGGTCGGGATCGGGCTCGGCGTGGTCGGGGCCTTCCTCGTGACCAAGCTCTCGCCCCCCCTGACGGCCAGCGTCGGCGCCACCGGGCTGGGCAGCTCCGCTCCCTCCAGTTTCGGTGGGGGTGGTGGCGGCGGAGGCGGTTTTGGCGGGGGCGGAGGCTTCTTCGGCGGAGCGTCACCCGGTGCCTTCTCCAGCGCTCGCCCCGGGTTCGCGCGCACCTTCGCCGCGAGCAACCACACCGTGACCCTGCATTTGACCGCGCCGCTCAGCCTCGAGGTGTTCGGCGTGGCGGTCGGCCTGGCCGTCTTGGGGGCGCTCATCGCCGGGGCCATCGGCGGGTGGCGAGCCGCCCGCCTGCAGCCCGCCGTCGCCCTGCGGCGCGTGGAATAGGGCGGGCCGCGACGTGTGCAAGAGGTCGATGGTCGTGATCGCACCAGCCCAAGCCAGAGCGGAGGATGCGCCTTCCTTGGAGACCCAGCATGTATGAACTCAAGAAGCTCTCTCGGGTCTACCCCAAGGGACGAGGCAAGGTCGCGGCCCTGAGCAATGTCGACCTCGACATCCCGGACGGAGAGTTCATCACCGTCCAGGGACTCACCGGGCACGGCAAGACCACCTTCCTGCTCATGCTCGGAGCACTCGACAAGCCGACCTCCGGCAAGATCATCTTCGACGGCAAGGACCTGGGTGCCATGCCCGAGTCGCAGCTCGTCGACGTGCGCGCCCAGAACTTCGGCTTCATCTTCCAGAACTACAACCTGCTGCCGACGCTCAGTGCGGAGGAGAACGTGGAGGCGGCGCTGGTGCCGCTCGGCGTCCCGACCGCGGAGCGGCGAGCCCGTTCGCTCGCGGCCCTCACCGAGGTGGGGCTGGGTGATCGTGCCAACCACTTCCCATCGGAGATGTCGGGTGGCGAGCAGCAGCGGGTCGCGATCGCTCGAGCCCTGGTCAAGGAGCCGAAGGTGATCCTGGCCGACGAGCCGACCGGGAACCTCGACGAGGTGACCAGCCTGGAGATCGTTGGCCTGATGGAGAAGCTCTGGAAGGAGCGCGGGATGACCCTGGTCCTGGTCACCCACGACACCAAGGTCGCGCGCCGGGCTCCTCGGACCGCGGTCATCACCAAGGGCAAGCTCACGCTGCGTGACAACCGCGCGCCCAAGGTCATCACACAGGGCCCGTCCAAGCCGAGCGGATCGCCGAAGCCTGCCTGACGCCAGTGCCGCCACGTCGGGGTGCTGGGTAACGAGCAGCCGGCTGGCCGGACCGGCACGCCAGATCCGGCTGCCATCTCCTCGGCTTCCCGCACAATCGGACCAAGCGCCCGCACCGCTGACCGTGGAGGCCGCCCCGTGGAGTTCGGCGTCGACACCGCGCGCGCACTGGCCCACCTGCGCGCCTCCGACGCGGACCTTGGCCGCCTGATCGACCGCGCCGGCCCTTTCGGGCTGACCCTCCCGGACGAGCCCAGCAGCTTCGCGGCGCTTGCCGAGGCGATCGTCTACCAGCAACTCTCGCCCAAGGCGGCGGGCACCATTTTCGGGCGCTTCTGCGCCCTCTTTGCCGGCGCGCCGAGCTGCCCCACCCCGGACCAGGTGCTGGAGGCCTCCCAGGAGACCCTCCGCGGCGCCGGGCTCTCCGGTTCGAAGCAGCGCGCGCTGCACGACCTGGCCCGGCGGTCGGTCGACGGCGAGCTGCCGACCCTCGATGAGGCGCGGGGGATGGAGGACGAGACGATCATCGAGAAGCTGGTCCGGGTGCGCGGCATCGGGCGCTGGACCGCCGAGATGTTCCTGATCTTCACCCTCGGCCGCCCCGACGTCCTGCCCGCCGATGACTACGGCCTCCGCCGCGGCTTCCAGGTCGCCTTCCAGACCGAGGCGATGCCCAGCCCCGACGAGGTGGCCCGGCGCGGAGAGCGATGGGCGCCGTACCGCACCGTGGCCAGTTGGTACCTCTGGCGCGCGCTGGAGCCTGCCCCGTGACGCCGCCGGCCGTCCCCGTTCGGGCGGTGCTCCTTGACGTCGACGGCACCCTGGTCTCCGCCGGCCGGGCCATCCCTGGCGCGGTCTCGGCGCTCAGCCGGCTCCGCGACCGAGGCATCCAGATCCGTCTCCTGACCAACATCGACTCCCGGACCCCCGAGACGGTCTGCCGCGAGCTGGCCACCGCCGGCATCGAGGTCCCGGTCGAGGCCGTCTTCACGCCGGTCGTGGCCGCCCTTCGGTTTCTCGAGCAGCACCCCGCCGAGCGCTGCCACCTCCTGCTCAGCGCCGAGCTGGCCGCCCGCTTCGCCGCCCACGACGCCGGGCCGGGTCGAGCCGACTACGTGCTGGTGGGGGACTGTCGCGAGGTCGGCGGGTACGCGCAGCTGGACGCCGCCTTCCGCCGGCTCATGGACGGGGCCCGGCTGCTCGCCCTCCAGCGCGGCCGCTGGTGGCAGGCGGCCGACGGCCCATCGCTCGACACCGGGGCGTTCGTGGCCCTCCTCGAGCACGCCTCAGGGCAGACGGCCCGCGGCTTCGGCAAACCGTCGGCCGACTTCTTCGAGATGGCCCTGGCCGATCTGGGCTGCGTCGCTGCGGAGGTGCTGGTGGTGGGGGACGACCCCGAGACCGACGCCGCCGGCGCTCGCACGGTCGGCGCCCCCTGCGTGCTGGTGCGCACGGGCAAGTTCGGCTCCCGCGCCGGGTTGGCGGGGAAGGGGCACCCGGGAGTGGAGCGGCACCCGGGAGTTGCCGGCGTGATCGATTCGATCGCCGATCTCCCCGCGCTGCTTGAATCCGGCCTTGGCACCTTGGGGATGTAGCCGCCTCCCCCCCCAGACCACCAGCCGGCCCGCCCGGTCAGGAGCGGCCCCCGTATTGCTCGCCGGCGGCCAAATCATTTGACGTAGAGAACGCTCTGCTGGTATGCTCCCAACCCATGCGGAACGGTGTGTGCACGCCCATCTTTTTCTCCCGTTGGGGTCAGATGGACTTTGTCCGCCAGGTCGCCTGCGCCTGTATGTAGGCCGCCCGCCGCGGCCGGCCAGAGCATCAGCCCAGCTCGCTCCACCCGACAGAGGCGCATCCTCGAGTGATCGCTCGGGCTCTCCGGCCGCAGAGTTGACGCCCATCCTGCCCATCGCCGGCCCATCGGGCCGGCCCCCGGAGACCGCCCCGACGTGAGCCCCGCACCTGGAATCCTGATCCGGCCGCTGATCGCGGCCCAGCCGGCAGCCCGACCGCGGGGCGGCCGGTCGTGACCGCCGCGGTCCGCATCCCGGCCGATGAGCTCGACACGGCCGCCCGCGTCCTCGAGGGCGCCGATGCCGAGGCGGTCCTCGCCTGGACCTTCGGCCGGTTCCCGCGGGTGGCGGTCGTCGCCAGCTTCCAGGCCGAGTCGGTGGTCCTCATCGACATGGCGAGCAGGCTGCGCCCGGGCGTCGACGTCATCACCCTGGACACCGGCCGGCTGCCCCAGGAGACCTACGACCTCATCGACACGGTGCGGAGCCGGTTCCCGGTGACGCTGCACGTGGTGAGCCCCGATCCCGCGGAGCTCGATGAGATGAGCCGGGCGCACGGCGTCAACCTCTTCTATCTCTCCCCGGAGTTGCGGCACACCTGCTGCGACGTCCGCAAGACGCGGCCACTCGCCGGCGCGCTCGCGGGCTACGGCGCCTGGGTGACCGGGCTGCGTCGGGAGCAGTCGACGACCCGCAGGTCGACCCCGGTCGTCTCCCGCGACGACGGGCACGGGGGCATCGCCAAGGTGGCGCCGCTCGTGGGCTGGAGCCACGAGGACGTCTGGGCCCATGTGCGCTCGCGCGACCTGCCCAGCCACGCCCTCTACGCGAGCGGCTACACCTCGATCGGCTGCGCACCCTGCACCCGGGCCACCCGCCCCGGTGAGGACGAGCGCGCCGGCCGATGGTGGTGGGAGGGGGATTCGATCAAGGAGTGCGGCCTGCACCCGGTCCTGACGGGAGCCGGGCCGGCCGCGGATCTCGCCGCCTCTTCGGGCCGGGCGGATGCCGGCGCGGAGTCCACTGCCGCCAGCGCGGCCACACCAGGAGCAGAGGGATGAGCCGAGGGCTGGTGATCTGGTTGACCGGGCTTTCCGGCGCCGGGAAGTCGACGATCGCGGTACGACTGGAGCAGGAGCTGAGGGTGCTGGGGCGCAACGTGACCGTCCTGGACGGTGACGAGGTGCGCACCCATCTCTCCAAGGGCCTGGGATTCTCCAAGGAGGACCGGGACACCAACATCCGGCGGATCGGGTACGTTGCCGGGCTGGTGGCCGGTCATGGGGGGGTGGCGATCACGGCGGCGATCTCGCCGTACCGGGAGGTCCGGGACGAGGTGCGGGCGGCGACGCCGAGATTCGTGGAGGTGTACGTGCGCTGCACGCTCGAGGAGCTGGTGCGGCGCGACACCAAGGGGCTGTACGAGAAGGCGCTGCGGGGGGAGATCGCCAACTTCACGGGGGTGAGCGACCCCTACGAGGCGCCGCTCAACCCGGAGATCACGGTGGACAGTGCGCAGGAGACGGTGGAGGAGTCCGTCGAGCGGATCCTCGACCGTCTGGAGCGGCTGGGCCACATCTGGAGAGGGGTGCGGCCGCGCCTCCTCGAGGGCGAGGAAGGGGCCGTGCTCCGTGAGGAGGCCGCGGGCCTGCCGGTGGTGGAGGTGGGGCCGCACGAGGCGGCCGATGCGCTGATGCTGGGGACCGGAGCCTTCTCGCCGCTGCCCGGCTTCATGACGTCGCTCGACTACCGGGACGTGGTGGGATCGGGCCGCCTCTCAGGGGGCCAACCCTTCCCCATCCCGGTGGCGCTGCGGCTGGACGACCAGGGAGTGCAGCGGCTCCGGGGCACGGCGCGGGTCGCGCTGCGCCACCAGGGCGAGGTCATCGCGGTAGTGGACGTCGAGGACATCTACCGCACCGACCCCGAGACCGAGGCCCTCTCCGTCTACGGGACCGGCGACGACGCGCATCCCGGGGTCCAGCTGCTGCGCGCCTCCGGGCACTGGGCGGTGGGCGGCAACGTGACTGCGCTCCGCCGCCCCGAGACCGGCTTTCCCGGTTACGACCTCACGCCCCTCGAGGTGCGCAAGGCCAAGGCGGAGCGCGAGTGGGCGACGATGGTCGGATTCCAGACCCGCAACCCGGTGCACCGGGCCCACGAGTACCTGCAGAAGGTGGCCCTGGAGAACATCGACGGGCTGCTCCTGCACCCGCTGGTGGGGGAGACCAAGAGTGACGACATCCCCGCCGCGACGCGGATGGCCTGCTACGAGGAGTTGCTGGCCGGCTACTTCCCGGCCGAGCGGGTGCTGCTCGCCACCAACCCGGCGTGGATGCGCTACGCGGGCCCCAAGGAGGCGGTGTTCCACGCGCTGATCCGGCGCAACTACGGTTGCACCCACTTCATCGTGGGTCGAGATCATGCCGGAGTTGGCAACTACTACGACACCTACGCGGCGCAGCGGATCTTCGATCAGTACGAGCCAGGGGAGCTGGGCATCGAGATCCTGCGCTTTGAGCACTCGTTCTGGTGCCGGGCCTGCGGGGGGATGGCGTCGACTCGGACCTGCCCGCATCCCGCCGAGCAGCGCTCGGTGCTGAGCGGGACCCGGGTGCGCGAGCTGCTCGCCCAGGGTGATGCGCTGCCGGCCGAGTTCACCCGTCCGGAGATCGCCGAGCTGTTGAGGGAGGCGCAGGCACGCCAGGTGGCTGACCGCGCCACCGCACCGACGCCCGCCGCTGCGTCCGCCTCCTCCGCCGTATCGACATCCTCCGCCGCAGCGCCCGCCGCCTCCCCGCCGGCGTCCCCCGGGGCGCAGCCGGGCTGAGATCGCGTCGATGAGCTACCCGGTCACGCTCCAGCTCCGCGGCCGCCGCTGCATCGTGCTCGGCGAGGGGAAGCTCGCGGCCGAGAAGGCCCGCGGCCTGCTGCGCGCCGGTGCCCGGTTGACCGTGATCGCCGCCACCCCCTGCGCCGAGCTGGAGGCCCTCCAGGCCGAGCCCGAGCTGACCCTCCTCCGCCGCGGCTACGCCCCCGGCGACCTGGCCGGCAGCTTCCTCGCCATCGACGCGTCGGGTGACGAGGAGATCAATCGGTTCAGCTTCGCGGAGGCGGAGGAGCGGGGCGTGCTCATCAACGTCGTCGACCGGCCCGAGCGCTGCGACTTCTACGCGCCGGCACTGGTCCGGAGAGGCCCGCTCAGCGTGGCCATCTCGACGGACGGCGAGAGCCCCTTCCTGGCCGGTGCGATCCGGGCGCGTCTGGAGCGCATCCTGGGAGAGGAGTGGGGGCCTTTCACGGCCCTGGTCGGGGGGGTGCGCCGGCGGTTGCGCGAGCGCGGCGTGCCGATCGCCGAGCAGACCCCCGTGTATCGGCGGCTGCTCCGCTCTGAGATCCGCGATCACCTCCGGGATGGCCGAACCGAGGAGGCGCGCTACGCCGCGACGGCGATCGAGACCGCAGCGGGCAGACCCCGGGCCGGAACCGTCGCCCTCGTCGGTGCCGGCCCAGGCGACCCGTCGCTGCTCACCCTGGCGGCTCGCGAGCTGCTCGCCGAGGCCGCGGTCGTCTATCACGATTCGCTCGTCGATCCGCGCACCCTCGCTCTCTGTGGCCCCGGCGCGCGGCTCGTCGACGTGGGCAAGCGGGGCGGGCGCAGGTCCGCCGATCAGGGGTGGATCACCGGGCAGCTCATCGAGGCCGCTCGCTCCGGGGAGGACGTGGTCCGGCTCAAGGGCGGCGACCCGTTCGTCTTCGGCAGGGGAGGGGAGGAGCTCACCGCCCTGCGCCAGGCCGGTCTCGAGGTGGTGGTCGTCCCCGGGGTCAGCTCGGCACTGGCCGCGCCCGCCGCTGCCGGCATCCCGGTCACCCTGCGGGGGCTCGCATCCTCGCTCGCGGTCGTCACCGGCTCAGAGCGGGACGGGTCGAGCCCCGAGCGGCTCGAGGCGATCGCCCGCGCGGCCGACACCCTGGTGGTGCTCATGCCGCTCAGCAACCTCGAGATCATCTGCGCCCGGCTGGTGGCGGCGATCGGCCCCGACCGGCCCGCCGCGCTGGTGGCCTCGGCGACCCTCCGGGAACAGAGGGTGGTGCGCGCCCCCCTCGCGCGCATCACGTGCGCCGCGGCGGAGGCGGGGATCGCCTCGCCGGCGACGCTGGTGGTGGGCGAGGTGGTCGACGCCATCCCGCTCCAGCAGGTGGGCGAGTTGGTGGCGAGCGCCGGGGTCGGTCCCGGCATCACTGCTGTGGTGGCAAGCGCCGGGGTGCGCCCGGGGATCGAGGAGGTCGGCAGATGACCGGGGAGCAGGAGCTGGCGATCCCGCCCGTGGTCGCTGCGGAGATCGAGGAGTTCGAGACGCGCGCGCGCGCCTTCGCCACCGGCGATGAGAGTGAGGACACCTTCAAGCCCTACCGCCTCTCCTACGGCATCTACGGCCAGCGCCAGGACGGCTATCAGATGGTGCGCGTCAAGATCCCGCACGGCCGCCTGACCTCCGCTCAGCTGGAGGCGCTCGCCGACTTCAGCGAGCGGTTCTGCGATGAGGGGGAATACCCGGGTGGCGGTGGTCGCGGCATGGGTCACGTCACCACGCGGCAGGACATGCAGTTTCACTTTGTGCCGCTCGCGCGCGTGCCGGAGGCGATGCGCCAGCTGGCCCGTGCTGGCCTGACCACCCGTGAGGCCTGCTTCAATACGGTGCGCAACATCACCGGCTGCCCCCTCGCGGGCGCGTGCGGCACCGAGGCGTTCGACATCACCCCGTATGCGCAGGCGGCCACCGAGCTCTTCCTCCGCAACCCGATCTGCCAGAACCTGCCGCGCAAGTTCAAGATCGCCTTCTCCGGCTGCGAGACCGACTGCGGCCTCGGTGCGATGCACGACATCGGCGCGGTCGCGCGGGTGCGCGACGGGGAGCGCGGCTTCAAGGTTTGGGTCGGTGGCGGGCTGGGCAACTCTCCGCGCCCGGCCGCACTCCTCTATGAGTTCGTGCCGGTGCGCCGCTTCTACCCTGTGATCGAGGCCATCATCCGCGTCTTCGACGCCGAGGGCCCGCGCAAGAACCGCAACCGCGCCCGGATCAAATTCCTCTTCGACAAGACGTACACCGCGGAGACGTTCCGAGCCCGGGTCGAGGAGGTGGTCGCCGAGCTGCCGTCCGACGCGTGGTCGTACCGGATACTCGGGGGGCTGCCGGAGCGTGTGGACCGCGAGGCGGGAAGCCGTGAGGCGCTCAGCCCGCTGCCCACCTTCAGCCTTGCCGGGATGGCGCGAGGAGTCCAATTCGCCCGCTGGCGCGTCACCAATGTGATGCCGCACCAGCTCGACGGGTACGGCCTGGTCTCGCTCCGCCTCACACTCGGTGACGTCACCTCAACCCAGCTGCGGGTCGCTGCGGAGGCGGCGCGGCGCTGGAGCGGTGGCGAGGCACGGGCGAGCGCGGGGCAGAATCTCGTGCTCCGCGACGTGCGCCTCGATGAGCTACATGCCCTCTACGACTTCCTGCTGCCGCACGGGCTCGCCGAGGCCGAGGCGCTCGGCATCCGCGACGTCGTGACGTGCCCGGGGGCGGACACCTGCAACCTCGGCATCACCTCCTCGCGGGGGCTCGGCCGCGCCGTGAGCCGCTGGCTGGATGACGAGCGGTTGCAGGACCTGCCGGAGTTTGCGGGCACCAGCATCAAGGCGAGCGGCTGCCCCAACTCGTGCAGCCAGCACCACATTGCGACGGTCGGCTTCTACGGCAACAGCAAGCACGTCGGGGACGACCCGGTGCCGCACTACATGCTGATGCTGGGGGGCGGGATCGATGCCCGCGGCGCCCGGATGGCCCAACCGGTGATGAAGATTCCGGCGCGGCGGGTTCCCACCGCATTGGAGCGCCTGGTGGCGCAGTACCGCGAAGAGCGGAGCGGCGGCGAGCTCTTTGCGCAGTGGGTGGAGCGGGCCGACCGCGACGCCGTCAAGGCGCGGCTCGCCGACCTGGCGCTGAGTGACGCCCCCACTGCCGAGGAGATCGTCGACTGGGATCAGGACACGGCCTTCACCGGCAAGACCGGTGAGGGGGAGTGCGCCGTCTAGCCTGGCCGCACCCCAGGTGTCACACCTCCGCCCGTGGAGGCGCACCTGTCCCCGTGGCCGTCAGGGTCTGCCACGTCGGGGAACTCCTCGCGGTGGGCTGAATAGTCGCGACGGACCGACTGGCGGGTACTTTGCCGGGGCAGCAGGCCACCCCGGTTCACAATACCGGCGTGCCCACCCCTCCCGTCCCCGGTCGCGCCTACGCCGGCGTCGGCTCGCGCGCGACCCCGGCCGGGTTCTGCCATCTGATGGAGCGGTTCGGCTCCGAGCTGGCTCGGCGCGGCTGGACGCTCCGGTCGGGCGGCGCCGTCGGGGCGGACAGCGCCTTCGAGAAGGGGGCCCGGGAGGCCGGCGGGAGGTGTGAGATCTACCTGCCGTGGCCCGGATACAACGAGCATGCCGAGGGTCGCCTGGTCGAGGCGTCCCCGGAGGCATACGACCTCATGGCGCAGATCCACCCCGTCTTCGCGCGCCTGCCCGGGAGCAGCCGGCGGCTGCACGCGCGCAACGCCCACCAGATCCTCGGCGCCGACCTCCAGTCGCCGGTCGCGATGGTGGTCTGCTGGACGCCCGGGGCCAGGGGGCGCGGCGGCACCGGGAGCGCCATCCGCCTGGCGCGGTCGCGGGACATCCCGGTGCATGACCTCGCGGACATCGCCGCCCGGCGCCACATGGGGGAGTTGCTCGGGCTCGAGGTCGAGCCTCCGCAGGACGCGGGCGCTGACGGGGGGCAGCTGCCGCTTCCCCTCTGAGGTTCGCGCCTGCAGGGCGGGGCCCGGGTCGACCTCGCCCTGGGAAGCCGGTAGCGTTCCGGCGCATCCTCGCCCCGTCGATCGCGTGGCCGGGGCCGCCTCGCGGGTCGCCTGACCGGGCGCCGGCCCTCGGCTGCGTGAGCCGCCCGATTGACCATCTGCCCCGGCTGCGGATGGAGCAGATGCATCTACCCCAGACGCACCAGAACGCTCAGAGTGAGCGAATGGTCAGTGCAGAGGCGGTAGCCACATCCAGCCCTTCCCACACCGTCCTGGTCGTGGACGACGACCCCAGCTTCCGCGGGGCACTCGTCGAGTTGATCGGCATCGACCCCAGGCTGAAGGTCGTCGGGTCCGCTTGTGACGCAAGCGAGGGAGCCGAGATGGTGCGCTCGCTGCGGCCGACGGTGTGCCTCTGCGACGTCCGGCTTCCCGGTGGCGGTGGTGAGATCGTCGCGGCTGAGGCCTGCCGCTCCGCGCCAGAGACGCGGGTCGTGGCCCTCTCCGCCTGCGACGACACCAGCACGATCATGGGGATGTTCCGCGCCGGCGCAATGAGCTACATCGTCAAGGGCGCCGCCGGCGACGAGGTGCTCGATGGCATCCACAGGGCGATTCGCGGCCAGGCCTCCATGCCCGCCTGCGCCGCCACCGCGGTCGGCGCCGAGCTCCGTGGCCAGGAGGAGGACGCGCAGGGCAAGGTGATCCTGCTCCGCAACGTACTCGACCACGACCTCATGAACGTCGTCTTCCAGCCGGTGGTCGACATCGAAACCCGCGAGCCGATCGCCTTCGAGGCGCTCTGCCGGGTCAACTCGCCGCCGCAGCGGCCGCCGGACATGTGGTTTGCGGATGCCGCCGACAACGACCTGGGCCTCGAGTTTGAGCTGCAGGCGATCCGCCTGGCCCTCGGCCACCTCTCCCACCTTCCCGGTGGCTGCCCGCTTCACATCAACGCGTCGCCGGCCGTGGCGATGTCCAAGGAGCTGGCGTCCCTGCTCGAGGGTATCGGGCCGGAGAGGATCATCCTGGAGATCACCGAGCACACCCAGATCGAGAATTACCCGGCGCTCACCGCTGCACTCGCTCCGCTTCGCGCCGCCGGGGTGTTGATCGGTGTCGACGACGCGGGCTCTGGTTTCTCGTCCATGAGCCACATCGTCAATATGGAAGCCGACGTCATCAAGGTGGACATCTCGCTGGTGCGCGACATCCACCTCAACAAGATGCG
>PLNE01000100.1 GCA_003141695.1 Candidatus Dormiibacterota bacterium
TGGCCCCGGAATGCGTACGCGTCCGAGCTCTCCCAGAACCGCCAGGCCCACTACTTCGTGCTCCGCGACGGCGGCCGGGGCGACATCATCGGCTACGGCGGCCTCTGGAAGGTCTCCGACGAGGCCCACATCACCACCATCGGCGTGCGCGCCCAGAGCCAGCACCAGGGTCTCGGCACCGGGATGTTCGCCGCGCTGGTCCAGCGCAGCTACGAGCTCGGCGCGCACTGGATCACCCTGGAGGTGAGGGTGACCAACGGGCATGCCATCCGCCTCTACGAGCGCTTTGGCTTCAAGGCGATCGGGCGCCGGCGGGGCTACTACACCGACAACGGAGAGGACGCCGTGGTGATGTGGAGCGACTCGCTGCATGCGCCCGCATTCAAGGGCCGGTTCGTCGACATCCTCCAGGGCATCGAGATTGTGGGCATGGGGCCTCCGCCCCCCTCCGAATATCCGCATCCGTGAACGTCCTCGCGCCGGCGTGAGCGCGTGCCCCCGGCTGTGAACCTCCTGGCCATCGAGGCCCCAGGCGGCAGGCCTCCTGGGGACCCCCTCTTCTCTCAGAGGGGCTCGCCGCCCCTCGGCGGCGCGGCCCAGCCGCGCTCGCCTCACCCCGCCACTGCACGCGCGGCGCGCTCATCGCGCCACCGGATCAGGTGCGGAGAATGAACCTCCTGGCCATCGAGACCTCGTGCGACGAGACGGCGGCCGCGGTGGTGCGCGACGGCCGGGAGATCCTCTCCAGCCACGTGTCGTCGCAGATCGCCCTGCACGCTCCCCACGGGGGTGTCGTCCCCGAGCTGGCGGCGCGCGCCCACCTGGAGATGCTCGCGCCCGTGGTCGACGCTGCGCTGGCCGGGGTGGAGGGCGGCTGGGAGGCCGTCGACGCGATCGCCGTCACTCGTGGCCCGGGCCTGGCCGGATGCCTGGTGGTGGGTGCGGCCTACGCGCAGGCCGCCGCCCGGGCTCGGTGCCTCCCCATCACCGGCGTCTCGCACCTGGCCGGCCACGTCTATTCGGCCTGGCTGGCGGACGCGGAGCTGGAGCCGCCCTTCGTCGCGCTGGTGGTGAGCGGCGGCCACACCGACACCATCGAGCTCTCCCGGCACGGCGAGGCGCGCCGGCTGGCGAGCACGCGCGACGACGCCGTCGGCGAGGCCTTCGACAAGGTGGCCCGGATGCTCGGGCTCCCCTACCCGGGGGGGCCGGTGGTGGAGCGGGCCGCCCTCACCGGGAACCCGCGCGCCTTCCCCCTCCCACGCACCCGGTTGGAGGGCGCGTTCTCCTTCAGCGGGCTGAAGACGGCGGTCCGCTACGCCATCCGCGACCTGCCGGCGGAGGAGCTTGACGACCACGGCATCCCGCGCCGTGCCGAGGTCCGCGACGCGCTGGCCGCCGCCTTCCAGGAGGCAGCCGTCACCCAGCTGGTGGACGGGCTGGAGGCGGCGGTGGAGGAGACCGGGGCGACCTCCGTCGCTGTGGTGGGCGGGGTCGCCGCCAACCGGGCGCTGGCCGAGCGGGTGGCCCGCCGCTTCGCTGGGCTCCGGGTCTCGGTCCCGCCGCTCCGGCTCTGCACCGACAACGCCGCCATGATCGGTGCTGCCGGCTGGCACCGGTTGGCCGTGCACGGGCCCGACACCGACGGCTTCGACGTCGACCCGTCCCTCGCCGAGTTCGCCTGAATCCCTCCCGGGATGTCACCATCGGTTTCAGCGATGGCACAGATTCCCGCTCCCGAGGCCGCGCACCTCAGCGAGACCGCTGGACGCTACCTGGAGGCGATCTACTACATCGCGCATGAGGGCGACGTGGCCCGTCCCGGCGGGCTCGCCGACTGGCTGGGAGTGAGCCGGCCGACGGTGACCGTCACCCTCCAGCGGCTGGCCCGGGACGGCTGGGTCGACGTGGCCGAGGACCGGAGCATCAGCCTCACCCCCGCGGGAGAGGCGGCGGCCTCCGACCTGGTGCGTCGCCACCGCATTCTCGAGCGCTGGCTGGTCGACGTCCTCGGCCTGGATTGGGCCGCCGGGGATCGCGAGGCGTCCTCGCTCGCCCACGGGGTCTCGGACGAGGTGGTGAACCGTCTCGACCAGCACCTCGAGCACCCGCGCTCCTGCCCTCATGGCAACCCCGTCCCCGGCCGGGGCACCATCCCCGCCGGCCTGGTCCGCCTCGACCTGCTGCCGCCCGGGGAGCCGGCGGAGGTGGTGAGGATCTCCGAGGTCGCCGAGNNGCGGCGCGGCGCGGGCGGTCTGGGTTGCGCCGCTCAGTTAGCTTAGACTAAGCTAACTACCGCTCTCGACCGGGGAGGACGAGCCCCGGCCGGCGGCGCTCATTGACCCAGGCCCCGTGGGAGACGAGCCCTCCGCATGACAGCCGCACAGCCTCGCGTGCTCTGCGCCGGGTGGGGCGCGCTCGGGGTGGCGCTGGCGGCGGGCTGGCTGCTGGCCGGCTGCTCCGGGTCGTCCGGATCGGGGCAGTCGATCACCCTCTACAACGGACAGCACGAGCAGACCACCGACTCGCTGGTCAGTGCCTTCGAAACGGCCACCGGGATCACCGTCAACGTCCGGAGCGACGACGAGGACACCCTGGCCGACGAGATCGTCTCCGAGGGATCGCGCTCGCCGGCCGACGTCATCTACTCAGAGAACTCGCCCGCCCTCGAGTACCTCCAGGGCAAGGGCCTGCTGGCGCGGGTCGAGCCCTCCACCCTCGCCGACACACCGAGCCACTACGACTCGGCGCAGGGCGATTGGGTGGGGGTCTCGGCCCGGGTCAGCGCCCTCGTCTACAATCCGTCGCTGANNCTGGCACTCGCCCCGGGCGAGACGGACTTCCAGCCGATCGTCACCTCGGTGGCGCGCGCCTACGGGTCGGCGGCGGCGCTCACCTGGCTCGACGGGCTCAAGGCCAATGCCGGCACCCATATCTACCCGGACAACGAGACCATCGCCGACGAGGTCAACCGGGGAGTAGTCGCTTTCGGGGTCGTCAACCAGTACTACTGGTACCGGATGGGCTCCGAGCTCGGTGCCTCCAACCTGCACTCCAAGATCGCCTACTTCGCCCCGCATGACCCGGGGTACGTCCTGGACGT
>PLNE01000071.1 GCA_003141695.1 Candidatus Dormiibacterota bacterium
GGGTTGGCCTGGTTGATCTTGATGCCGTACTTGGCCTCGAAGTCCTTGATGATGCTGCCGTAGTTTGCCCAGTTGAGCGGCAGGGCGATGACATTGAGCTGGCCCTCCGCCTTCGCCGCGGTGACCAATGCGCTCATGCCGCCGTTGGACGCCGCGGACGTCGCGGTCGACCACGACGAGTCGCTGGACCCACCACACGCGGCCACACTTGCCACTACCGTCAACGCGAGACCGAGGCGCGTGGCCCTGGCTGCGCTTCCCTTCATAACCTGCTTCCCCTTCCGAGTGATGTTGACCCTACGGCTGGGATGATGCAGGCAGCCATTTCTGGTTCGCAACCGTACAAAAGCACCGCGTGAATCCGAGGCCTCCACATCTTCTCCAGGCGTTAGTGATTCGATAATCGCGCGCTCCCGGTTTGACAATCTGGGCGTCGCCGAACTGAGAGGACAATCCGACCCCGGCGCCGTACCTCTGCCGAAGGGCACGCGCACAGTGGGTGCGGAGGACCCTGTCGCAGCGCTCGGTCGGCGAGGACGATCCGACGGGAGGAAGCCACCATGACAACACTCGTCGCCTATGCCAGCAGATACGGAGCCTCGCAGGGAATCGCAGAGCGGGTCGGTGCCAGGCTGGCCGATGCCGGGCTGCCGGTCGACGTGCGATCGGTGAGCGATGTCGCCGACCCAGCTGTCTATGACGCTTTCGTGATCGGGAGTGCCGCGTACATGGGCTCGTGGATGAAGGACGCCAGGGATTTCACGCGGGCTCACCGAGCTGTCCTATCGACCAGGCCCGTGTGGCTCTTCAGCAGCGGGCCGCTCGGGACCGCGACCACCGATTCCCGGGGGAGGGACGTGCTCGCGGCAGCCGCCCCCAAGGAGTTCGCCGAGCTGGCTGCGGCCGTGGGCTCCCGTGACCAGAGGGTCTTCTTCGGCGCTCTCGATCGGAGCAAGCTCCGCGGCGCTCACCGGGTCGTGGGGGCGGTGCCGGCCGGCCGGAAGCTGCTGATCGAGGGTGACTTCCGCGACTGGGAGGCGATCGACGCCTGGGCCGACGGCATCGCCCGGGAGCTCGGGGCCCCGGCTCAGTCGGAGGGGTAGCTGCCGCTCATCCCGCCGTGTCGGAGGGGTATTGTCCCCGGATCGCTGATCGCCCAGCCACTCCGATCCCCAAGGCGGAGCTGCACCTCCACATCGAGGGCACGCTCGAGCCGGAGCTCGCCCTGGAGGTGGCCGAGCGCAACCGGTTGCCCCTCGCCTACGCGGATGCGGCAGAGCTGCGCGCGCAATACCGATTCCATAACCTCCAGTCCTTCCTCGACGTGTACTTCGAGACCATGGCCGTGCTGCGCACCGAGGAGGACTTCGCGGATCTGGCGGACGGCTACCTGGGCCGCGCCCGCGCGCAGGGCGTCCGCCACGCCGAGATCTTCTTCGATCCGCAGGCCCACACCGAGCGCGGGGTGCCGATGGCGACCGTCATCGACGGTCTCTGGTCGGTGCTCGCCGCGAGCGAGGAGCGGTACGGCATCTCGACCCGGCTCATCATGTGCTTCCTGCGGGATCGCAGCCTGGTTTCGGCGATGGAGGCCCTGGAGTCCGCCCTCCCGTACCGGGATCGCATCGTCGCGGTGGGGCTGGACTCCGCCGAGGTGGGCCATCCGCCCTCGGAGTTTGTCGAGCTGTTTGACCGCGCCCGCCGCGAGGGCTTCCGCCGTGTCGCCCATGCCGGCGAGGAGGGGCCCCCCAGTTACATCTGGGAGGCGCTCGACCTGCTGCGGGTCGCCCGCATCGATCACGGGAACCGTTGCCTGGAGGACCCGGCGCTGGTGGCGCGCCTGCGCGACGAGCAGATTCCGCTAACCGTCTGCCCGCTGTCGAACCTGCGCCTCGGGGCGGTCGGCCGCCTTGAGGATCACCCCCTCCCCGCCATGATCGATGCCGGCCTCCTGGTCACCGTCAACTCCGACGACCCCGCCTACTTCGGTGGCTACATCGACGACAACTACCAGCTCATCCAGCGCGACCTCGGCATCGACGACGCCCAACTCCTCCAGCTGGCCGGAAACTCGTTCCGGGCCGCCTTCCTGAGCGACGCCGAGCGGGCCCGGTATCTGAAGGAGCTGGAGGAGTACTCGCCGGCGGGCCGGTAGCCCGCACCCCGGGAGCCAGCCGACCGTCGGCGGCTTCCCCTCCCACCGCCACCCTCCGGCCGGCGCCCGACCCACGACCTGCCCACGGCCGAATGGTCACAGAGGTCACGACCCGATCACGCCACGACGCATACCGGCGACGACGCGAATGACCCGCTCGCACCGTCGATAGACTGGCCGCCGTGGGAGCAATCGCCGATACGGCATCTCTGCCCGATCTCCTGGAGTGGGCCGACTCGGAGTGTCGAGCCATCTCGACCTCCACGGCCGACGCTCTCGCCACCAGTATGTGGCGGGTCCGCCTCTCGCTCGAGGCGCGCCAGCGCCACGAATCCGACCCGGCCGCGGCACGAGGCCTCTCGGAGAGGATCGCCGCCATCCGTCAGGCCGAGGACGATCTCGCCTCCGTCTCGGCCATCCTCCAGACCATGGGCGGCCCGATCACCTGGCGCGAGGCTGCCGACCTGGCCGGCGCCCCCTCCATCTGAGCGCCCCGCCATCTGAGCGCGACCACGCCGTCTGAGGCCCCGCCCTAGCCGGATACGCCGCCTCTCTCGAGGATGTCCTGCAGCAGGGCGGCGAGGAGCGCGGCACGCTCCGGCATCATCGCGACCTCGACCCACTCCCCCTCGGCGTGGGCGTGGCCGCCGACGGCGCCGAGGCCGTCGAGGGTCGGGATGCCGATGGCGGCCGTGAACTGGCCGTCCGAGCCACCCGGTGCGAGCACCCCCCGGAGGAGAGGCAGATCGAGGGTCGTGGCCAGGGCCTGAGCCCTCTCGAACAGCCCGCGCGAGATCTCGCGGGACATCGGCGCGCGGTCCACCCCGCCCAGCACGGTGATCTCCGTCCCGTCGAGGTGCGGCCGCAGCGCCCGCATGGCCCTCTCGATCCGTTCCAGCTCGGCCGTCGACGCGGCGCGCGAATCGACCCGGAACTCCGCATGGGCGGGCACCGTGTTCGCAGTCGTTCCCGCCGACGCCAGCGTGGGGGTCGCGGTCGTCCCCAGCTCGGGGTCCGCGAGGCCGGCCACGTCGAGCATCTGCCGCGCCATCTCCAGGGTCGCGTTGGCCCCACGGGCGGGCTCCGACGCGTGCCAGGCCCGCCCGTTGATGCGGACCGTGTACTGCGCCGTCCCCTTGCGGGCGACCTTGAGCGCATCGTCATGGGCGGCCTCCAGCACGAGCGCCGCCTCGAGCCCCGCCGCCTGCTCCTCGATGAGCGCCCGCGAGCTTGGCGATCCCACCTCCTCGTCGGTGGTGATCAGCAGCCGCACGCCCTCGGGTGCGCCGAGCGCCGAGAGCGCGAAGAGCGCCTGGACGATGCCCGCCTTCATGTCCACCACCCCGGGTCCGGTCGCCCTGCCGCCCTCGACGCTGAACGGCCAGCGTGCCAATGTGCCCTGAGGCCAGACGGTGTCGACGTGGCAGAGGAGGAGGACGCGCGGCCGTCCGGTCTCCCAGAGGAGGTGGGTGGCGCCGGCGGCTTCGATCCGTCGGCCGGCGCTCCCGACGAGGCGCGTCAGCATCACGTCGACGGTGTCGAGCGCAGCGCCGAGCAGCGCGCGATCGCCGCTTGGCGACTCCTGGTTGATCAACGTCTCCAGGCAGTCGAGCATCTCCGCCTGGCGGTCGCGCAGACCCCCGAGCAGCGCGTGAGGCGGCGTCGCCGCTGGGGTGGGGGTCACGCCGGCCACTCCGATCCGCGAGGGCCGAAGACGTACCACCCGGGTGGGATGACACCGACCGGGCACTGGCCCTGCGCGAAGAGCGTGGTCATGACCTCACGGAGCGCGCCCCGCCACGCGTCGGCCTGCCCGCGGTCGCGGCTCCGCACCGCCAGGATGTCGTCGGGGATGCGCGCCAGTGCCCGCTCCGGCCGAGCCCGGGTGGTCTCGGCCCGCGCGGCAAGGCCGGTGATGAGCGGGTGGCCCTCCGCGCCGATGTCCAGGACCACGGGGGCACCCTCCCGGAGCAGGAGCTCGATCGGCGGCACCGGAATCCGCCTGGAGAGTGCCCTCGCCACCCGGGGGCTGGCCAGCCGCCAGACCGCCAGCAGTCGATCCGTCGCGTCGTCACCGTTGGCGTCGTCATGGAGCGGGCCGTAGAAGTCGACCAGGTACTCGTCGGCCTCGGCTCCCAGCTTGGTGAGGTTGAAGTGGGCGTTGCGAGCGACCAGCGGATCGAAGGTCCAGGTGACCGATTCGATCCCGTTGGCCAGGGCCCATGCCCGCTGTCGGAGCTTGAGAGCCAGACCGACCCCGCGCAGCTGGGCGCCGGGGACGACCCCGGTGATGTGCGAGTGGAGGGTGGGCCGGCCCTCGTGAACCCCCCGGAAGGAGACGCTGGCGCCCACCATCTCGGTCCCCGATCGGGCGGCCAGGATGCAGTTGCCGCTGTGGGCGAGAGCCCGGAGCAGGTCGATGGTGACCGCGTCGCCCTCCCGGTGCCAGACGGCGTCGATGACCCGGTTGAGCTCGCCGAGCTGGTCGACGTCGCGGACTTCGTCAACGGTCACGCCGGCACGCGCCGCCGCTGCCAGCGCCAGCGTCGCGGCCGAGTCGATGGTCTCCGGCTCCGTCATCCCGGGCGCACCACCCTGCGCCGGGTGGTCAGGGCGTCCACCAGCTCGCGCCTCACCTCGACTCCCAGCCCCGGTCCCGTGGGCACCCGCAGGCGGCCGTCGTGCAGCACAAAGGGGGCGGTGATGTCCTGGTGAAAGTAGCGGCCGGATGCCGAGGTGTCCCCGGGCAGGGTGAAGCCGGGCAGCCCCGCCAGCGCCAGGTTGGCGGCCCTGCCGATTCCGGTCTCCAGCATCCCGCCGCACCACACCGGCACGCCGCGTGCGGCGCAGACGTCGTGGATGCGCTGGGCCTCGAGGTAGCCACCGACCCGCCCCGGCTTGATGTTGACGATGCTGCAGGCCCCCATCTCGATCGCCTCCGCGGCGACCGTCGCCGAGAGGATCGACTCGTCGAGGCAGATTGGCGTCGCCAATCGCCGCGCCAGCTTGGCATGGCCGAGAAGCTGCTCCTCCGGCAGGGGCTGCTCGATCATCACCAGGCCGAATTCATCGAGCCGGGCGAGGTGCTCCGTGTCCTCCAGGGCGTACGCCGCGTTGGCGTCGACCTGGAGGAGCACCTCGGGCCCGAACCGCTCGCGCACCGCCCGCACCCGCTCGATGTCGAGCCCCGGCTCGATCTTGAGCTTGATGCGGCGGTACCCCTCCTCGAGGTAGCCGGCGACCGTCTCGAGCAGCTCCTCGGTGGTGCCGGTGATGCCCACCGAGACACCGCAGTCCACCTCGGTGCGCACCGCTCCCAGGCGCTCGGCCAGGGATCGGCCCGCCGCGCGCAGCTCGAGATCCAACCAGGCCATCTCCAGCGCGGCCTTGGCCATCGGGTGGCCCCGGACCGGCGCCAGCACGCCCGCCAGCTCGGCGGCGGTGAGCCGCTCCCGGGCGAGGAGCCGGGGCAGGAGATGACACTCCATCACCTGCTGGGCCCCGTCCGCGTACTCGGACGAGTACATCGGCTCTCCCATAGCCACGCACTCGCCCCAGCCGTCACCGTCGCCGCCGGTGAGGTGGACCAGGAGGACGTCGCGGACGGTCTCCACTCCGAACGAGGTGCGGAACGGCGCCACCAGGGGGATGGCGATCCGGACCAGCTCCACGGCCTCGACGCGCGGCCCCGCGCCGGGCTCCGCCGCTCCCGGCGGGGGCGAGGCGGGTGTTGCGGGCAGGGCCATCTCGGCGGCTAGTGTAGCCAGCGCCGAGACGGCCCTCTGTCGCGTGACATCAGCTGCAGCCGGAGGTGGCCCCGCAGTTGTGGCACTTGTAGCAGGAGCCGGAGCGGACCATCAGTGAGCCGCACTCACTGCAGGATGGCGCGTCGGCCTGGTTCTGGAAGGTGCTGGTCGGTGAGATCGGATCGAGGCCGAGCGACATGAGCACCTGGGCGGCGTTGGCCGGGCCCTCGACCGCGGGGGTGGTCTCCGTCTCCTCGGCATCGCGGCGGATGATGCCGATCTCGGTCTGCTTCTCCACGCTCAGGAACCGTGAGCCCAGCCACCGGAAGATGTAGTCGACGATCGACTTGGCGATCGGGATCTCCGGGTTGCGGGTGAAGCCCTGCGGTTCGAAGCGCATGTGGGCGAACTTGTTGACCAGGAAGTCGAGGGGGACCCCGTACTGGAGCGCGAAGCTGACCGCGATCGCGAAGGAGTCGGTGAGCCCCGAGACCGTCGACCCCTCCTTGGCCATCTTCACGAAGATCTCGCCGGGAGTGCCGTCCTCGTAGAGGCCGACCGTGATGTAGCCCTCGTGGCCGCCGATCTCGAAGCGGTGGGTCAGCGCCTGGCGCTCGGCGGGGAGCTTGCGCCGCAGCGGCCGCTCGACGATCCGCACCTTCTCGCCGGTCGTCTTGTCCATCGAGGTGGCGAGCGGCTGGGAGCGCTTGCTGCCGTCGCGGTAGATGGCGAGTGCCTTGAGCCCCATCCTCCAACCGTCGATGTAGGCCTTCTCGACGTCCTCGACGGTGGAATCGTTGGGCATGTTGACGGTCTTGGAGATGGCCCCGGAGACGAACGGCTGGACTGCCGCCATCATCCGGACGTGCCCCTGCCAGGCGATCGACCGCTTACCGTTGCGCGGGGTGAAGGCGCAGTCGAAGACCGCGAGGTCGTCGTCACGCAGCTTGGGGGAGCCCTCGATGGTGTCGTTGGCGTCGATGAACGCCACGATGTCGGCCACCTCGCCCTCGCCGTAGCCGAGGTGCTTGAGGGCGGCCGGAACGGTGTTGTTGACGATCTTGAGCATGCCGCCGCCGACCAGCTTCTTGTACTTGACAAGGGCGATGTCCGGCTCGACACCGGTAGTGTCGCAGTCGAGCATGAAGCTGATCGTGCCGGTCGGCGCGATGACAGAGATCTGGCCGTTGCGGTAGCCGTGGCGCGCGCCCAGCTCGTGAGCCTCGTCCCAGGTGGACCGGGCGGCCGCGAGCAGGTCGGCGTCGACGGTGGAGGAGGGGATCGCGTAGGCGGCCTCGCGGTGCTTGGCCATGACCCGGAGCATCGGCTGGCGGTTGACCGCGTAGCCGTCAAAAGGGCCCACCTCGCGGGCGATCCGGGCCGACTGGGCGTACCCCTCGCCGGTGAGGATGGCGGTCAGGCAGGCGGCGAGATCTCGGCCCTTCGGGGAGTCGTAGGGAATGCCCTTGGCCATCAGCAGGGCGCCAAGGTTGGCGTAGCCGAGCCCGAGCGGACGGAAGGTCTCGCTGTTCTTCCCGATCTTCTCGGTGGGATAGCTGGCGGGGCTGACGACGATCTCCTGCGCGGTGATGGTCATCTGGACCGCGTGGCGGTAGTCGTCGATGGCGAAGGTGCCGTCGTCGTTCAAGAAGCGGAGCAGGTTGATCGACGCCAGATTGCACGCCGAATCATCCAAAAACATGTATTCGCTGCAAGGATTACTCGCATTGATGCGCCCGCTGTTCGACGACGTGTGCCAGTCGTTGATGGTGGTGTCGTACTGGATCCCAGGGTCGCCGCACTGCCAGGCCGACTCGGCCATGAGGCGGAGCAGCTCGCGGGCCTTGACCGTCCTGAAGATTCGGCTCGGGTCGGTCACCGCCCGGAGGTGCCAGTCACGGTCCTCGTCGACCGCCCGCATGAACTCGTCGGTGACCCGCACCGAGTTGTTGGAGTTCTGGAAAAAGACCGAGCCGTAGGCCTCCCCGGTGAACGCCCCGTCGTAGCCGGCGTCGATCAGCGCCCACGCCTTGCGCTCCTCGGTCACCTTGCAGGTGATGAAGCTCTCGACGTCCGGATGGTCGGCGTTGAGGATGACCATCTTGGCCGCGCGGCGGGTGGTGCCGCCGGACTTGATCACCCCGGCGAAGGCGTCGAAGCCCTTCATGAAGGAGACCGGGCCGCTCGCCGTGCCACCGCCGGCCAGCTGCTCCTGGGAGGAGCGGATGGCGGAGAGGTTGGAACCGGTGCCGCTACCCCCTTTGAAGAGCATCCCCTCGCTCTTGGCCAGGTTGAGGATGGACTCCATGGAGTCGTCAACACTTTGGATAAAACACGCCGAGGCCTGGGGGGTCCTGCCGGGCACCCCGAGGTTGAACCACACCGGGCTGTTGAAGCTCATCTTCTGGTGGAGGATGAGGTGGCACAGCTCGTCGGAGAAGGCCTCGGCGTCGGCATCGGTCGCGAAGTAGCCGCCCTCGCGCCCCCAGCCGGTGATGGTGTCGACCACCCGGGAGATCATCTGGCGGACGCTCACCTCCCGCCGCGGTGTCCCCAGGGGACCGCGGAAGTACTTGGAGACCACCACGTTGGTCGCCATCTGGGACCAGAAGGCAGGGACCTCGCAGTCCTTCTGCTCGAAGACCAGCTCCCCTTTCTCGTTGGCGATGCTGGCGGTGCGCTGCTCCCAGCGCACCTCGTCGTAGGGGTGGATTCCGGCCTTGGTGAAGCGACGTTCGATCCGCAGTCCGCTGGTGCTCACCTCCAGCTTTCCGTTGCCGTTGCGGCGGGAGCCGCGCCGGCTCTCACCGCCCATCGCGGCCGGAGCAGCGGATGGGTCCGACGGCGGTGGGGAAGCGGAAGTGCTCACTGCTTGGTCCTCTTTGCTGAGTTGTCTGGCGCGGCGATGGAACCCACGTCCACGAGGGACGGCTCCAGGCGGGCGGACCCGGCCACACCGAGTACTCTGTCCCCCACAGTATCCCACATGTTGGGGTCCGCCCGGGCTGGAGCCCCCACATCTTGGTACCGCCTGTCCGCGGTGTCAAGGGGGTTTTGGGCCGCGGGCCCCTATCTTGCGCCGTCGCCAAGGGTCCGGTGTTCACCCACAGATCATGGCGCGATAGACCTCGGGGAGGTCGACCTGGATCATCCCTCTCCGGTCGCCGGACACCAGCAGAAACTCGCCGCGGGGGGCGCGCTCAAGCCGGCGCCGCTGGTCCTCGGTGAGGCCAAAGGCGCGGTCCATGGCCGCGACCTCGACGGCGCGGTGGCCTCCACAGAGCACCACCGAGCAGTTGCTGGCGACCACCGTCCCCTCCTCGCTGCTGAGCAGGTCCTGGATGTTCTGGGTCGCCACCACCAGGGAGCTGCCGTGCTTCCGGGAGCGCCGGGCGAGCTGGGAGAGGAGCAGGCGCAGCGCGGGGTGCGAGGTGAGCATCCCCACCTCGTCGAGGATGATGTGGCGCGGTCGGGGCGCGCGCCGGACCAGCTCCCAGAGCAGCCGCCCCAGCAGGAGCGTGGTGACTGGTACCAGCTCCTCGCGGACCTCGCGATGCCCCACGCCGACGAGCGGGCGGGTCCAGGCCGCCGCGGTGGGGCGATCGAGGAAGCCGGCCAGCCCGCCATCCAGGAAGCGCCGCAGCACGCGGGACACCCGGGGGGCAGTTCGACCCAATTCGTCGAGGCACTGCCGTAGCCGCGCGCGCTCGCCGGCCGCGCGGGCGCCCGCCTGCGCCGTCCGCGCGGCCGCCTCGACCGCAGCCCGTTCGAGCTCGCTCATCCCCTCGCAGAGCACTGCGCAAACGTCGACCACCACCGCTGCGGCATCGGCATCCTCCCCCAGGTCAAAGGGGTTGATGGCCGCCTCGGTGACGAGGTCGAGCCACTCCCCACCGAGGCGCTCGACCAGCCCCCGGTACTCGCCCTCGGGGTCGACCACGATGGCCTCCACCCCGTGGCGGCGGGCCTCGATCACCAAACCGCCGATCAGGAAGCTCTTGCCCTGTCCGGAGGCGGCGAAGATCCCGATGTTGGCGTTGGCGTGGTGGGCCTCGTCGAACGGGGCGACGCTCACCGGCAGACCGCTTTCGGTCATCCGCCCGATTCGGTACCCGTTTGGGTCGTCGATGCAGGCCTGCAGCCAGGGGATGCAGCTCGCCGCGGCGCGGGAGTCGACCAGCTTGCCGGGGCCGGGGGGAGGCCCGAGGCCCGACGTCGCCAGGGCACTGCCGAGGTGCTCGAAGTGGCCGGGGCGGTACCCGCCGAGAGTGGCGCTGAAGGAGCTGCGGAGCTGCCTCCACCCCATCTCCAGGGCGTCGGCGTCGTCTCCGAAGGCGACCGCGGTCAGCCAGAGGCGGAGCGGTCGCCCGGCGTTGCGCGCGAGCCGATCCCGGAGGCGCCGAGCGGCCTCGAGACCGGTCGCGACGCCCGCGTCGGGTACCAGGCCGCGCTCGGCCTCGAGGAGCTGGTGCGCTCCCAGATGTCGCATCCGGCGGCTGAGCAGCCCGGTTGCGAGGCGGCCGGAGGTGGGGATGAGGTGGAGGGCGATGTCGCATTCGACCGGGCAGTGGATGAGCGTCGCCATCCAGCCGGCCTCGACCGAGCCGCCGGGAAGGCGGTCGAGGACCGCTGCTCGTGCCACGTGCTCTCCGATCCAGGCCTGCTGGGGCTGGTCGATCCAGGCGAGGCGGGTCAGGTCGAGACCTCCGTCGCTGATGTGCCTGCGCAGATCGGCGCCGGCCAGCCGGTGGGCCGGGATCCCGGCGGCCGCCAGGCGGATGAGGACGGAGCCCAGCTCGCGTTCCAGATCGGCGACATCGTGGTGGCGCATCGACACCGCCACCCGGCGGTGGAGGGTCGGGGTGACGGCCAGCCGCTCTCGCCAATGGAGGTCCAGGGCGGTGGTCAGCGCACCGGCCTCCCCGCCGGGCCCCTCCCCCTCGAGGCGGTGGCGGCGCGCCCGGACGGTCAGGACCAGCTCGGTCGCGATGCCGCAGAGCAGGGTCTCCAGGGCGTCGACGGCCGCCTCCCGCCGCCACGGCTCCAGCGCGAGGAGGTCCACCTCCTCGCAGAGGAGGACGCCGAGCAGCAGGCCGTCCGGGGTGACCACCCGATCGCCTTCGATGCGGACGCGCAGCCCCGGAGCGAGGCCTCCAGGCCGTGGCAAGGGCGGCACTAACCCGCCCGACGCCGCAGCAACCTGCGAGCGGTGGACGTGGGAGTGACGCGCCCGGAGGCCGAGAATCGCGGGTCGACGATGGCCGCCAGTGCCCGAAGTGCCGCCGCCGTCGGTCCCGAACCCTCCAGGCCCAGCAGGCGATGATCCATCTCGGCGCGTCCGAGCTCGGGGTCGTCGGGGACCTCCGCGACCACGGTGCCACCCAGATCGAGCAACGCCTCGGCGAGAGCAGGGATGCCGCTGCCCCGGTTGACCACGTAGCGGAGTCGGTGGCGAAGGCCGAGCCGCCGTAGCGCCTCCGTGCTCCGGTACGCGTCGTGCACCCCGCCCGCGGTCGGGGTGAGGACGACAAAGATGTCGTGGGCGCTCTGCAGCGCCCACCGGGTGAGGGCGCTGAGGTCGCCGGCGACGTCGAGGACGACGGTGTCGCAGCCCCTGCTCTCCAACTCATCGACGGCGGCGGCCAGCCGGTGGACCATGTCGGTCCGATCGGAACAGCCGGCCGGGAGCAGGCGGGCGGGCCCCGGGAGCACCAGCAGACCGCTTCGATGGATGGACAGCAGCCTCACGACCTCCGGCGCCACGGGTCCGCCCTCCGCCAGGCCCCACTCGGTCGGAGCGGGCACACCGAGACGGAGGCCGGCGCGGGGGCTCGCGAGGTCGAGGTCGACCAGGGCGACCCGCGGCGGCACCAGCATCCCCCACGCGTTCCCCCGGTGTGGCTGACCGGCCAGGAGTCCCGCCACCTCGACGGCGAGCGTTGTCCGTCCGGCACCGCCGCTCAGCGAGAAGAAGGTGAGACGGCGGGTGATCCGGGGAGCCGGCGGCGGACCCGTCCCGACCCACCCGGGATCGCCGGCCCTCGGGGACCCGCTGCCGCCCGCCACCTCGGGCCCGGCACCACGGACCGGCACCTCGAGCAGCGCCGCGTCGGCGACGCCCAGGATCGCGAGCGGGTGGATCCCCACGGGGATGCCTTCGGCTCCCCGCTCCCCCGGCGCTGCGGGCGGCTCCGGGAGCAGCACGAGGGGTACGCGACGGGATGCATCCACCGCCTCCCCCGGCCCCGACCCCGGCCGTGTCGGGGTGCCCGACCGCCCCTCCGCCGGCTCCGGCAATGCCTCCGCCCCATCGAGGACGTTCCGGCCTCGGGAGCCGCCTGAGACGGGTCCGCGATCGAGACCCGACGGGTCGGGCCGCTGCAGCACGATCAGGAGACCGCGTCGCGGTCGGCCCCAGAACCGCAGCGCCGGGGCCGCCCAGGAGATCAGGGTCCGGCCCTCGCGCCGGGCCAGCGCGAGCGTCAGTCCCGCCCCCACCGCGAGGAGCGCGAGCGGGACGGCGACGAGGCGGGGAAGGGGGGAGTGGAGAGCGAGGTAGGCGAGGACGGCACCCGCCGCCACGGTTCCCAGCTGGATCGGCGTGAGCCCCCACGCCAGTGGCTCCGGGGCATCGAAACCGTCGGCGAAATCGATCTCGGCCACGACCCGTCCTCCTCCCTCGTGCCTCCTCCGCGCAGCCCCCCAGCCCTCCCGGAGCGACGA
>PLNE01000130.1 GCA_003141695.1 Candidatus Dormiibacterota bacterium
TGGGAGCTGCGCTCGCCGGCACCCATGCTGCCGATACGCTTCTTCCGCAGCCGGGCCTTCTCCGCGACCAACGCCGTCTCCTTCGCGATGTACTTCGGGATGTTCGGTTCGGTCTTCCTGCTGGCCCAGTTCTTCCAGACCGCTCAGCACTACAGCGCCCTGCAGGCGGGGCTCCGCACCCTCCCCTGGACCGGCATGCCGATACTGGTCGCGCCGGTGGCGGGCATCCTCTCGGACCGCGTCGGAAGCCGGCCGCTGATGGCGGTCGGCCTGGCCCTGCAGGCGATCGCGTTGGTCTGGATCGATCGGGCCCTCTCGCCCGGCATGGCGTACGCGTCGGTGATCATTCCCTTCATCCTCGCCGGGACCGGCATGGCCCTGGTCTTCGCGCCCGCCGCCAACGCCGTGCTCTCGGCGGTGCGCCGGCATGAGGCCGGTCAGGCCTCGGGGGCCAACAACGCCATCCGCGAGGTCGGCGGGGTCTTCGGGATCGCCGTCCTGGCCGCCGTCTTCTCCCACATGGGCGGCTATGCGAACCCGGCGCAGTTCGTCGCCGGGCTGCAGCCGGCCGTCCTGGTGGGCAGCGGCGTGCTTGCCCTGGGGGCCATCGCGGCCCTCTTCGTTCCCGGCATCGCGGCGCAGCGCGCTCAGACCGCCGAGCGGGCGAGGGGCGGCGCGCCCGAGGAGGCGGGCGCGGCGGCCTGACACCGATGGGAGGGGATCGCCCGCAGAGGCTGGCGGGCGATCCCCTGCTGGGTTCGCGGTCCATGTGACCTTATTGACACGTGACCAAAGAGTAACCTATGCTCACGGTCATGGACGACGACAGGGTCTTCCGGGCGCTTGGCGATCCCACCCGGCGCCACCTTCTCGACCGGCTCTTCGAGCGCGACGGCCGCACGCTCACCGAGCTCCTCGAGGGCGTGGAGATGAGCCGCTTCGGGGTCATGAAGCACCTGCGGATCCTGGAGGGGGCGGGCATGATCGTGACCCGGCGCGCCGGTCGCGAGAAGCTCCACTTCCTCAACGCCGTCCCGGTCCAACTGATCGCCGACCGGTGGGTCGGTAAGTACACCCGCGCGAGGGCGGCGGCGCTCGCCGACCTCAAGGCGGCACTCGATGAAGGAGGAGCCCACATGTCCCCGTCCGCAACCAAGCCCCGGCAGGTCTACCAGGTCTACATCAATGCCAGCCCCGAGAAGGTCTGGCAGGCGATCACCAATCCGGAGTTCACCACGCGCTACTTCTACGGGAGCTACGTCGAATCGACGTTCGAGCCGAAGGCGAAGCTCACCCACTACACCGGAGACCGCTCCGCGGTGATGGTGGAGGGCGAGATCATCGAGGCGGACCCGCCGCACCGGCTGGTCCACAGCTGGCGTCTCCGCTACGACCCGAAGTTTGCCGAGGACGCGACGAGCCAGGTCACCTGGGAGATCGCCTCCGAGGACGGGAAGGTCAGCAAGCTCACGGTGATCCACGAGTTCGAATCCGAGGACGCGAGCTTCGCCGAGGTCGCGTCCGGTTGGAGCTGGGTGGTCAGCAACCTCAAGACCCTGCTCGAGACCGGCGAGGCGCTGCCCAGCCACGACTGACGGGCGCACGTGTCACAGGGTGCCGCCGCTCCGAGGTGGGGCGGCGGCACCGGCCCCCGGGCGTGGAGAATTCGTGCAATGCAGGGCAAGCTCACCGACGCGGACGGCCAGACCGTCGAGGCCACGGTGGACGCGGTGCGGGACCGGCTGAGCGGGGACGGCTTCTTCTGGCTCGACCTCGAGGGTCTCGACGCCGACTCCAGCGAGCTGCTGCTCCACGGGTTCGGCTTTCACCCGCTCGCAGTGGAGGATGCCGAGCACTTCGGCCAGCGTCCCAAGGTCGACGACTTCGACGGCTTCACGTACCTCGTCCTGCACGGAGCCCTGCCGTCCCCTGGGACGGCGGTCACCTGCGAGGTCCACGTCTTCTTCTCCGCCAAGCACGTGGTCAGCGTGCATCACGGCGACGGAGGCATCTTCGACGGCGTCCGCCGGCGGGCCGCGAGGCACCGGGCGGCAGCGGGCTCATCCCCGGCGGTGTCCGTCCTCTACCTGATCGTCGACGAGCTGGTCGACACCTACTTCCCGGTGCTGGCCCAGCTCGACGATCGGATCGACGCCCTGGAGGACGCCATCCTCAAGCAGCCGACCGAGGCCCAGCTCGGCGAGCTGTTCGCGATGAAGCGGACCCTGGTGACCCTGCGCAAGGTCGTTACCCCCGAACGCGACATGTTTGCCCGGCTGCTCTCCGGGATGAACCTCCTGGAGGGGATGACCCCGGAGGACGAGCGCTACTTCCGCGACCTCTACGACCACCTGATCCGGATCAGCGACCTGGTCGACTCCTATCGCGACCTTCTCACCGGCGCCATGGACACCCACCTCTCCACCGTCTCCAACCGGCTCAACGTGGTCATGAAGCAGCTGACCATCATCGCCACCGTCTTCCTGCCGCTCAGCTTCCTGACCGGGTTCTTCGGCCAGAACTTCACCCTTCTCACCGGTCACCTGCTCACCCAGTCGTGGTCCTTCTGGGTGTTCGGGATCGGGTTGGAGCTGGGAGCCGCAGTCGGCCTCCTCTACCTCTTCCGCCGGCGCGGGTGG
>PLNE01000078.1 GCA_003141695.1 Candidatus Dormiibacterota bacterium
ATCATCGCCTGGACGATCGGCAGCCGCGACTGCTCCATGAACATGTGCTCGGTCCGGCAGAGGCCGATGCCCTGGGCTCCGAAACGGCGTGCCAGCTCGGCGTCGCGGGGGTAGTCACCGTTGGCCCACACCTGGAGGCGGCGGACCCCGTCGGCCCACCTCAGGATCTGCTCGAGGTCCCCGCTCAGCTCCGGCTGGATGGTGGGCACCTTGCCGGCGATGACCCGGCCCGTCGAGCCGTCGATGGTGAACTCCTCACCCTCGTAGACCGTCTTCCCACCCGCGGTGAAGCGGCGATTCTGCAGGTCGACGAGCACCGTCTCGGCGCCGGCGACACAGGGCTTTCCCATGCCGCGGGCGACCACGGCCGCGTGCGAGGTGCGGCCGCCGCGTGAGGTGAGCACGCCCTCGGCGGCGATCATCCCGTGCACGTCGTCCGGGTTGGTCTCGATCCGGACCATGATCACCTTCTCGCCGGCCTTGGCCAAGGCCTCGGCGCGGTCGGCGTCGAAGACCGCCTTGCCGTAGGCGGCACCCGGGGACGCCGCCAGACCGGTGGCGAGCACCTCGACCTTGGCGCTCGGGTCGATCCGGGTGTGGAGCAGCTGGTCGACCTGCGCGGGCTCCACCCGAAGGATCGCCTCCTCGCGCGAGATGAGGCGCTCACGGACCATCTCGACGGCGATCTTCACCGCCGCCTCGGCGGTGCGCTTGCCGGCGCGGGTCTGGAGCATGTAGAGCTTGCCGCGCTCGATGGTGAACTCCATGTCCTGCACGTCGCGGTAGTGCTTCTCCAGCCGCTTGGCGATGCGCTCGAACTGCCGGTACACGATCGGCAGCTCGTCGGCCATCGCGGCGATCGGCTTGGGGGTGCGGATGCCGGCGACCACATCCTCGCCCTGGGCGTTGGTGAGGTACTCACCGAAGAGCACCTTCTCGCCGGTCGCTGGGTCGCGGGTGAAGGCCACACCGGTGCCGGAGTCGTCACCCATGTTGCCGAAGACCATCGACTGCACGTTGACCGCGGTGCCCAGGTCGTGCGCGATCTTGTTGTAGTTGCGGTAGTCGACCGCACGCTTGCCGTTCCAGGAGCTGAAGACGGCGCCAATGGCGGCGCGCAGCTGCTCGCGAGGCTCGTCGGGGAACTCCTGGCCCTTGCTCTCGTTGCGAACGATCTCGCGGTAAGCCGCGATCACCTCCTGGAGGGCTGCAACGCTCAGCTCGGCGTCGCTGGCGGCGCCGTGCTTGGTCTTGACCGCACCCAGCGCGTGCTCGAAGAGGTCGCCCGAGATCCCGAGCACGATCTTGCTGAAGAGCTGGATGAAGCGGCGGTGGGTGTCGAGGGCGAACCGCTCGTCACCGGTGAGACGGGTGAGGCCCTTGAGGGTGGTCTCGTTGAGCCCGAGGTTGAGCACGGTGTCCATCATTCCCGGCATCGAGAACTTGGCGCCGCTACGCACCGAGACGAGCAGGGGGTTGTCCGGGTCGCCGAATCCCTTGCGGGTCTGACGCTCCAGCGTCTTGAGGGCGACCAGGACCTGCTCCCACATCCCGTCGGGGAACTGCTCGTCACGCTCGTAATAGGCGTTGCAGGCCTGGGTGGTGATGGTGAAGCCGGGAGGCACGGGCAGCCCGGCGCGGGTCATCTCGGCGACACCCGCGCCCTTGCCGCCGAGCAGGTCGCGCATCTGGGCGTTGCCCTCCTCGAAGAGGTACACCCACTTGGTCGCGCGACGCCGAGCGGGAGCCGCTTTGGTCGACGAGCGTGCGCCACGGGTCGCGGTGGTCCGGCCGACCGGCGCCGACTTCGTGGTCGTCCTGGTCTTCCTGGGGGCTCGGGGCTTCGTTGTCACGGGCATAATCGGTCCTCTGGTCATCGCTGGAGCTAGGGCGGACCGAGGGTATCACCGGCGCGGGGGCCGACCGCCCCCTCGACCGGCCGATCGCCGACGGGACGGTCCGCCGTAGGACAATCGGGTCATGGACACCACATCCCCAAGCCCTGACACCCTTACCCCTTTGGTCCCACCGGCCGAGCCGGGGGGGGTGGCGACCCGGGAGACGGCCATCTTCGCGGGCGGCTGCTTCTGGGGCGTCGAGGACGCCTTCCGCCACCTCCCCGGGGTGATCGCGACCCGGGTCGGTTACGCCGGCGGGCGCACCGATCACCCGACCTACCGCGAGGTCTGCTCCCACACCACCGGACATGCCGAGGCGGTGGAGGTGGTGTACGACCCGGCGCTGATCAGCTACGAGGACCTGGTCACCGCCTTTCTCTTCGACGTCCACGACCCCACCCAGCTCAACCGTCAGGGCCCGGACGTCGGCGATCAGTACCGTTCCGCGATGTTCGTCCGCAATGCCGAACAGCGGGCGACGGCCGAGCGCATCCTCGGGCGGCTCGCCGAGCAGAGCCGCTCCCGCCGCGCGATCGTCACCGAGATCACCGACGCCCCGCGCTTCTGGGAGGCCGAGGAGTACCATCAGCAGTACTTCGAGAAGCAGGGCGGCGGTGCCTGTCACCTCCCGATGAGCGGGAGCTGGATGCGCGCGTAGGCGGAGCGCCGGGTACCCACCGAGGGGCCCGGCCCAGGGTGGCCTCGACAGTGTCACCGAGTCGACAGGTGCGTCGCCCACACTACAAGTCATTGTCTGTCCGCACCCGAGCCTCCCCGGGGCGGGCTGGCGGCCAGTGTGCGTCCGGGTCTGCCTCGCCGACAGCATGGAGTTTGTGATGAACGAAGACCTTCCCAGCGAGACGCTGTCCCCCGGGGATGACGACTCGGCGCGAGACTCTTTCGATGACTCCCCGCCACCCGCCCGGCGCGGGCGCTCTCTCGGACTGCGCCGGGGCGCCGCCGTCACCACCGCCGTCGGCGGGCTGGTCCTGGGCAGCGCAGTGGGCGGATTCCTGATCACGCGGGCAACCAGCCCGGTGACGGCCGTCGCGGCGGCCAGTACCGCGGACACGACAACCAGCCCCTCCCCGGGTGCGCATTTCCAGGGCGGCTTCGGCGGGCCGAACGGCCTCGCCGGGGTCAACCTGCTGCAGGACGCGGCCACCACCATCGGCATCAGCGAGCAGACCCTGGAAACCGACCTGCAGTCCGGCCAGACGGTCGCCCAGGTAGCGACCGCCAACGGCACGACCGCGCAGGCGGTGATCAACGCCCTGGTCGGCGACGAGACGACGGCGATCGACAGCCTGGCATCGAGCGGCAAGATCACCTCGGCCCAGGCGACCAAGCTCCAGTCCAATGTCACCCAGATGGTCACCAACTTCGTGAACCAGACCCGTCCGGCCACCCCCCCCGCCGCCGGGTCCGGCGGATCCGGTGAGCAGGCCGCCCTCCAGGCGGCGGCAACCACGATCGGCGTCTCCGTCTCCGATCTCGAGTCCGAACTGGCCAAGGGCGAGAGCATGGCGAACGTCGCCGCGGCTCAGACTCCCAGCGTCAGCGCCAGCGCCGTCGTGAGCGCGGTGACCACCGCGGTCGACAGCCAGATCAGCAGCCTCGAGAGCAGCGGCAAGATCACCACCGCCCAGGCGAGCAGCCTCACCTCGGCCGTGTCATCGCGGGTCTCCGACTGGGTCAACGACACCTACCCCGGCTGGCCCTTCGGGCCCTTCGGCACCTTCACCGGCTTCGGTGGATCGTTCCCCGGCGGCCACGGGGGACACGGCCCCGGAGCCTCCCCTTCAGCGTCGCCGTCGGCGACCTGACCGGGGCACCTCCCCCAAGATCGTGGCCGGCCCCCGCGGGCCGGCCGCGATCATGTCTGGCCGCGTATCGAACCGGGCCGCACCCCGCCGGCGGTCAGATGACCCGTAGGACCTGACCGGTATCCCGCTCCCGCCGAGCCAGGGCGCGGAGAACCGCAAGCTCGCCGTGGCGGTGCGCGGCGATGTCGACCAGCGCCTGGATCGCCACCCGGATCCCCGGCAGCTCCGGCGTCTCGCGGCCCACGCTGACACAGAGGTCGTCGGTGTGGAGGGCCAGCTCGAGGATCCGGGTCGCCAGGTAGTCGTCGAGACGCAACACCTCCTGGTCACGCGCCGTCACCAGCCGGCCCTCGGGCTCGGCCGCCAGGCGAGTGCGGAGGCGGTCCAAGCCGCGGTCCAGCCCCCCGAGCACCGCTCGGTGGCCGACCAGCGCCTCCTCGGCGGAGGTCGCGCGGACCCGGACGTTGATCCGCGAGTCGAGGTCGGGGCCGACCGCGGCGAAGTAGGCGGCGGCGGAGATCACCGCCGCGACGGGGGGCGGCTCGGGGGCCTCCAGCGACCGCTCGACGTTGGTCACGGCGCGGGCGAGGTGGGCGACCAGGGCCCCGACGGTCATCTCGGAGAGCGCGCTCGGCTCCGCCCAACGGACGGCGACAACGGGGGATGCGACCACCTCGCGTGCTACCACGGCGGCCTCCAGGAAGGCGGCGCGGGTCCCGGCCATCGCCGCTCAGGCTCCGGAGCCGGCCCTCTCGGCGGTCCGCCGCCGGAAGGCGATCAGCTGGTCTCGAAGGGCATCCTCCAGGCCGGCGACGGGCACCCTCACCTGGGTCATGCTGTCGCGCTCGCGGATGGTGACGGCGTCGTCCTGGAGGCTGTCGAAGTCGAAGGTCACCGCTAGAGGGGTCCCGATCTCGTCCTGGCGCCGGTANNCGTACACGTAGCTCATGGGGGGGTCCTCCTAGGAGTTGTCGCGGCAAGCTGAGCCTAAACGAGACCCGGGTGGTGGCCCAAAACGAGCTGTTCTGCCGCCTGGCGGCGGCACCGGTACCCGTAATTTCGCCCGGGGTCGGAGCCCGGAGCCGCCTCAGATGTCGAATCGTCCGAGAAGCCGGGGGACGAGGTCCTCGATCGGGAGTCTCGTCTGCTCGGTCGAGTCGCGATCGCGGACCGTCACCTGTTGGTCCTCGAGGCTCTCGAAGTCGATGGTCACGCAATAGGGGGTGCCGATCTCGTCCTGGCGCCGGTAGCGGCGGCCGATCGACTGCGTCTCGTCGTAATCGGTGGCGAAGTGGGGCCGCAGCCGGTGCTCGAGCCCGCGCGCGGGCACGGTCAGCTCCTCCTTCTTGGAGAGGGGCAGCACCGCCACCTGGACCGGCGCGACGTCCGGGTGAAGGCGCAGCACCACCCGCCTCTCACCTCGTACCACCTCCTCGTCGAAGGCGTCGATGAGGACCGTGAGCATGATGCGGTCGACCCCCACGGACGGCTCGATGACGTAGGGGAGGAAGCTGCTCCCCGTCATGGGGTCCAGGTAGCTGAGGTCGACCCCACTCGCCCTCTGGTGCGCGGAGAGATCAAAGTCGGTGCGGTTGGCGATCCCCTCCAGCTCCCCCCAGCCGAAGGGATAGAGGTACTCGACATCGGTGGCCGCCTTGGCGTAGTGGGCCAGCTCGTCCTTCTCATGGTCCCGGAGCCTGAGGAAGGGCCGTCGGACCCCCAACTCCTCGAGGTACCAGCGGAAGCGCTCGGCACGCCAGTGCTCGAACCAGTGGTCATCGGTGCCCGGCTCGCAGAAGAACTCCAGCTCCATCATCTCGAACTCCCGGGTCCGGAAGATGGAATTGCCGGGGGAGATCTCGTTGCGGAAGGACTTGCCGTTCTGCGCGATGCCGAAGGGGATCCGCTGGCGGCTGCTGTTCAGCACCGACTTGAAGTCGACGAACATCCCCTGGGCGGTCTCGGGGCGGAGGTAGACCTGGGCGGAGCTGTCCTCTACGGCGCCGAGGAAGGTGCGGAACATGAGGTTGAATTGGCGGGGGGCGGTCAGCGTCCCGCCGCACTCGGGGCAGCCGGGTGCGTCCGGCTCCTTGCCTCGAGCCGCGCGCTCGGCCGGGAGATGATCGGCGCGCCATCGCCTGCGGCAGTCCCCGGCACAGTCGACCAGCGGGTCCGAGAAGCCCGCGACGTGGCCGCTGGCGACCCAGACCTGGGGATTCATGATGATCGACGTCTCGATCCCCACGATGTCGTCGCGCAGCTCGACGATCGAGCGCCACCAGCGGTTGCGGATGTTGCGCCGCAGCCGCGTGCCGAGGGGACCGTAGTCGTAGAGGGCGTTGATGCCCCCGTAGATCTCGCTCGACGGGAAGAAGAAGCCGCGCTGCTTGCCGAGCGAGACCAGCCGCTCCAGGAGGTCCGTTGGGGGCGGGGTCGGCGGCGGCGCGTCGGAGCGGTCGTCGGATTCGGCGGGCACGGGCGGCAAGTGTATCCGCCCTCACCTTTCGAGGGCTCGGAGCACCTCCCAGGAGCGAAGTCTCCGGTCCAGGTGATGTTCCAGCTCCCTCTCGATGATCGCCTCCAGGGTGGCCAGTGCGTCGTGGTCGAGGCGGAGACGGGCCCAGGTGGCGGCGTCGCCGGCGGCGGCCACCCGCAAGACCTTGATGACGCGCACCGGGCAGTCGATGGCCGCGGGGTCCCCGCGACGGCAGTCGGGGCAGAGGAGCCCGCCACCGGCGGCGCTGAAGACCGCCGGCTCCTCGGCCAGCGGGCGCGAACAGGAGACGCACCGCTGCAGCTCGGGTGCGTAGCCGAGCCGGTCGATCATCTGACGCGCAAACCACACCAGGGCCCGGCGCGGGTCGCGCTCTGGATCGCCCAGCTCGTCCAGTGACTCCGCGACCAGGACAAAGACGGCCCCGTCCGGGTGGTGCCCCTCGAGGACCCGGTCGGTCAGCTCGGCGACGACCGCGGCGCACGCGGATCGCCGGGCGTCGGTGGCGAGACCGGCCGGCGGCCCCGAGGCCCGCTGGGCCTGGGTGAGCACCAGGAGCTCGCCGCGCCCCTCGGCGAGCTGCATCCGGCTGCGCTCAAAGAGGTCGGTCTGCGCCGCCATCCGACTGCCCGCCTTGCGGACCCCCCGGGCGATAACCCCCACCTTGCCGTGGCCGCGGGTGAGGACCGTCAGGATGCGGTCGGCCTCGCCATAGTTGACCCGGCGGAGAACGATCCCCTCATCCGTGAAGCTGCCGGGCATCTCAGGGCCCGGGGGTGCCCACGACGCGGCACACCGGTTCCAGCGGGAGGGACCACGCGGGTGTGAGCACCGCGGGGCCGTCAGACGGGGTAGTCGTCGCCCGCCCCCGGGCTCTCGCCGGTGAGGGCACGCCTAACACCGTCGCGCTCGGTGGAGAACGGTTCGGGGTTCACGATCCGGACGGTCTGGATGCTCTGCCGGCGCACCTGGTCAACGGTCAGGGTGGCGGAACCCAGGGGAAGCGCCGCCCCTGCCTTGGGGATCTCACCGAGGCGCTCGTAGACCAGCCCGCCGATGGAGTCGGCCTCGGTCTCGCCGACGTCGAGGTGGAGCAGCTCGGCCACGTCGTCGACCGGGAAGCGAGCGCTGATCACCACCTCGCGGTCGTTCACGAACTGGACGTCCTCCCGCTCCGCGACGTCGTACTCGTCCCGGATGGGGCCGACGATCTCCTCGATCAGGTCCTCGAAGGTGACGATCCCGGCGGTGCCGCCGTGCTCGTCGACGACGACGGCGATGTGCACCTTGCGCTCCTGCATCTCGCGGAGCAGTTCGCCCACGTGCTTGCTCTCGGGGGTGAAGTACGGCTCGCGGGCGAGGGCCGCGAGCGGCCGGGGGTCGCCGCTGCGCACTCCGTGACGGAGCAGGTCCTTGGCGTACACCACCCCCACCACGTTGTCGATGGTCGTCTCGTAGAGGGGGATCCGGGAGTGGCCATGGTCGACGATCAGGGAGATCAGATCGCTCAGGCTGTGCGAGGCCTCGATGCCGACCACGTCCACCCGGGGGACCATCACCTCGTGGACCGCCTTGTCGGTCATCTCCAGGATGCCGTCGATCATCTGGCGCTCCTCCTGCTCCACCACGCCCTCGCGCTCGCCCATGGCGAGGATGAG
>PLNE01000228.1 GCA_003141695.1 Candidatus Dormiibacterota bacterium
CCTACTGAAAGATCGAGGCTAGAGCCTTCCACACGACCGTGCCATCGAGGGCGCTCTGATTCTCTTGCTCAAACGTAACGGTCCGGTCAGTTCGGGAATACTCGTCCTCGTCGCCCTGGCCCAAGTACAGAAGGTGCTGGTAGGCGCGACGCACGGCGGTGTCCAAGTTGCGGCGAGCCTCAGCCTTCTGCTCCCGGGCCTTGTCAGAGAGTTCCTCGTCGGTGCGGACCGCATCCATGGCCGCAACACCGTTCCAGGCCAGGTAGTGAACGGCGGCTCCGCGGGCCTGGCTACGACGCTGGGTGTTGACGATTGCAAAGATCGCCGACGACGCCCACTGAACCGGAAGTTTGTCGCCGCCAATTCCCATTGCAGCACGAACCGCGGCTCTGGTTTCCTTATCGATCCCATTGAGGAGGCTGAACTGTCGGGGGTCAAGCACCACCAGACGCGTGCTGCGGGCATCATCGATACCTGCACTAGCCAGCACTTCAAGCGGAGTTCGTCCGAGGTCGGCGGATACGAACAACTTGCTCTTGAACGGACCCGTCACGGACAAACGCTCGGCCGTTCGAGCCAACTCTTCATCCCGATCGGCATCCTCGACACTGGCACGGGCGGCGCGCACGAGCATATTCAGGGTTTGGCGGGTCGACATGAAGAGACGCGCAGCCTGCCCGCCCTTGCCGGCTAGGTGCTCAACGCTCGCCAGCCCGCCACCGTCCACGTCGCGGAGTTCGCCGAGAATGGTGTCGGCCTCGGCGAGGGGGAACATGGGATCTGGCACGAACATGGCGGCCTTCAGCTCCGGCTCCGTTGCCCCCTGCCGGCCGGGCCCCCGGTAACCGATGACCGAGCAGAGGAAGAGGCAGGTCGCGGCCCGCTCCGCAGCTCGTGGGTTCACCTGCGTCACAAGTGTGTTGGTGCGCTGCCGGTCGAGCACCCGAGCGGCGCCAGCGTGGTCGTCGGCCGCGACGATATCCGCGCTGGCGATCTGCCGGTAGTTCGCCTGCGTACGCGTGTCGGCGATCAGCCCGGATCCGATAATGGCCTCGCGAACTACCGCGTCGGACAGCGGCAGGTCCCCCGGGCCGACAAGAAGAGGCGTCCATTCGCCCGCCTTGCCGCGTTTGTGAAGGGCGTAAGCGGTCGCCGCGAAGATCCTGATGGTTGATCGCACGTGCTGGAACCCCGCCAGCGTGGCCCACTCCTCCTCGGCCAGTGCCATGAGCTGGGGATGGAACGGGTAGCAGCGAGCGACCTCATCCGGAAACTTCGCGAGCCCCGTGGACGCAACGATGTTGAACACCTTGTCGCGCCACGGTCCGGTCATCCGACTGCTGAAGGCGTGGGAGGTCGCTGACAAGACCTCAGCGGGCGCTGTACCCTCAAAGAGGCGCCGCTGTAGGATCGCCGCGAAGTCTGTGTTGTCGTTGATCGTAGCCGTTTCGCCGTTGCGGATCAGCAGCGCGTCGAGCTCGTTGCGGCGCTGTTGGCCAGCGTCGTCCAAGGCCATGTGGTCCTTCTCAGACGCAATCATGACGACTACGGCTGCCACGTGAGGAACATCGTTCACACTATCGAGCAACGCCCGCAGGAAAGCCATGTCGCGCACGGCGAGGTCGGCGTGATCGGTATCAGAAAGCTGCCGGATGTAGTCCATGATTTCGTCGACCAAGATCAGCACCGGGCGACCCACCGCCGTGAGTGCGTCGACGATCTTGCTCTTATCAGCGTTGAAGTCCTTATACCGGAGGTAGAGCGCGTTGTCGCCGCCGAACAGCCTCCACAGGAACCTCTCGTACAAGGACTGTGCCGGCCCATCGTACGATGCGACCCCTTTGCCGGCGGTCATGTTGTCGCACGCCAGCACCACGACCTGTGGGTGATTCAAATCCTCAGGTAGCGGTCTGTCGAGCATCGCCGCCGCCTTCGCATAAGCCTCACGTCCGGTGTCGCTCGTTGCCAAGACGGCCGGGTTGGTAGCCAGATGCCACAGCCCGACAAGGCCGTGTGACTTGCCACCGCCCATCGACTGGTCCAGCCTCCAAAGGGCGCGCGCCCGGGTGTAGCTTTCGCCCCCTCCGAGGCGCACCGCCACCTTGGCCATGAGGTCGGTCAAAAGGGGACTGGGGTGAGTGATCTCGCCGTAGTACTTGGCGTCAGCGTAGGCCGGACGATCGTTGACGTTGCCGTGAACTGCCTGGAATAGCGACATCTGTACGTCGTCGAGTGAGCCGGATGAGTGAGTAATCTCGGGGCGAAGCTTCAGGACTTCCCACCAGGGGGTAACCGGCGTGCTCACTGCAATTCCTCCGTCGCGACCGGGCTGGCATGGCTTTCGGCCGATGTCTCCGTGGTCCCATCTACGGTTGGCTGCCAGCGGATGTCGAAGAGATTCCCCTGTTGGTTCCTGGCGTCCCGTAGTCTGGCGGCTTCGTGGTGCGCCGACACGACACCGCGCGTCACCGCTCCAATGCCTCGCCGGCCACGTACCAGGGACGTCCACGCTACGGCATCCGGGTCAGCCTCAGGCAGCAGCGACGAGAGGTAGCCAATAGCGGCCCAAAGATAGTTGTCCTGCGTGTCCCGCCCGGTCGCCACCAACACCTCCGCGACCGCGTCGAGACCGGCTGGCCACGCCTTTGCCATGGCCATGGCGACGTCGATCGTCGCCGAGGTCTCACTGGGGGTGCCCTTCCAATCCTTCGCATACCCGAGCCGAACTCCCTTCTCCGCCTCCTCGAGAACGCCCTTGAGCGCCTCGCCCGACAGATCGGCCGCAAGCGCCTGCCAGCGCGCTTCAGACTTGGGCGCAACGGAGCGGCGATAGAGCCGAGCCCAGGAGAGAGCGAACCGCGTACGCACGTCAAAGGTCTCCAACGGCAGATGGTCAATGACGATCGCGGCAGCGTCCTCCACGGCACGCCGCGCAACCACAAGATAGTCCGCTGGGTCGACGGGATCGCCCAGGTGATTCAAGACTCGCTCGTACCGGCCCACGACCTCCATGGCCGGGCCCGCTGAAGCCATGAGTTGGTCTGTGGGGGCTAGCCCGGCCGCGTCCCACATCGGAATCCGCGCCTTGACCTCTCGCCGTACCTCTGAGTCGACCAAGTTGGCTCGCCCGGTCGGTCGGGTGGCGGGCGCGGGTCGGCAGGACATAGTCAGTGTGGTGACGATGTTCGCTGAGCCGGCGCTGCCGCCGGACTCCGTCTTTGCCGGCCAGGAACCGGTGAGGACGAGTCCGGCGCGAGTGATCGCCCCGAGCAGTCGGTGCCACACGTCAGGGTCGCCATGACCGAAGACGATGGTGACGACGCCGTCGGCGGTCACGACACGACGGGCCTCTGTGAAGGCACGAGCAATCATCTCGTCGTAGTGCGCCGGGGTGCGGTGGTCAACGTTGCCACCGCCCTTAACAATTGCCTCCTGGTCTTTCTCTTGGACGCCATCCGCGTGCGCGGTAAAAGCGAACCACGGCGCCGTCGTGACTAGGGAGCGCTTTAGCCAGACGAAGAAGAGGTCCGACGCGTCGGTGTAGTCGATCATGTTGTCGTAAGGGGGATCCGTGACGACGGCGGATAGGGAGTGGTCTCGGAAGGCGACGGCGACAGCCGAGCCTCGGCCGATGTCCGCCGCCCTTCCAGCCGCGCGCCCGGCCTGATGCTCCAGCACGGCGACCGTGTCGTCAGCAAGAGAGGGCCAGGTCCCTGGACCTTGCCCGAGACCGACCTCGAAGTAGTCGTACGCGAACGCGATGCTTGCCTCGTGAGTGAAGATGTCTCCAATCATCACCCTGTTCGATTTGGGATCCTTGCGCGGCTGGAGCGCCGCTCCTCTGGTGGAACGTCTCAGCTTGCGCACGAGGACCGACGACGCATACCCGGTTAGGGCGGCCGCGTAGGGTTCACTGAGCCCGTGCTTGGCAGTCAACTCGGTCCCGAGGCCAGCGATGATCCGAGCCAAGCGAACGAACCCGAGAGTCTGCCGAGCATTACAGAGTTCGCCATAGGTGTGCGCGCCGTAGAGTGAGGGTCGGACTGTGTGGTTATTGCCGGCCGGGATGCACTCGTGGGGGACCGCGGGCATACCCGGGGCAAAGTCTGGCTCATTCGCGAGCTGTGTGCCAGCGTTATCGGCGGCGTCCTGCTCTTGGGCGGTGGGTGAGCGGAAGGCCTTGCCAACGACCGGGTCGATGTCGGCGGCAATGAGAAGAACTTCCCGACCCTGTCCGTCGGCCATGAGCCGAGTGTGCGTCGCCTTCGGGTGCACGTGGTCGCAGAACGGACAAATTGCCGCCTTGCCCCGGGCTGCCTCTCCGCCCTTCATGGTGGCAACGAGCGTGGGCTGACCCTCGGGCGGACCGTCGTGGACGACTGCCCGGTATGTGCCATCTGTGCGATCGACCTCAATCCGGTAGCTCTGTCCGAGGTCGTGCTTCACCGGCAACGGGTGGCGCAGAACGAGCGAACCAGTTAGAGGAAACCGGTGGCCGCATTCCTGACACGGGAGGGTGACTGCCCACAGGTAGCCCCATGGCTGCTGACCCGCCACCATCGGGTAGACGTCGGCCATCTGATGAGCGTAGCGGCTACCGATCTCATCCAAGACAAGACGGACGTCGCCCAGCAGTCGGCTGCCACCAGTGGTTAGGATGTCGGACTCTCCAAAGGGCAGGCGGGGTTCTCCCGTCCAATCCCTGAGCGGGTAGTCCGCCAGGAGCTGGCCGGCAAGCGTGGCGACGGGAGAGTAATCGATCCCGTGGGCAGTCACGCCGAGCCGGGCGGCTTCGAGTGGGATCATGGCTCGGCCACTGAAGGGATCGAGCATGGAGGCCCCGCCGGGGTAGGCCTTTGCGAGTTCTGCCACCAGTTCGGAGTGAGCAGCATCCCGACCAGTCATCGCTTGGCGCACGAGAGTTTGCAGCCGGTGCTGCTCGGCGTCATCCTCCGGCCAAGGAAGGAGACTGGTTAGAACCGCCGCTTTGGCCTGTGCCAGCGGCCGTGCGGCGAACCACGTGAACAGCGCCTTCTCACTTTGCCCGCTGCCCCAACCGCTCGCGGAGGCCTCACTGACCTCGGCGCAGGGAAACCAGCGTTCGATCATGCGCATGTCTAGCTCCCGTCCTTCTCACGCGCCGCCTTGAGCGCACTGCCGGGCACATGCACGATGACGCTTCGCGTCGACAGGCCGCCAAAGGTTCCCAGGGGATCCGGGTACGCCCCGTAGAGGGTGCCGCTCCCGTCATGGCACTGGTCGACAACGAAGAGCCAGTAATCTCGCACGTGTTGGGCGGCCATCAGCACCTCGTTGCCGGTCATCGAAATGCCTTCACTGCTGGCCGCCAGCCAAACGCCCTTGACTTCGACGAGCCGCTGGTCTCGACCACGGGTTCCGTGCAAATCGTAGCCGCGGTTCTCTGTGTGCACATCCGCAACCGAGAAACCCTGCTCGCGCAGGAGCGCGGCGACATGCGCCATGGAGATGCGCTCGCTGTCCTTCTCGGTCGGCTTGAGAGGCGGCGCTGCGGCGCTTATATGTGCCCACGTGACCTGTGCCGGCGTCGCAATGGTGACCTGACTCATTTGGCGCAACTCCACGAGCCGCCGCGCCGTGGTCTCCTCCAGCCGGCGGCGTTCGGCGATGCGGGTCGCGCGATCGGCGATGCCCTCCGTGAGCTGGTCCGGCAGCCGCTTGAGCTCGCGGTCCGCCATGCCTAGCCATGCGTCGAGGGCATGCGCCCGCCTGTCCTGCTCCTCTTCCGCCGCGGTGCCGGCACACGTGCTGGCATCTCGGGCTCGCGCCGGGTGAGGCGGCCCACCACCAATAGGCCCGGGTCGCAGGTTCGCCAGCAACTCCCACCGTGCTGGTCGTGCACCGGCAGAGTCCACTCGGATGAGGCACGACCAGATGCCTTTTCGCCTTCCGCCGGCCTCCTCAACGTCAGCCCGAAAAGAGAAGAGGTCATAGTCGGTGGAACTCGTCTCGTCGACGAGCGCACCGCCGCGAAACATCGCGGGTGCGAGCCGCTCAGCGCACAGGGCTACCAAGGACTGGAAGGGAGGCTCGCTCGGACCTAGGCTGATGACGTCAGAGACATCAGCACCCGCCTTCCGAGCGGCGGCGAGTGCAGCACCGCTGGTGGCGACCACCGCGGTGCGACCCGGCCGAGGGCGCCCTGCTGGGGCGAACTCCCGCGGAAGGCTCTCACCGATAGGAAGTGTGAGGGTGAAGATCCCTTCGCCGGCGGCGTGCGGAGCAACTCTCGCGATCCCGCCATCCGCAACACGCCCGAGGAACGCCTCGACGATAGCTGGGTTGATTGCGTCGAGTTCATCATCGTGCAGCGCGGCGACTGCTGAGGCGACATCGACGGCGGATCGGAGGGCCGCTTCTTGCGCCGCGGCCTGCTTGGCTGCGTCTTCGAGCCGGGCCGCGGTGACGGCCTGCACAGCGCTCAGAGCCTGGGCCCGTTGCTGGTCATCGCCGAAGGCGCCTGCCAGGACCTCTGTCAGTCGGTCCTCGGTGAGGCCGACGACCTCACCGACCAGGCTCAGAGAGTCGAACATGCGGCCATCAAGCCGATTGGCCGCGGTGACGAAGTTCTTGAGGAGCACCTCGAGGACGTCGCCTTCGCGGGTCTCGGTTGCGATGAGGTTGTACAGCTCGACATCCCGGGTTTGCCCGATGCGATGGATGCGGCCCATTCGCTGTTCGAGGCGCACAAGCGACCAGGGGATGTCCCAGTTCACCAGCACGTGCGCAGTCTGCAGATCGATGCCCTCGTTGCCTGCATCCGTCGAGACGAGAATCTGAAAGTCGCCGCGGGCAAAGGCGTCGCGGGTGTCATCGCGCACGGCGTGCGGGTCGCGCCCCGAGTATCGACGAGCGGTGAACCCGCCAGCCTTGAGGGTGCGGACTAGCCAATCGGCGGTGTCCGCGTACTCGGTGAACACGACGGCTTGCTCGCCGGTGCTCGGCTTGATGCCGTTCACGCCAAGGCAGGAGAGGACGAGAGGTTCCCACTTCGATACTGGGAGGTCGGGGTCGCGCACGAGAGGATCGAGGCGGCCGAGGACCGCGTTGATCTCCTTGCGCTCTTGCTTCGCGGACTTAGAGGACTCGAAGATGACCATGGCCTCGTCGGCCCTCGCGGGGTCATCGCCGTCCGGATCCGCATCTAGCGCCGCTGCGGCGGGCATTGCACTCCCCATCCCATCCCGCCGGCGCCTGAGGGTCTCTGCAAGGGCGAACAGGCTCGAGGCCGCGCGCTTGCCGTAGACCATGCGGGCGAGCTGGACGGCGTTCGCTGGGAAGAAGCGATCGACGAGTTCGAGGGCGTCAGCGTAGAACCCGGCCTCTGTCGAGTTCAGAGGGACGGCCTCATTTGTCGCCCGCCGACCCTTGAAGAGCTTGGTTACGCCGTCGAAATCGACCAGGTCTTCCTTCATGCGCCGGAGGAAGTGCACGCGCCCCGGCTTCGCCGCGTGATGGGGCTCCTCGTTCAGGGTGACCGATGGATAGACATCTGGGTCGACCAGGTGAAGCAGGGCCCGGAAGAGCCACTCTTTGCCGCGGTGCGGCGTCGCAGTCATCAAAAGTGCCCGGGGGGTGTTCAACGCCAGCAGTTCGCCCGCCTGGTAGTACGACGCGGCGGTTGGAGTCAGCCGGTGGGCCTCGTCGATCACGACCGCGTCCCAACCGGCTCGGTCAGGATGGATCGCAGCTTGGACGGCGGGATTCACGGCCGCCAGGTCCAGGCTCACGATCCACAGGTCATGGTCGGTCTCCAGAGCGTGCTCGCGCACGGTCTGGGCAGTGATCGGCCGGAGCCCGCCTCCGAAGAATCTCTCGAAATCCCGCTGCCACTTGGTAACGAGGTGAGCTGGGACTACGACGAGGGCCCGCCTGATGAAGCCCAGTCTCTGCATCTCGCGCAGGTAGAGGCCGGCCATGATCGTCTTACCGGTTCCAGGCTCGTCGGCGAGGAGAAACCGCAGGTTCGGCTGCGGGAGCATCGCGCCGTACACAGCATTCATCTGGTGGGCATACGGCGTGAGGGGCGAGGAAGCAAGCACCGCCGACCGGGCCCCGGCACTCGCGGCCCTCATCCAGGCGGTCCAGAGCCCGGCGAGGACGGCCTTGGGGTCACCTTCGCCGTCCTCGGCCAAAGTCTCGCAGGCGGCCGCTTGTTCGCTGGTCAGGTCGATCTTTTGGAAATGGCCAGTCGACTCCTCGACGAACAACTGCCAGCCGTCACCGGTAGGCGTTGCGAGTTCAATTCGGACGTGACCGGGCAGGTCCGGACGGTGCGGAATCCGTACACGGGTGCCTGGCACGAAGGTCATGCTGGGCATCGTCGACCCGACAGTACGCCCACGAAAATGCCGGAGATGGCATGGTCTGACAGGGCCGGTTGGCTGGAATGCCGACAGGGAGTGGCGTCTGCACACCTACGCCTAGCCGATTCGACCACGAGCACACACACGAGCCAAGATTACGTCAATCACGACAACCACATGGGCGAATCCGTTCGACGTGACCAACTTGTTGCGCGCGATCGCTCCATTACTAACAAAGGTTGCATTCCTCTCTGCACACCGTGGTGCAGTCGGGACCGATCAGCGGGCCGGTTCCGGCCGGTATCCGGTGCCGCGTGCGCAGTCGGGGCAGATGGTCTTCAGCCAGCCGCCATGGCCATGGCTCAGGAGTTGGCCGGGGCCGCCACAGCGCTCGCAGACCGTTGCGGACTTGAGCTCGAAGGCCGTCACGACGTCGTCCAGCGTTCCCGTGATGCCGATGACACTCTCGACCTCGTAGCTCACGACGCCATAACGCTCGTCCACCGGCCGGATGATCCGGTAACCCGGGTCCAGCGATTCGAGCCGGGCGTCCAGTTCGACCAGTAGCCGGTACCACCCCGGTCCGACCGCGATCATCGCGTCCGACGGTGAGCGCATGCGCCGAAGGATCCGCTCCAGACCGGGGGCGAACTCTCCGGCGTCCGCAGGGACGCCCGGCGCCCCGCTCACCGGATTCTCCTATTGATGATGAGTACGGGCACGTCGGACGTGCCCACCGGGACGGTGACCGCGGTGGTGAATGCGGCTTGACCGGGCCTGAGCCCGGTGAAGGTCATGAGGCGAAGGGTGGTGAGCAGGTCGGCCGTCCGGTCGATGGCCGGCAAGACGACGGCGTCGTCAGCCGGGTACGGTCCGCCCAGATCATCGATGACGGGTGTGCGCCCCCTGTGGAAGTGAGTGGGCTGGGCTCTGACACGGGCCCGGAGGAACGCCGAAGCCTCCGCCTCGGCGAAGTGGTCGGCGCCGGACGCGACCCCGGGGCGAGTTGGACTGGTGGTGGTGGTGGTGATGATGCTCGCGATGTGGAATCCGATCCTCCGCTCCCGCTCCTCGCCGGGCAGCCATCTCCGGGCGAGCTCCGGGTCCGCCCGGACGGGCCGTCTGGTGAGCTGGTGGTGGCGCAGTGCCCGGGCTGGGCCGTTCTCGGCCGTGATTGACGGGACGTGGTATGAGGCCGGCTGGCGCGCGGTTCGTCGCCGCTCCCCTGCTCGATCAGTCCCAGGTGCCGGAGAACCTCTATGACATTGGTGACGGGGACCGAGAGTGGGTCGTCATGGTGGTTGCCGGCGGGGACGAGGACGGTATGGATGTTGGCGGCCTGGGCACTGATGAGCTTGGCAGGCAGCGCCCCGACGGGAAGGATGTTCCCGTGGAGGTCCACCTCGCCGGTCACGGCGATGTCCCCCGGGATGGGCTTCCCTGTGAGCACGGACACCAGAGCGGCCAGGATGGCCGCGCCGGCGGATGGCCCCTCCTTCGTGACCCCGCCCACCGGAAGGTGGACGTGGACGTCGAGGCGGTCGAGGTCTTCCGCAGCGATGCCGATCACCTGCCCATGCACCCTCAAATAGCCGAGGCAGGTCGTGATGACCTGCTGGAACTCCGGCCCGAGGAGGCCGCTCGTATGAACCCGGCCACTTCCCGGCCAGGTGACGATCTGGAGCGGGAGCACGACGCCCGCAGAGCCGGCGGTGGCCAGGATGAGGCACTGGCCAGGGGGTGGTGCCGACGGAGGCACGAAGAAGGGCTGCGGCGTACCTCCCAGCTCGCGGATGACGTCGCCCACACCGATGGTGACCGTGCCCTTGGTGGACAGCCGGTGGAGGGCACGCATCGCCAGCGTGCGCAGATCCCGCTCGACACCCCGAAGGCCAGGCTCCATTTCATGACGGGCGGCGACGGCGTCCTGGGCCTCAGCGGAGAGCGCCAGAGCGTCTTCTCCGATCGCGTTTTCGGCCAAAAGACGTGGCCAGAGATGAGAGGCGATAAGGGCCCTCTTCTGGACGGGGGTATAGCCGGGAAGCTCCACCGTGGTGCAGCGATCTCGGAGCGGCGGACTGACCATCTCCAAACGGTTGCATGTAAAGGCGAAAAGCACCGGTGAGAGGTCCGTCGGAAGCTGGAGAAACACATCCCTGACCGCCCCGTTCTGCCCCGGGTCTGTGAGCTGGAGCAGCATGGCTTGCACGTCGCGACCGTCGCCGCCCTGCGCCACCTTGTCGATCTCGTCGAATTGGATGAGGGCGTAGCGGGTTCCGACCCCGATGAGGCCCTTCGTGATCTCGCCGATGTCACTCCCGTGCCAGGCCCGAGACAGCCCCATGAACCGGATCGTGTCGCGGTCGCTTCCCACCGCTATCCGGATGTGAGCCCGGCCGGTGGCGGCGGCGATCGCATTTACGAAGGAGCTTTTTCCCACGCCGGCCGGGCCATGGAGGAGCATTGCGCCTCCGATGGCAGGGAGCCCCTGTTGCCGCCGTCGGTCGGCAAGCAACACGGTGTCGAGGACAGCTTGCTTGGCACCCGGCGGCATGGCAGCGTGGCTGCGTCCGAGGGCGGCCTCGACCTCGGCGATGTCGAGAGCGGGGATCACCGGATCGGCCCAGGGGAACGTCGCAATGTACTCCAGAGCCCGATAGTCGGCCCCGCTGTCGATGTCGCGCTGGACCGTGGGTCGAAGCGCCTCCGGGACGGCCCGCAGCGCTCTTGCCTCCGGGCTCTCATTGTCTTGAGCACGTATGCTTTCCGCCTTGGTCGGCCCGAAGCGGTGCCCGCCATCCCTGCGATGGCTGCGCCGGAGACGGCGTCGCAACAGCAGTCGCTCTTCGCGGAGCAGGCTGGCGAGGTCGGGAGCGACGAAAGCACGGTGCCGTTGCGCCGGCCGTCTCAGCCTCTGGGCAAGCCGACAGGCGAGCCGGAACGGCTCGGGGTCGTCCAGATCGATGTCGTCGTCCCAGAGCTGGAGCGATTCGGCGTCCTCGCACCGGCGGGCGAGCTGGCGGACCTGGCGTGCCAAGTTGGCGACCGCTGGTTCATCGACCTTCTCATCGAGATCCTCCCAGTAGGCCCGAAGAGCGTCGACGGGATCAGCGGTCGCCGTGATCGTGACCCGGTACAACCCATGGACCTCCACAGCGGAGCTCGTCACCGAGAGCACCTCGGCCAGGGTGGCGACGCTCCCGACCGGCGAACCGGCACCCACCTTGAGGTCACCGGCATCGCCCGGGTGGCCGGGGATCACGAGGAGCCGGTCGCCAGCCACGAGCGGCCACCCACCATCCCCATTCCACGGAATGAACATGGTGCAGTGGGGGAAGAGGGGAGCGTCGACAACGAGAAGGAGGGGGCCTCCATGGCTCGGGGAGGCGGGGGCCATCACCTCCAGGGCGGCAGAGGTACGGGCCGTGGCGGAGGGTTGCTCGCTCACGAGGCGGGCTCCGCAGGTCCCGACGGCGACACCGGCTGACGCCGATCATGGGCCTGAGTGGCGGGGAGGGCCATCACGTCGGCACCTCCAGCGTGAAGGGCTCGATGACCACCTCCCAGCCCGGCTCGCACCCCAGCGCGTACAGCTTCTTGGCATTGATGATGGCCACGAATTGAGCGTCGTCTCTTACCACTCCCCAGCCATCCGGCCCCAGGGTGAGGGCGTCCTCGATCAGCTTCAGGTAGTTGGTCAGATCGGGTCGGCAGGCCGGCACGGCCGTCGCCCAAAGGCGCTTCGGCATCTCCTTCGGGAGCGGCCTCAGCACCGTGACGGAGATGGAGAGCGGCCCGCTGAGAGGCACCCAGCCCTCCCCCAGCTGGGCCCGGGCGTGCTCGCGGATGCGCTGCTCGGCCCGAGCCGTGGGGAGAGGGGTGTAGACACGCTGGGGTCCGCGGTATCGGCTCATCCGTGGCCGAGCCTTGGCCACCGGAACCTCGGGAATGTGCAGGACCACCCGCGGTTCCGGCTCAGAGCTTGCACAGAGATGGGCGTAGGCGGGACGGCGCTTGGGCGCCGTGCTGCCCCGGGCGGCTCCCTCCGGTGCCTTCGGGTCGAGGGTGACCTTGCTCACGATGGGGGCCCTTCGAGAGGTCGCGATCGGCTGGCTGAGCCGGTCGCCCTATCCAGCCGAGCCACCAGCTCGGCCCGCTTGCGCGCGAGGTCATCAGGGAGGTGTCCGCCGCAGCGCGTGGACAGGAAGACGAGCCAGGTCTCCGCCACCACCCGATCCATGGCGACGGCCTGGTCATCCCCTCGCCGGGCATCCCGGAGAGCATCGAGCACGGCGCGCCGGAGGCCCACCAGATCGTCGAGTGCCGCGAGGCGCTCGCGCTGGGCGGGCAGCGCGGCCTCGTTCAGCTCACGACCAAGTCGGCTCTGACCATCCACGGTGGAGAGGTCGATGGCCGGTCCGGTCGGGGAGATGACCGGCACACCGTGGTCGACGCACAGGCCGATCAGCTTCCGGGTAGCGCGCGGTTGGCCCACGAGGTAGCCCAGCTGCTCGAGGTTCACCGACCTGAGGCGCCCATTGGCGATGCCCTTGGTGACACGGCGGTACTCCCGGTACGTCTCCAGGGCGGGATCGCCGGCGGGAACGCTGTCGGTGACGCCGCGGGGATCGATGGGCGAGGCGGGTGGCTGGGTCACGCGGACGCTCCCAGCTGGGGCTCGGTGGCGACGCATTCGACGGCCCGGCGGACGCGCACCGCGGTGGCGGTGATCTCTGTCTCGACGTTGTCGGGGGCGCGGTCCTCAGGGGGCGGCGCGGCGTGACTCATCCGGGGCGCGCCGTCCGGTGGGGGCGGGTCATCCGTGAAGCGGATGGCCCGAAGGACACGGTCCTCGGCCTTGATGAGGTCCGGCTCAATGTCGGCGGGAGGGTCGCCCTGGAAGATGATCTGGGCCCGGCGGTAGATGACCCGGAAGAGCGCCTCCTGGGCCAGAGCGGCGGGCTTGTCGCCGGCGTCGGCCGCGGCCCACGCCGCCTTCTCGGCCTGGCGGAGGGCGCGGGGAAGACCCTCACGCTCGTATTGCAGACGGGCGCCCTCCTGCTCCAGGCGCGCCTGGGCGCGGAGCGAGATCTTGTCGATCTCTTCGAAGGAGGTCCCGACATAATCTTCCAGGAAGGTGGCCACGCCGATGCCCATGGCGGCGGCGGCCTCGGGGATCCTCTCCCGGCACACCATGGCGAGCAGGGTGGCGCGGACGTGGCGCAGAGCGTGGAGGTGGGAGAGGTAGAGCGCCCGCTCCCCCAGGCCGGCGCGGAGGTTCATGCGGGATAGCACGTTGTTCAGGAACTCGTCGTCCTGCGGCATCCCGTTGACGCGGGGCAGGAGCGGGATGACAGCCCCCGCCCCCGAGGCCAGCCGCCCCTTCTGGCGGGAGTCCTCGATGAGGGCGCGGGCCGCGTCGCGGAGGAAGACGAAGAGAGCCCAGGTCGTCTCGGTGAGCGCCACGTCCACGCGCCGTCGGGTCTTGGTCGGGTTGTATTCCCCGCCGTCGACCTGGCGGAGAACCGAGATCCAGGCCGCCGGCACGTCAGGATCACCGGTATACGCGGGATTGACCCGCCCGTCATCGGCGGTCAGACCGAGCAGTTCTCCATGGCGGAATCCTCCCAGGGCGTCGAAACGCACCGCCGCCAACGCCACTGGCCCCTCGGCCCCCAGCCTCTCCTCCGTCTCGCAGACGTGGAGCCACTCGGCCACGGAATAGAAGGCCTTGCCCGGCCGAGCCCGCATCAGGGTCGGCGGGAGCGTGGCCCGCACCTGAGCGAGCACCTTGTCCTTGGCGACCTGCACCCAGTAGCCCTTTCCGTGAAGGTGGCCCTCGAGTTCCCCCTTGACGATGCGACGCTTGATCACGTCCTTCGAGCACTCCAACGCCAGAGCCGCCTGGGCGACGTTGACGGTCAGCATCCCCTTCGGGGCGGCCGTCTCAAGCCGCGAATGGTCGACGGGCCGCACCGACTTGTCCACCGGGTTGGCGCGGCCGGCGGGCCAGAGTTTCGCCGAGATCAAGTACTCGAAGTAGAGGCGCCACGCGACGATGTAGGCCCACTGGCTGTCCGGGCTCTTGCCCCCGTACGGGAGGTGGCGCAGCGCGTGGCGGAAGACCCGCGGGGCGAACTCCTCCCGGCGATACTCGTCCAAGAGGCGCCCGTCGGGACCGGGCATCTGCCAGCCACGTTTCAGGGCGCGGACACGCTCTTTGTTGGTCTCGTCGATGCGGTACTCGCCGGCCGAACGATGGCCCTCTGGCTTGGGCTCGTCGGCGAGGTAGGCGGGGAAGCCGTCCGTGAACGAACTGGCGGGGCGCAGGGCGTCGGGGCTCGAGTAGACCTGGATCTTGAGCAGCCACCCCCGGGCCTTGACCAGGTCGTCTGCGCAGGAGATCTGACGGCTCCGGAACACATCGTGGTGCTCGCGGACGAGGCGCCGCGCCACGTTGAGGTAGAGGATCCAGGTGACCCCGTACTTCCATTCCCTCTTGCCCGTGGCCGGGGAGCGCCGGTAGTCGATGCCCGGGTCGAGGTCGGGGTGCGCCTGGTGCACCGCGGCGTGGAACTCCGCCCACTGAGCTTTCGAAAAGTGCGGCAGCCGGCCTTCCCGGCGCCCCAGGCGACGGGCCTGAGCCTTATCAAGGCGGCTAGGCAGGTGGAGGACCTTCCCCGCGAGGTGGGGCGTGGCGTCGGTGGCCGGTGGGGCGGTGAGGTTGACCGGCAGCGTGGTCACGACCCGCACCTCGGGGCGGCGCCACGGACGACGAGAGGCCACGTAGACCCGACGCGACAGGAGGGCATCCATCTCAGCGGCGGCTCCCCGGTCTCGGACAGCGCCGACAGCGCCGGGCCCGGTTCTGCCAGGTCTCCCTGGTCCGGCGGCGAGGTGGCAGGGTCGCCTCCCCGGGGGCCCGCGCCAGCGGTCCGCGAGGGCCCGACTGGGGTGGCGACGATGACGTTGTGGATGACTCTGGTGCCGGCAGGCGCGGCTCCCTCCGGGCCGAAATGTAGTCCCGGATGGCGCTCATTTCGACCCGAATGCGCGGATCCCGAATGAAAGCCAGGTCTCCCACGTGACATAACCGGTAGGTCGCCTGAAGCGACAGACCCAGCAAACGCGCCGTCTGACCAACAGACAGGAGCAGCGGCCCCTCGTCCATCCTCCTGCGCCTCCACCCACCCGGATCCGACCGGCGAACCCTCCCCGCTCGGTCCGGACTTTATTTCTCTCTTCGCAAATAGTATACACTGCGAGCATACAGCCGTGCCGGGCGTTGTCTCCAGCCCGGGTACCATCGAGGAGTGACCGAGATGACCGGCCCCAGGCCCGGGCGGGGGCGCCCCAAGGGGCGGAGCGATACCCGTGAGCGGCTGCTCGACCTGCTCGCTGAGGAGCAGCGCAAGACCGGGCTGTGGCCTGGGCGCGATTATTTGTCGCGCGTCTTGGGGGTGTCGCCCCAAGCGGTGTCCTTCCACCGCCACCAGCTGGTCAAGGAGGGCCGGCTCCCCGAGGCCGCCCAGGCCAGGGACTGGACCAAGCGCAGCGCCGGGGCCTCCCCGCGGATCCCCCTCATGGGCCGGACCGCCGCCGGTCCGCCGAAGCTGGCGGTGACCGAGAACGACGGCGTCGACGTGGTGGCGGTTCTCACCGCCGGGCATCCCGGGTGCTACTGCGTTGTAGTTGACGGTGACAGCATGGATGGAGAGCCGTTGTGGATTTTGCCGGGCTCGTACGCCATCGTCCGGCCGGCCAACGCCGCCGACGCCGACCCGGGCGACGTCGTGGTGGCCCGCCTCCTCGACCCCACCACCTCGGAGCCGACCAGCGTGATCAAGGTATGGCGGCCCGGGAAGGACGGCCAGGTCACCCTCCACTCCCTCAACCCGGCCGCCCCCGACCTGCACCCCGACCCGGGCACTTGCGAGGTGCTGGGGGTGGTGGTCGCCATCGTCCGCCAGCTCCCCCGCTGACCCCTGGAGGTCTTCGGTGTTGGCGTTCCGCGACCCGCCTTCAGGCCCTTCTACCGACCTTTGGCTGCGATTTTGGCTGCGATCCAGATTCGCCCGGGTCCGTTCCTTGTAAGAGGCTGAATTCAGGAGAGGCCCTGCAGCCGCCTCTCGGTTCACCCAGAGAAACTCAGGGTCACGGGGAGAAAAGGGGGTGGTTGCAATTCTGGCTGCGATCGTTCGGGTGCCCGCAAGAGCCCACAGAGGGGTCGCGAACTGCTGGGCACCAGCAGGATCGGCCGAGGGAGGCGACAACGCCGGTGCACCCAAGGAGCGGGTGGCGCCCATGGCCTCGCGTCCGTCACGGCCGACCAGCGACACCCGCACGCGGTGCTGGTTGTTGTCGCCGACCGACATCTCGAACCTGAGGCCACTCACGGGTGCTGCGTCCTTTTTGGTGTCTGTCACGGGGTTCGCTCGCCCCGCCCTACGGGTGCGCCCCCTTGGGACCAGAATTACCCGGCGCCGGCTCGTCATGGTGACCGCGTGGTCCAGGGACCATCGCCATCTTGTGACAGACTTTTTCCACCGCCGTCGATCCAGCCCCTGGCCACGCGCGTATCGTCGTCAGCCCTTCGATTCGGACGGTCGCCAAACCGTGTCCCTGCCGTTGCCCGGCCCAAGCTAGGCTCAACCCATGGCGACGGATCCTGCCCACGCTCCCTCCGGTGGCGATGTGTTCGCGGAGACGGCTCGCCGCCTCGCGGCGTCGGTCGCCGGGTCGTCGACTGGCGTCTTCGACGATGTCCGGGTTGCGTCGAGCAGTTACCTAGTTCCGCCGCTGGCCAACGTGCATGTCGGTGCGATCCTCCCGGTACCGTCGCGGATACAGCAGCCGGAGAGGGGCCAACTGGAGTACCTCGGCGCCTACGTTACGTTGGAGGAGTGGCTGACCCCAGGCGTTCGGGCACGCGGCATCGAGATTCCCGCCGGTTTCTGGGTTGCACACCTCCTAGCCCAGCACACGAGAGACGACATGCTCGCCGCTATCGCTGCGCTCGCCCGCATCGCTCAGCTTGACCGGCAGGCGGACCTCATCAACGCCGTGCGCGCCACATGTGCCGATGACCTACGGCGGCCGCTCGACGATGCCCTCGCGAAATTCGCTCGGCGGCCGTTCATCTGCAGGCAGGGCCTTCTCCTGGCCGCCAAGGCCGTGCTGCGGCGCGACGCACCGCCCAGCGCCGGACCGGCCATACCGCCGCCCCTCGCCGCTGCCCTCCTCTGCCAGGCGATCCTCGATGACGTCGCGCGCGCCGAGATGCAGTCGACCGGTGTGGAGCTTTACCCCGGCATGGACGAGGGCCTCGCCATCGAGACCTACCGCAACTCCCTGTTCCAGGCCACCTCCGAGGCGGTGACCACGCTTGACCTCACCCGCCGCCTCTGGCTGAACCACCTGCCACGAGGCGACGCGGCGATGCCGAAGAGCCCGGCGGAACTGTTCGCCGAGGCCACAGGGATAGAGCTGCCAACCTTCATCGAGCTCGGATTCATGATGACGGCCACGGTTGCCCAAACCCCTCCCGGTCGAGCACCGATCCTCCACCACTGGTCCGACTACCCTTTCGATCCGGACTTCCTCGACCGTGCTCTCACGTTCGTCGGCGCTACCCCCGACGAGCTGATCGCCTCGATGGATACCAGTCGGGCTGGTGGCGGTCTTTGGGACGTCCTTGCCTTCGAGGAGCATCCCATCATCCTGCTTCCCGGCCGTCCCCCCCTCGTCCTCGACGAGGTGCTCCTCTGTCGCCGGTGTGCAGACGGACCCTTCTACGCCGTGCTCGACCACCTGCGCAAGACCGGAGGCGACAAGGCCTCACGCGCGTGGACCAAGGCGTACGGCAACATGGTGGAGCAGGCGGCGAACGCGACGCTGCCCCTGCTCGCGCTTCCGCTGCTGGCCTCGGACAAGGCGTACTGGGACGGTGACGCGGTGAAAAGAGCCTTTGGCGGCGGTGTTCAGAAGACCGCAGATGGGGTCCTTCTCTACGCGCCCACTGCCGTCGTCACCGAGGTGGTCTCCAGCGGACCGACGGTGCTGTCGCGAGTAGTCGGCGCCTCGGGGGGCTTCGCCACCGTGATGGAGCGACAGATCTGGGACAAGCTGGAGCAGCTGGATAGGACGGCCAACGACATGCTCGATGACGACCGCCGGCTGACCGACTGGCCGAATCAGGTAACCAGCGCAGTCCGACCGCTGCTGGTTCAGGGACGAGCCTTCGCATTCATGCCGGTGATGCGCGCCTACATCGACGCTCAGTGCGCCGCGCGCGGCCTGCTCCAGCGCGAGGGGATCAAACCGCTTCTCATCGTGGAGCTGGAAGAATTGGAGATGTTGCTCGCTGTGGCGCAGGCGACCTCGAAGACGCTGACGCAGCTGCTTGACGAGTGGGACGCGGGCCCGCGGCGGATCTGGCCGGCAAAGAACCACCTGCTGGCCGCCTACGGCGATCTCGAGGCGCGCCTCCGGCCGGCGAAGGTGACCGACGGTATCCTCGCCTCGTTCGCCGAGCTGGAGCGCCGTGCGCTCCCCCAGGGCATCGCACCGGAGCCGGGGACAACAACATCGACGACACCACCGGCTAGCGGCGACTTGGGGAGTTAGCGCGGCTGCGCGCCTCTACCCTGACCCGATCGTCCTCACCGACGTCGCACCTCGGGCGCGCCGACCCACGTCGGGCACGGGCAGTTCCCATGCGAGTGGTGCCAGACTACCCCCGTGCGGCAACGCCGGGAGACCAGAATCCTCAAGATGAAGGCCATCCGGTCGCTCCGGCGGTCGGCTGAGGCCTTTAACTCCTTTGAGGAGGAAGGCCGCGTGACGGCCGTCCTGCTTCATCTCCAGCACGCCTTCGAGATGCTTTTGAAGGCGGGCCTCCGCCAGAAGCGGGTCCCCGTATTCGACGAGAAGCAGGCCAGATCTCTCAGCTTCGAACGGTGCGTCAACATCGGGGGTGAGCATCTCGGGATCACCGCAACCGAAGCGGGCCTACTGCGCGTTATCGACGCGCTGCGCGATCAAGAGCAGCACTGGTTTCTCGAGATCTCCGAGGGACTGCTGTATTCTCACGTTCGCGCTGCCGTAACGCTCTTCGACGAGCTACTGCAACGCACTCTCGGTGAGCGCTTGGTGGACTATCTGCCATCGCGAATCCTTCCTGTCTCTGCCGAGCCACCCCAGGACATTCAGCTCCTGCTGGATGAGGAGTACTCTCAGATCCAAGCACTCCTGCAACCGGGACGCCGCCGGAGCGCCGAGGCGAAGGCGCGAATTCGATGTCTCCTAGCGCTCGAGGCGCATGTGGCGGGTGAGGTCGTGGTCAGTGCAACGGACGTTGATCGCCTCGCTCGGGCGATACGGATGGGACAGCCCCGCGACGAGGCGCTCCCTCGCCTCGCCGACTTGGCGACGGAGGTGGCCGGCGAGGGTTTGCAGGTTACGGTTCATTTCTCCAAGAGGAGGGGGGCACCGGTTCGATACGTAGCTGCAGATGACCCCACGGCAGCGGCTGCCGTGCGAGCGGTAGATCTGCAGAAGAAGTACCACGTATCAAGGGCGCAGCTGGCAAAGACAATCGGTCTCACGGATCCCAAGTGCCTCGCACTGCGGCGTAAATTGGGCATCGACACCGACGAGCGGTGTTGCCACGACTTTGTATTTGGAAAGTCCACCCACCGGATGTTCTCAGACAATGCCGTCACCGCGCTAGCTACAGCCGTGAAGACCGAGGACATGGACGAGGTCTGGCGCAACTACCGAACCAAACGCCCGCGCGCCGGCGTCTCGTGAGCGCGCTGGCAGCGCGGGCTTCTCATGACCGATCCACCCAGGCCTCGTCGGCCTTTCTGGCTATCTCGCGGTCCTGCTCCTCGAGGCCGTGACCGTAGATGGATAGAAGGGTGATGGTGGAGTGGCCACCGCGCCGGGCGACAGCCTGTGCAGTGTGCCCGGACGCCAGCCATGCGCTGAGAGCGGAGTGACGCAGATCGTGGACCCGCAGGTGCCAGTGCGGCTCCTGGCAGCGGGGGCAGATCGGGGCCCCCTCCCAGAGCGGGGCCAGGCCGGCGATTGTCAGAAGAGCGTTGTTCCGGGCCTCCCGCGACTGATCCGGGTAGCAGAGGAAGCGATCCAGATGGGCGAGTTTGAGGCCCCTATAGCCTCGATCTTTCACTGAGGT
>PLNE01000201.1 GCA_003141695.1 Candidatus Dormiibacterota bacterium
CGGCGGAGCGGTGGAGCATGATCCTGGCCCTCTCCCGGTTCGGCACCTTCTCCGGCCTCAAGGAGATGTCGTCGAGCAGCACCGACCAGGTCGCTCCCAACACCAGCACCTTCACCTTCGTGGACAGCAACTACACGAGCCAGTGGGTCGACTTCATGCCGGTGGAGACGGAAGACCAGAACGGCAATCAGCTCCAGGCGCCGAGCGCCCCGGTGGAGCAGATCTTCACCACCTACGACCAGCAGCCATATAGCTCGTCGACTGCCGGTAATCCCGGCCTCCCCTTCCTGGACATCGGCGGGAGCTACGTCCTCTTCCAGACCAGCTTCGACCCCGCCATCCTCCAGGGGCTGAGCTGGAAACAGATCGCCATGGATCTCGCCAACGCCACCAGCCCGGTGACCCTCGCCATCGTCGGCAACGCCAACTTCCTCTCCGGGGCGATCTGCCTCGCGGACAGCAATCAGCCGTCCTCCGTCTGCGCCTCGTCGACGATCCAGGGCATCGAGACCGTCCTCACAGCTCAGTCGGCCGTCGGCAGCTGATCGCGGCGGCTCGTCGGGTGGCGGGCGGCCGCACCCGGCCGGCGCTCCGACCGTCCGCGTGGAGGTGGAGCTGTGGAGGTGGAGCGTTTGGAGGCGACGGTGGGAATCGAACCCACGGTCAGGGTTTTGCAGACCCGTGCCTTACCACTTGGCTACGTCGCCCCGTATTGGATTTCGCCCCGAAAGGTGTCAGGTCTGACACCTTTCTGACACCTTCGAGGTACGATCTCCGTGATGTGAAGCCCCCGCGCCGCGCGAACGGCCGGGGGCACGGCCAGCCCTAGAAGGAGGACCGGCATGGCCAAGTCTACTGGACCTGAGGGGGAGCGCCCCGATCAGCCGAGACACCCCCGGCGGGTGTCAGCGAAGAGGCGCACCCGGCGCCCCGCTGGCCAGGGGGCGGTGATCCAGAGAGGTGACGGGCGGTGGGTCGGGAAGATCCGGCAGCCGGATGGGAGCGCCCGCTGGTTCTACGGCAAGACCCAGGCCGAGGTCGAGGCCCGGCTCGCGGAGGCGCTCCGGATCACCGGGGCGGGGTTGCCGCTCCCGGACGGGAAGCTGACGGTTGGGGGATGGCTCCAGGAGTGGCTGGACGGTCTGCCAGTCACCGGGGAGCGGCGCAAGGGCCTCAAGGCCTCGACCATCGACTACTACACCCGGTACGCGCAGCAGGTGATGCGCTCGCCGCTCGGGGCCAAGCCCCTGGCCAAGCTGGAGGCGGTGGACCTGGAGAAGCTCTACCGCGAGATGCTCGACAGGGGGCTCTCCTCGACTTCGGCCCACCACCTCCACGCAGTACTTCACCGGGCGCTCGGGAAGGCCGTCCGGCTGGGCCGGATCGCCCGAAACGTCGCTGATCTCGTGGACGAGGACGCCAGGCCGCAGGTCGATCACACCGAGATGCGGGTGCTGGCCGACGCCGACTACGACCGCTTCCTGGAGGCGGTGAAGGGCGAGCGGTTGGAGGCCCTCTACGTGGTGGCGGCTCGGGAGGGGGTGCGGCAGGGTGAACTTCTCGGCCTCAAGTGGGCGAACGTCGATCTCGACGCGGGCACCCTGCAGGTAGTTGGATCGTTGCAGGGGGCGAGGCGCTCCTCACTCACCATCGGGGAACCCAAAACCCGGCACTCTCGCCGCAGCCTGGTCCTCTTCCCTGAGACGGTCGAAGCCCTCCGCGCTCACCGTGCCCGCCAGCTTGAGGAGCGGCTCGTGGCGGGCTCGATGTGGGAGGAGCAGGACTTGGTCTTCGCCAACAGGTTTGGCGGCTACGTCTCCACGACGACCCTTTGCCGGGACTTCGACTCCATCCTGCGCCGGGCCGCACTGCCGGATGTGAGGTTTCACGATTTGAGGCATTCGGCCGCAACGGACTGGTTGCGCGGTTCAATGCATCCCAAGGTGGCCTCGGAACGGCTCGGCCACGCCTCGACAGCCATCACGATGGACCTGTACTCCCACATGAGCGAGACTCTTCAGCGGGACGCAGTGGCGGAGATCGTCGCTCGCCAGCGTGCCCGTCGTCAGGCGGGTGACGCCTGATGTCGCGCACGGTCATCACCGCCCCGGACGGCTCGAAGACGGTCATCACCCGGACCTCGGGGTGCGGGGGGTGCTTCTGGTTCGCCCTTGCCGTCTTTGTGGTGCTCTTCCCCGCCGCCGCCTTCCCGCGGTGGGCCGCGATCGTGGTCTACATCTTCGCGGGCCTCGTGGTCCTCGCCTGGGGCGCGAGCAAGCTCGGGACGGGGCACCCGGCCACGTAAGCCGGACAAACCGCCCGCGCTTGGGCGGTTTAGCGAGGACATAGGAGCCCCGGGGATCATTCCCCGGGGCTTCTCTTTCTCTGTTTTCGCCCGTAATGCGTTCCTGGGCATTACGCCAAGAACCAAGGTGGCATACGTTTAAGACATCAATGGCGAATACGGGTTACCGGGATGGCTCCGGACTGCCCGAATGACCCCTCCGGAGACACCTTCGACCCCGAAACGAGGCGCCCAGGCCAGATGGGCGATCCAGGCTAAGTTCCATCATGGAGGTGAGTATCCCCCCGCATTGCCCCGTAATTACGGCTGGCGACTGGGCCGAGCGGCCACCTTCGCTGCCATACTGACTAGGCGCGCCAGGGTTAGGGGGAGAGCCCACTCCGTCGGGGGCGTGGCGCGGTGCGGGCAGGGTGGATCCAGCGGGAGGTGTCGTGGCAGAGGTCGTGGACGTCGCGAGCTGGGCGCGCTGATGCCCCAGCGACGGCGCTGCTCACTCGGGCCGGTCGTCTCTGCCGGCGCCCTCGGCGTGATCGCCGTGTCGATGCTGGCTGCGGGTGGTCTGTCTCTCGGCACTCCCAGGAGCGCCGCCGCACCAGTAACGGCTGCGTTCTCGACCGGAACACCGGCGCTCACGCGCGTCATCGGGATCAACATAGCGGGTGGCTACGGCAGCGAGCAGCCGACCGCCGCGGAGCTTCCCGCTGAGATCCACGACGCGGCGGTCAACCTCCACGTCACCTGGATCCGCTACAACTTCGACTGGTGGCGAATCAACCCGACCGGAGGCTCCGTTTACGACTGGAGCGCCGCTGACGCCATCATGCAGGCGGCCGCGCAGAACGGGCTGGGCGTGGTGGCGATCCTGGGCTCGCAGTACTGGCCATCCTCCACCCCGGTCATCCCCTCGGTCAGCCAGTGGCAGGCCTTCGTCACCGCCTTCACCCAGCGCTACGACCAGGTGTGGAAGCCCGCGGGCCTGCGCGGGCTCGTCGAGGAACCCTGGAACGAGCCGGAGAACAACTGGGCCGGGACTCCCCAGCAGTGGGCCACCCAGATCCAGCTTCCCGCATACCAGGCCGCCAAGGCGGTCGATCCCTCGGTGCTGATCGCCATGGACACGACTGATTGGTCCACCGGCGGCATTGCGTGGTGGACGGCGGTCGCCGCGACACTCGCCGGGCAGACCTTCGTCGACCTGCCGGGCTTCCACGACTACGCCAACAGCACCGCGTCCTGGAATAGCAGCTTCCGCAGCTTCCTGGCGAGTCACGGCGTCCACTACTTGGCGGTGTGGGCCGACGAGTTCGGGGCCGGGATGACGGCGCCCGCCCCATTCGACGACGCCACCCACATCTCTGTGCTGCAGAGTCAGATACCGCCCGTCCTCAAAGGGGCCAGCGTCGATGGCATCTTCTACTACGCCTACAGCGACCTGGCGGAGGGTGGGGTGGTCCAAGAGAGCTACGGGCTCATGGACGAGTACGGCAACCATTACCAGTCGTATTCCGTGTTCCAGCAGCTCACGGGTGGCTGCGGCTCACCGCCGCCGGGTGGTGGCGGCTCGTCGCCGTCGGGCGGCGGCTACACGCTGGACGGCTTTGGCGGTGTCCATCCGTTCGGTGACTCCGCACCGGTCACGATCACCGGCTGCTGGCCGGGCTGGGATATCGCCCGGGCGCTGGTCCTCGACGCCTGCGACAGCCCCGGTCAGGTCTCCGGCTGGGTCCTGGACGGCTTCGGTGGCCTCCATCCCTTCGCCGCCGCCGAAACCCCCATGCCCGCCGTTCCCGACATCACGGGCTACTGGCCGGGCTGGAACATCGCCAATGACGTCGCCTCCTTCTGCATCACGGTCAACGGTGTCCAGCACGCCGCTGGGTGCGTCCTCGACGGCTTTGGCGGCCTCCACCCCTGGGCCGACTCGAGCGCGGTCATCGGAGACGTCCCCTGCAACGGAACCGGCTACTGGCCGGGCTGGGACATTGCCACCAAGATCACGGTGATCCCGGGCACCGACGAGGGCTACGTGATGGACGGCTTCGGAGGGCTGCATCCCTTCAACGGGGCCCCCTACTACGCCGCCACCGGCTACTGGCCGGGCTGGACCATCGCTCGGGGAATCGTGGCCACCGCCACCGGGGGCTACACCGTGGACGGCTTCGGGGGCATCCATCCCTTCGGTACCGCCCCGATGGTCACGCCCACCGGCTACTGGCCAAACTGGGACATCGTCCGCGGCATCGCGGTGGCCTACGGCGGCACCGGTGTCTACACCCTGGACGGGTTCGGCGGGCTCCACCCCGCGGGCGGCGCGCCCTACCTCTCGGCCAGCGGCTACTGGCCGAACTGGGACATCGCCGTCGACTTGGTGACCGCCCCCTAAGCTTAGTCAGGGCGGTTCCAGGCTGGGTTGGGCGTGGTGTGGCTGTCCGTGTCGAGATGCTGATCGTGGGGGACGTTGTGCGCGCGGCCGGGGAGCGCGCCTTCGGCCGGCTGCCCCGCGGCGTCGGAGTCGGCCGGCAGCACGAATCCGACCTCGAGGGCATCGGCCAGCGCCCGGAGCCGTGCGAAGAAGCCGGCCGTGTGGTACGAGCGCGGCAGGCGCAGCCCGTGGAAGTCGTAGTGATGCGTCCACTCGTGGAGCAGCGTGTTGAGGAAGACCTTGGGTGCGATGACGCGCTGCTGGACGGCGGTGCGGTGGTAGATGCGGATGCGCGCCCACGCCACCTTGCCCTGGGCGTCCAGCCGGTAGGTGTAGTAGCCGTAC
>PLNE01000007.1 GCA_003141695.1 Candidatus Dormiibacterota bacterium
CGCCGGAGCTGCTGCTGGGGCGTGACCAGATGGGGGGCCTGGTGCTGCAGCGCCTCGACCTCGTGGAACGCGCCGGGGGGTGGCGGGAGGGCGACGCCCCCGCGGAGACCTACGCGCAGTTGCTCCGCGCCTCCGAGCACGTGCGGGACCCGCGCCGTCTCCCCGCTGTGGCCCTCTCCCGCCCGGCAGGTTCCGCGCACGAGCTGCCCGCCGCATCCCGCCGCCCGTGCCTCGAGGCCTGGGTCAGCTCCAGGTATCCCGGTGCCCAGGTCGAGACGGGGCGGGAGCCGGGGGTCACCGACGTCAGGTTCTACCCCGGACCTCCCCAGGAGGTGGACATCGTCATCCCCACCCGGGACCGGCACGAGCTTCTCCGCCGCTGCCTCGACAGCCTGGAGGTCAGCACCCACCCGCGACGTCGCGTGGTCGTCGTCGACAACGACAGCGGCGAGGGGAAGACGCTGGAATACCTCTCCCAGCTGCCCCACCGGGTCCTGACACACCCCGGTGCCTTCAACTTCTCGGCGATCGTCAACCGGGGGGTGGCGGCCACCACCGCCCCCTTTGTCGTCCTGCTCAACAACGACACGGTGGTGCGCACCCCCGGCTGGCTGGAGGCGATGCTGGAGTGGTGCGGACGCCCTGGCGTCGGCGCGGTGGGCGCCCGGCTCGTCTTCGGCGACGGGCGGGTGCAGCACGAGGGCATCGGCATCGGCATCGGCCGGGTGGCCGCCAACCTCGACCTCGGCTGGTCGGCGGTGCGCGCCTGCAGCGCGGTCACGGCCGCCTGCATGATGGTCCGGCGGGAGGCGTGGGATGCGGTCGGCGGCTTCGATGAGGGCTTGCCCGTCGCCTTCAACGACGTCGACTTCTGCCTCCGCCTCTGGCGGGCGGGGTGGCGCGTGGTCATGACCCCGCTCGCCGAGCTCCAGCACGACGAGGGCTCCAGCCGCGGGAATCTCGCACCGGAGGACGACTACCGCCGCTTCCGTATCCGCTGGGGTGAGGAGGACCGGCTCCGAGACGCCTTCCTGGGTCCGCACGTGGCCTGGCCGCGGCCGCTCACGCTCCGGATCCCACCCCGGAGTTCCCGGCGTCCCCGCTCCTGAGCGCGCCATCGGACGGCTGCGGCCGGCCCCGGGGCAGGCCGTGATCCGCCGACAGGGGCGGGGCTATTGGAACCAGCCGGCGACGTCGAGGATGGCGTTGATGGTCCCGAGCGAGTTGTAGAGGTCGACGGCGCCGACGTGGGCTCCCGTCTGGGCCAGCTGGACGATGGTGAGGTTGGGGGTGTTCTGCTGGGCGTCCACGTTGAGGTCAGAGGCGTTGGGGGTGGAGGGGCTGTCGGCTGGGTAGAGGGTGAAGTAGGTGAAGGAGGTGCCGTTGACGGCGGTGACGTTGGCGATGATCGCCACGGGTGGGGAGCTGCCCCCGGCGGCGGGGATGCCGTCCACCCCGGCCACCTGGATGGGGAGCACCTGGCCGGAACCGACGGTGTCGCCGGAGCACTCGGTGGTGTAGCCGGTGGTGGCGGCGCTGCGGGTGTCACAGATGCGCAGGCCCGGGGCGGCGTAGAAGGAGGCGCCCTGGGAGGTCTCGCTGCCGTCGCCGAACCAGCCGTTGACATCGAGGACGAAGTTGTTGGAGCCCAGTGAGTTGTAGACGCAGACGTCCTGGTCGGGGCCCAGCGGCACGATCACCCGGTTGGGCAGGTTGGTCTGGGCGTTGACGTTCAGGTTGGAGAAGGAAGGAGCGCCAGTGGGGCAGCTGTCACCGCTGTTCGGCGGGACCACGCTGAGGTAGGTGCCCTGGGTGCCGGAGACGGCGGTTAGGTTGAGGGCGACCGCCGCGGTGGTCGCGTCGGTGGGGACTGAAGCGGTGCAGGAGGGGTCGCCGGTCGGGCACCCGGAGACCACCACCTTGGTCCACTCGCCGGCACCGAGAGCGGAACCCGAGCAGGCGGTGTCCGCGCCCGAACGGGTGTCGCAGATCCGGAGCGGCGAGATGGGGTGGAACAGCCCGGGAGTCGTCGAACCCGAACCCGGCGCCGCGAAGTACCCCTCCACGTCGACGGCCACGTTGATGGAGCCCAGGGCATTGTAGATGCTCACCTCGCCGCCGGTGCCCAGAGCGACCACCACCAGGTTGGCCTGGTTGGTCTGGGCGGGCACGTTGAGATTGGAGGCGGTGGGTAAGGAAGAGCCCGTCGGATAGACGGTGAGGTAAGTGCCGGCGGTGCCGCTGATGGCGGTGACGTTGAGGACGACGGACTGAGCGGTGGAGGGCACGGACTGTGATTGCGGGCCGGTGACGCTCGTGACCTGTAGGGTGCGAGTCTGGCCGGGCCCGAGGGCGGGGCCACTGGAGCGGGTGTCGAGGAGGCGGAAGGGCAGCAGCGCGGTGTAGACGCTGCCGGTTGTGCTCCAGTAGCTGAACTGGCCCGCCAAGCTCATCACGCTCGTACCAGAGGACGTCGTGACCGTGACGTTGGCCGTTCCGGCCAACTCGGCCGGGCTCGTGGCGGTGATGGAAGTACTCGACACGACAGCCAAGCTGGTGGCGGCAGTGGTGCCAAAGTCGACGACTGTCGCTCCGGTGAAGTTGGCCCCGGTGATCGTCACGGCGGTCCCGCCCGCAACCGGCCCTGTCGCCGGAGACAGCCCACTGACCACGGGAAGAGGCGCAGCCGGCGTCGTGAAGGTCCCCTTGGATCCATCGGTCGTCCCATTGGCATTCGTCGCCACCAGCCGGAAGTCATAGATCGTGCTCGGACTGAGCCCAGCCAGGACGGCCGTCGCCGCCACCGCGCTGATGCCCGACCCCGCACCAGTCGAGGTGGTGGTCGTGCCATACGAGGTGCTCGTGCCGTACTGGAACTGGTAGGTGGTCGCGTACGCGTTCGGGTTGACCGTGCCGTTGAG
>PLNE01000183.1 GCA_003141695.1 Candidatus Dormiibacterota bacterium
GACGAGCACGAGCGGGCGCTGCGGGACGCCGAGCTGCGCTGGGTGCTGTCCCTGCTCGAGGACATCCGCTCGGGCCGCCTCGCCTGGAGCCCAGAGAGCCTGAGCGCCCATTTCGACGCCATGCACGATCATGAAAACGCCCGGCGACGACACCACCGCGGGCCGGTCTCCGACCCCGAGCAGTCATAGCCGTCCAGAGGGAGAGCCCACCGATGATCCACACGAAAGGCCTGCGCCGCACCTTCAGAGGGAGAAGAGGGGTGCGGTTAACGCACCGCACTGGTAGACCACCACCTTGCCAAGGTAGGGATCGCGAGTTCGAGCGTCGTCTCCCGCTCCAGCCTCCTCGAGGCGGACCCCACAGGATCCCCAGGGTAGTTCACGCGCTCGCACCTACGAGCTCAGCACCGCGTCCGTTCGGGTCCCATGTCTGGCCAATGTCTTCCAACGCTCCTTGCACAGTCGATGAAGTGTGCCTGTACGAGAAGTGTCGGAGGGCCTGATCGAGGGCTGCTCCTAGGATGTCGACGTCAGTGAGGCGGGCGACTGGGCTCTGTACCCAGGCGGAGTGCCAGTTGGGCGGAGTTTCGTGCTGTCCGCTCCTCACTGGAGTGGGGAGGCCGTCGAAATCGAATCCAACCGGGTACGGTCGACCTGCGGGGTACGTCGTCAGACCCATGCCCAACGCGCAGGACGTCACGTCAAGGGACAGCATGAGGTCGCGGAGGGTCGTGATGACAGTACGCCAGTACGACACGAGCCCCCTCACGTCGATCGCCAGCTTCCCTTCGGCTGGCAAATCGGACGGATCCAGTGCCCAGTGGACGAGGATCAGAGGGCCGGGGTAAAGCCAGAGCTGGAGGCGGTCAGCGAGACGTTCGTCTTGGATGCGCCACCATCCGACTTCCGGGGAAGCCCGGCACGGGATCGAAGTGGGGGCGGTCTCCTTTGCGAATCGTTCAAAGGCATCCAGAGCCGCGTCACCAAGCGGCACGCTGTTGGGTAGGGCGGCGCCGAGAACCACCGTGGCGTAGACGCGCCCGTTCGGCGCCTCTGTCGCATGGCGCTGAAAGATCGGATCGAAGTCAAGGGGCGTCAGAACGCCGGGAACCCCGGTCCCCGGTGCCTCATCGACGTCGGGAGCATCGGGAGCGGAATCGACCGCCATTCCGGGCCTCACCGAGGCAATCGGGAGAGAGTAGAGGCGTCCCGCTGTTGGCGTGGTCGCCTCCAGCAGTCCATCCGTAGTGAGCGACCTGAGTTGGTAGCGGACGGTTCGCTCTGGCACCCGCAGTTCCGCAGCGATAGCCGGTGCAGTCAGAGGTCCACGCTCCGTGATGAGTTCGAGGAGGCGCGCCCGGGCGCCCGGGACCGCTTGGCGACGCGCGATGTGGTCGACCTTGGCTTGGAGAATGGACTGTTGTGCTTCGAGGGCGCGAAGGAAGAAGGCAAGCCAGTCGCCGTAGTCCCCTGTTCCACTCCGCACCGCGACCTGTGATCGCTGAAGAGACATGTAGTAGCCGGGCTTGTTATCTTCGATCACGCCCTCCAATGACGCATAGGGGACGTAGGCGTGATCTGCCCGAAGTAGCAGGAGAGTTGTGAGGGCGCGTGCCAGCCTCCCGTTGCCGTCTTCAAAGGGGTGGATTGCCAGGAACCACATGACGAAGTCGGCAATGAGCACTAGGCGATGCCAGTCGGGGGCCTCCCAGCCCGCATTGAACTCGTCAACGAGGCGCTGCATCCACCACCTGGTCTCAGCCGGAGGCGCCGTCCGGAAAATCACCCTGGGGGAGCCGTCTCCTCGTCTCTCGACGTTATTCGGCCCTCGCTTGTACTCTCCGCGATGGTGGGCATCCTTGTCGGAGTGCGCGAGAAGGATTCGATGGAAGTTCTTCAGGTTGTTCTCTGTGATCGACAGATCCGAGTAGTGGCTGAAGAAGACCTCGAGCAAGTCTCGATACCCCAGAACCTCCTGTTCGTCGCGTTTTCGGAAGCTGTCGATGGACAAGCCGCCGAGGATTGCCGCCGCCTCTTCGTCGCCAACCGCCGCCCCCTCAATCCGCGTGGAGGCAGCAGCCGACTCGATGGTGGCGACGGTTCGGAGCTGGTCGATCTGCTGGGGTGCCTGTGATCTCAGCTTCTGCCAGCGTCCCCTGAAGAGTTCTATCCGGGCAATCGCAGCGAAATGGCGAGCACCGTCCGAGACGGGGACCAGCATCGGATCGGGAGCCAGCCAGGGATCCTGGGGTCCGCTGTTTGCCAACATGTTGCCAGTAGATTACCACTAGACTAGTGGCAATGCACTGGCAGTCCGGCGGCAAGGTCCGCATGTCCTGCGGGGGAGCCGGGACCCGGACGCCTCAGCGGCGGCGCAGCCGGCTGTCGGTGATCTCGGGCGGGGCCCAGCCGGCGTCGGCGGGGTTGAGGTTGGTCCCCGGTGGCACGATCTCGTCGATGCGGTCGAGGGTGGCCTGGTCGAGGGTCACCTCGGCGGCGCCGAGCTGGCTCTCCAGGTGTTCCATGGTGCGGGGCCCGATGATCGCCGCGGTCACCGCCGGGTGGCGGATGACGAAGGCGATGGCGAGGTGGATGAGGCTGATGCCCGCATCGGCGGCAACCTTGGTCAGCGCGTCGACGGCATCGAGCTTGCGCTGGTTGACCGGGAGCGTCAGATCGTAGCGATCGGGCAGCCGGCTGGCGCGGGTGCTGGCTGGCGCCGCTTCGCCGCGCTGGTAGGCGCCGGAGAGGAATCCGCCCGCGAGCGGGCTCCAGGAGATGACTCCCATTCCGTACTTCTGGCAGACGGGCAGCACCTCGGTCTCCACGCCGCGGACGAGCAGCGAGTACGGCGGCTGCTCGCAGACGAAGCGCTCCCGGCCCCGGTGCTCGGCGACCCACTGGGCCTCGACGATCTGCGACGGGGGAAAGGTCGAGCTGCCGAAGGCGCGGATCTTGCCCGCCCGCACCAGCTCGGTGAGCGCGCCCAGGGTCTCGTCGATGTCGCAGCTCGGGTCAGGCCGGTGGATCTGGTACAGATCGATCCAATCGGTCTGCAGCCTGCGCAGGCTCGCCTCGCACTCGCGGATGATCCAGCGCCGCGAATTGCCCTGGGCGTTGGGGTCGTCGCCCATCTGGCCGTGCACCTTGGTGGCGAGCACGACCTGGTCCCGTCGGCCCCCGGCGAGAGCCTTACCGACGATCTGCTCGGACTCCCCCTGCGAGTAGACGTCGGCGGTGTCGATGAAGTTGATCCCCGCATCGAGGGCGCGGTGGATGACGCGGATCGAGTCTTCGTGATCCTTGTTACCCCAGGCGCCGAACATCATGGCGCCGAGGCAGAGCTCGCTGACACTGATACCGGTGCGGCCGAGGGTGCGTTGCTGCATCTATCAGACGATACGCGGTCGGTACCTGGGGGAGCCGCCTGCGGAGCCCCAGACTCAGGGCGCGTAGACAGCCGCACCGTCCTCGGTACCGAGCAGGCGCCACGTCGGAGGCGGAGCCCAGCCGGAGGGCACGACATTGAACTGGGAAACGCTCCCGATCACCACCGCCGCCGGGTGGAGCGCCTCGATGCGGTGGGTGAGGTCGGCGGAGTCGCGGATCGGCCGCTCCGCACCGACCGGGCCCTCGCCCGCCGCAACGATGTCGACGTTGAGGTGGGGGCCGAGAAGAGCCGCCACGTCGCCGACGTCCATGACCACGACGGAGGCATTCGGGTTGCCGGCGGCGTCCAGGGCCCGAGTCACAGGGGTGGGACCGGTCGACGGCTGGAGGTGTGCGACGGCCAGGACCGTCAGCACCACGGCGACGCACACGGCAGCCCCGCGGACGGGGGTCCGGCCGGCGGCCCGGCTGAGGGCCTGTCTCACCTGGATGAGGCTGAGGACGGCCAGCGTCCCGATCATGGCCACCACCAAGAGCGGGACGGGCACGAAGCCATTGGTCCACTCGACGTCCATCAGGAGGACGGCGCCGACCCCCAGGGCCAGGCAGGCGGAGAGCCGGAACCAGCGCTCGGGAAGCGCCGCGGCCAGCGCCACCACAGCAAAGGCGACCGCCGGGAGCAGGAAGCGCAGCCCAGCGGTGAGCTGGGAGGCCACCGGCGAGCCGGTGAACGGGGTTACCACGTCGGCGACGGCGCACCCCCCGGCGGCGAGCGCCACCAGGCGGATCCGCCCGCGGCACCGCGCGGCCACCACCGAGCACGCGAGCAGCGCCACCGGCGACAACCCGAAGTTGATGACGGCAGGCCCCAACCACCGTGCCACGGCCGCCCACCCTCCCGAGATGATGGCGCCGGCCAGGGTCTGGTCGTACCCGGTGTAGGCGGCGGCGCTCCCGTTCAAACCTGAGAAGAGTTGTGCGGATCCGAGACGCACGGTCTGGGGAAAGAGCGGATCACCGGTGATGATCCAGTCGCGCGCGTACCAGACGACCGAGAGACTGACGGCCACCGCCAGGTAGCCGAGAGCCCAGCGGACCCCGCACCGTTCCCGGTTTGCCCACAGGACGATGCCCGCCACCACCACCCCGGGAAGGATGTCGGTTGCCTTGGTACCGATCGTCAGCGCGACGCACGTCCCTGCCAGGAGAAGGGTGAGCCGCTCCCCGGTCCGTGCGGCTCGCAGACCGCAGAGCATCGCGGCCATCAGTCCGAGAAGGCCGACGGCGTCGTCGTACGCCGATCGCACCTGGGTCTCGAAGAAGCAGACCGTGGTGAGGAGCACGAGCCCGGCGACCACGCCCACCCAGGCCCCGCGCCCCAGCTCGCGCGAGAGCATCGCGGTGACCACCACCAGGAGCCCGGCACAGAGGAGGTTGGGGAGGCCGACCAGAGCGGCGTTGTGGAACGGGAGCATGACCGCGAGCAGCAGCAGGGCTCCATTCCCCGGTGCCGTGCCGGTGTTGTCTCCCGGCTGTGCGAAGGGCAGGCTTCGGATGGTGCCGGCGTCGAGGTAATGGGCGGCGTTGACGATCAGGTAGTGGACGCTGTCGTAGCTGTTGGTGGCCGGCGCCGCCCAGAGCACCTCGACCACGGCGAGCATCGCGAAGGGGATGGCCACCGCCACCCAGCCCCAGGCGACGGGCGACGTGGAGTGCCGCAGCGCGGCCGGCGCCGGGAGGAGGCGCCAGCTCACACCTGCCCCGACGGCGAGGCAAGCGATCACGACCGGGAGCCAGAGGACGCCGATCAGGCCGAGGACCTGGAGGAGGGCAACCCACCCGGTGATCCCCACCAGTCCGGCGAACCCGATCCGCTCCAGGAGGTCGGCTGAATCCGGCAGCAGCGCGCACCCGGCCCGGAACGACGCGAATCCCGTCAGGCCGAGCAGGATCGCTTCGAGACCGAGCCCTCCCAGGACCGAGAACCAGAAACTCATGGTGTGTCAGCCCGAGATTGTTGAGGTCGCCGGAGCCGCCTGCCCCGGCCGGGGCGAGATCGTTACAGCACGCTCGCCGGCTGGTCACGCGGCGACGCGCTCCGCAGCCACTGATGCAGGCTGCCGGGGGGGCATATCGTCGAAGTGGGGCCTTCGCAGACGGCTGCGGCACCCCGACCTCGCAACTACGCGAACGCGTCCTCGCCGGTGATGGCCTTCCCGAGGATGAGGGTGTGCACCTCCTCGGTCCCCTCATAGGTGAGCACAGCTTCCAGGTTTGCCATGTGCCGGGCGACCGGGTAGTCGAGGGTGAGCCCGTTGGCCCCCAGGATGGTCCGGGCCGCCCGGGCGATCTCGATGGCGGCCCGTGTATTGGCCCGCTTGGCGAGCGACACCTGGACGGTGTGGACGCGGCCGGCGTCCTTCAGGGTGCCGAGACGGTGGGCCACCAGCCGGCCCTGGACCAGCCGGGTCGCCATCTCGGCGAGCTTGGCCTGGGTGAGCTGAAAGTGCGCGATCGGATGGCCGAAGGCCTCGCGGCTCCGTGCGTACTCGACGGCGGCCTCGAAGCAGGCCCGGGCAGCGCCGAGGACGCCCCATGCGATGCCGAAGCGGGCCTCGTCCAGGCAGGCGAGGGGAGCGCCCAGTCCGCGGGCGTCGCGCAGCATGGACGCCTCGGGCACCCTCACCTCGTCGAGGATCAGCTCGGAGGTTACCGACGCACGCAACGACAGCTTGCCCTCGATGTCGCGGGTCGAGAAGCCGGGTGTGCCGCGCTCCACCAGGAAGCCGCGGATGCCCTCGTCGGTCTGCGCCCAGACGACGGCGATGTCGGCAAGCGAGCCGTTGGTGATCCACATCTTGGTCCCGGAGACGACCCAATCCCCTCCCGAGCGCCGGGCATGGGTGCGCATCGCCGCGGGGTCGCTGCCGGCGTCGGGTTCGGTGAGCCCGAAGCAGCCGATCGCCCTCCCGGCCGCCATCTCCGGGAGCCACCGCTCGCGTTGCTCGTCGCTGCCGAAGCGGTGGATGGGAAACATCGCCAGCGATCCCTGCACCGAGACGAACGAGCGCAGCCCGCTGTCCCCGGCCTCCAGCTCCTCGCAGGCCACCCCGTACGCCACCGCCGAGGCCCCGGCGCAACCGTGCCCCTCGAGGTGCATCCCGAGCAGCCCGAGCTCGGCCAGCTCGGGGATCAGCTCGCGGGGAAAGGTGCCGGCCGCGAAGTGCTCGCCGGCATGGGGCAGGAAGCGATCGCGGACGAAGTCACGCACCGTCAGCTGAGTGAGCCGCTCCTCGTCGGAGAGGAGCTGATCGACGGCGTAGAGGTCGACCGGATCGAGGCGTGGCCGCCCCCCCTCTCGAGCGCTGTCGGTCGCCATGCGACCCATTGTCACATCAAGGCGGCGGACGGCAACCGCGAAGAGCGGGCCCGCGCCGGTCAGTGACCGAGGCCCAGCTCGATGGCCTTGACCAGCAGCAGGAGCACGGCCACCAGGATGTAGGCACCCATCGCAGTCATCCCGATCCTGCGACCCCTTGACGGCACCGGGCGGGAGAGGAGGGCGATGGGCGGCATCCGCCAGGTGAAGCGGTCCTCCTTATCCCGTGCGCTCACGGTGGGCGCCAGGCTGCCGCGGGTGAAGAACCCGATCCCGACCAGCCCGACCACGAGGATGCCGCCGAAGACGATCAGCAGCAGGGTGACGCTGACCCCGGAAAAGATGGTGGAGAAGACGAGGATCAGGGAGAGCATCACCAGGATGGCGAGGATCACCGTCGCAAGCACGTTGAGCCACGCCTTGTTGACCCAGGGGCCGAGCACGGCCGGATCGTTGCAGAGCAGGAGCAGGAAGAGGCTGGCGCTCGGCAGCAGGGTCCCGGCCAGCGCCTGTACGGCGGTGGTGATGAGACCGAGCGGGGCGTGGGGAATCAGCACGATGCTCGCGGCCAGCACGACCACGGCGGTGAAGACGGCGTAGAAGGGCTTGGCCTCCCGCCATGAGCGATGCAGCGAGTGGCGGATGCCGAAGACGTCCCCGAACGCGTACGACGTTGCCAGGGTGACGGCGCTGGCGCCGATCACGGAAGCGTCGATCAGCAGCACCGCGAAGATGGCGCCCAGCGCCGAGCTGACGTGTCTCGCCAACCCCTCGGCGACCGTCTGCGCGTCACCGAACTGGCCGGCGAGCGCTGTCCCGTGGAAGGTCGTCGCCGTCGTGATCATGATGGCCGCGGCGCCGACGACGACGACGAAGGCGCCCACCACGGTGTCGGTGCGCTCGTAGGCGATCCAGCGCGGGGTGATGCGCTTGTCGACGACGTTCGACTGCTGGAAGAAGAGCTGCCACGGTGCCACCGTCGTCCCCACGATGGCGACGATGAGCAGCGCGCCGTTTGAGCTGAGCCCACCCTGGATGCCCGGGACCAGGAAGCCGTGCAGGACCGGCCCGAGCGTGGGATGGGCGAGCACGACCAGCGGGATCACCAGCGCGTTGCCGCCCAGGACGACGAACATCAGGCGTTCCCAGGTGGAGAACTTGCCGGTGACGGTGATGCCGATCAGGAAGAGGGCGCCGACGGGGACGGCGATATACGGGCTCACCCCGAAGTAGGCAGCGCCGAGACCGATCCCGATGAACTCGGTAGTGATGGTGAGAAAGTTGAGGAGGAAGAGGTCGCCGACCGAGAACCACCCCCAGAACTTGCCGAAGCGCTCAAAGATCAGCCGCCCGTGCCCGACCCCGGTGACCGCACCCAGGCGCACCACCATCTCCTGGTTGACGATCAGCACCGGGATCAGCAGGACGAGCACCCAGAGCAGGCTGGTGCCGTAGTTCTGCCCAGCCTGGGCGTAGGTCGCGACGCCGCCGGCGTCGTTGTCGCCGACCATGACGATGAGACCCGGGCCCATGATCACAGCCAGCGCGAGCAGCCTCCGCCGCCAGGTCCGCCGGGTGCCGTGCTCCTGCTCGTGGATGGTGCCGAAGGCACCCTTGATGTCGCCGAGATGGGCGTCGTCGAGGACCGCGCTGCTCCGCGCCTTCCCGGCGCTCCGGTGCCTCTCGTCGACCAAGCCGGACCTCCCGCTGCCGGATGGGGCAGCACAGCTGAGCGGGCCCGCCGCTCAGGAGGTCACGACGATGTCAGACCCCTGTGCGAACGTGCCCCATTGCGCCGGCGCGCCACGGCGTCGCGGATGACGTCGATGGAGCCCCGGACCGCCTACTATCGCCGTCTTCCATGGGCACCTCTGGCTGTTGACTGCCGGCGCCAGTCTACCAGGGGGCGGCGAACCTCCCGACCCCGCCCCGGAGGGATCAGCGACCGTTAATCTTCCGCCTCAACCGTGGTCGGCCTCGGAGCGGCGGCGCCAGGAGTCGGGGAGCATCGCCTCCAGCACGTCGTCCACGGAGATGACCCCGATGATGCGGCGCCCGTCGTCCACGACCGGGGCCACGCTCAGGTTGAAGTCGGTCATCAGCCGGGCCACCTCGGGGAGGTCGTCGCCCGACTCCAGCGCGGTATCGCCCCGCTGCACCAGCTTGGCGACCCCGCCGTTGCCCCGAGCCTGGATCAGGCTCACGAGCGGGACGGCACCGACCAGGCGACCCGAGGCGTCGGTGACGAAGACGTCGGCGAGCACCTGCGGCGAGAGGCCGGCAGTCTTCACGGCGGCGAGCGCCTCGGTCACCGTCGCCGCCTCGGCCACCGCCACGAAGTCCGGGCTCATCAGCCCGCCCGCGCTCTCCGGGCTGTAGCTGAGCAGGGCCCGCACCTTGGCCTGCTTGGCGGGGGGGAGGAGGGCGAGGATGGCGGCGCGCCGCCCCTGGTCCAGCTCGGTGATCAGGTCGGCGGCGTCGTCGGCGCCCATGCCGGCGAGCACCATGGCCGCCTCGGCGTCGGATCGCGCGTGGAGAAACTCCACCTGGTGCTCGGTGTTGAGCTCCTCGAAGACGTCCGCCTCCAGCTCCGGATCGGCGTGGACGGCGGAGATGATCTCCTCCCCCTCCTCGTGCGAGGCGCTCTCCACGATGTCGGCGATCTCGGCGGGGTGGAGGCGGCGCAGCCGGCGGATTGGCATGAGCAGGCGAGAGGTGGGGACATGGCCGACGAAGGGCTCGACCTGAGCCCAGTCGACGAAGAAGCGGGCGTGGTGCCGGGGGGCATTGAAGGGGGGAGGGAGCATCCGCCGCAGCGCGCCCCGGCGGCTCGAGTCGACGCCCGCCACCTTCCACCCGCTGCGCCCCGCGCTCAGCTGGATGTCGCCGGCGGTGATCAGCCGCCCCGTCTCCACGCTGATGACCCGCCGCCCGAGCACGTCGCTGCGGAGCAGCACCTCACCCTGGCGACGCTCGAAGCGGAGCAGGCTGAGCGTCTCACCGGTGAGCTGCACACGCTTGCGCTCCACCTCGCCGACGCGATCGCGGGGGACGAAGAGCTGGCGCCCGGCAAGCCGCCCGATCAGCCCGGCCACGGGCGGGTAGCCACCCGCGCCCAAGCGGACGATCACGTCCTCGACTCGCCCGAGAGGCTCCCCGGCGCGGTCGACGATCCGGCTGTGGGTGATCTCGGTGAGCCAGAGGCGCGTGACCCCCGACGGGGACGGCTCAGTGTCTGATGTGGTCATCTGACGGCCCACAGTCTGCCACGTCCCCCGGCCCGAGGCGTCGGGATCCCGCCCGGCGCTCCCCGGCCCGAGGCGCGATCAGGGCTCGGGGACCGCTTCCGGCTCGCGCCCGCCGCTCAGGGAGCGCGGCCAGCTCACGCCCATGCTCGCCCCGCCCAGCGGCGAGTCCCCGATCTGCCAGCGGCCGCCGGTGGCGGAGACCACCGAGTTGGCGATGGCAAGCCCGAGCCCCGCGCCGCCAGGCTGGTCGGTGGCACGGCGGAAGCGGTCAAAGATGTGCGACCGCTCATCGACGGGGATGCCGGGACCGGAGTCCTCGACCGAGAGGCGAATCCGATTGCCGTCGGGCCACACCGCGACATCGATGGTCCCGCCTGCGGGCACGTACTTGCAGGCGTTGTCCAGGAGGACCCCGAGGAGGCGGTCCAGCCAGTCCGGCGGGGCGTGGATCACGAGCGGCACCGGCGGGGTCCGGACCGCGAGCCGGACGCTGTTGGCCTCGGCGACCGCGATGAACCGGTCGGCCGCCATCTGGGCGAGGACGGCAAGATCCACATGCTCCGCCTGGGTGCGGTCCCGGGTGGTGTCGAAGCGCGCGAGCCAGAGGAGGTCCTCGACCAGGCGGCGCATGCGGCCGCTCTCCCCCTGCACCCGCTGGAAGGCGGCGTGGTACCACCCGACGTCGCGCGGTTGGGCGAGGGCGAGCGAGGTCTGGGCCTCGATCACCGAGAGCGGGGTGCGCAGCTCGTGGGAGGCGTCGGCGGTGAACTCCATCTGGCGGACCCGGGCTTGCTCGATGGGCGCCGCCACCCGGCGGCCGATGGTGAGCGCTCCCAGGAAGACGGCGAGAAGGAGTACCGGTCCCACGATGGTCTCGGCCAGGATCAGGTTGCCCTCGGCGGAGTTGACACCGTTGAGAGACTCCCCGATCGCCATCCGCACCAGGGTGAACGGATCGTAGATGGGGAGGCCGGTGACGGGGTCGATGGCGATCGCGACGGGCTTGCTGAGCGCCGGGATGGCGGTTCCGACCACCCGGAAATCCTCGCCGTCGATGGAGACGGTCTGCGGGCTTGCGCCGGCATCGGCGGCGGTGCTCGGGAGCTGGCTGGAGGAGGATGTCGTGAGCGTGTAGTACGGGTCCTGCGGGTAGGAGACGAACTGGCTGCCGTCGGTGGCGATGACCCAGTACTGCAGCGCGGAGCCGGGTGACCGGTCCGGGGTCAGGTCACCCGTCAGGGCCTCCGTGGCGGACTGGGAGAGGGCATCGCTCAACTGGGCATCCACGCTCGACGTCTCCCGGGCGGTGACGATGAGCGCCACCGTCATCGCGATCACAAGGTAGACGGCGGCGACGATGGCGGTGCTGACCAACGCGACCCGGGTGGCGGCCACCCGGACCCGGCGCAGCGCGTCCCTCTCGGAGGGATCGGTGCCGGCCGCAATGGGGGCGGAGCCGGAGATCCGGCCGAGTACGCCGCGCACCCGCTGGAGGGGACCGGGGCTCACCCCGCCTCCCCTTCCAGCCGGTATCCCGCCCCGCGCACGGTGACGATCCGGATGCCGGCACTCGGGAGCTTGGCCCGGAGCCGGCTGAGCTGGACGTCAATGGCGTTGGAGCCAAGGGCGTCGGTCTCGTCCCGCCAGCCGTGCTCGGCGATCGACTTGCGGTCGACCACCGCGGGGGAGCGCCGCATCAGCAGCTCGAGGATGTTGTACTCGGTGGTGGTGAGNNAGAGCCCGGATCCGGGCCAGCAGCTCGCCGAAGTCGAAGGGCTTGACCAGATAGTCGTCGGCCCCGGCGTCCAGGCCCTCGACACGGTCCGGCGGCGTGTCCCGGGCGGTCAGCATCAGGATGGCGGTGGGCCGCTCGTTGCGCCGCGCCCAGCGGACCACGTCGATGCCGGCGCCACCCGGCATCCGCCAGTCGATGACGGCGACGTCGTACTCGTAGAACTTGAGCTGGTCGATGGCGTCCTCGCCCCGACCCACGGCGTCGACCTGATAGCCGTTGTCCTCCAAGCCCTGGATCAGGACCGACCGGAGTCCGGGATCGTCCTCGGCGACGAGGATGCGCATGACGTCAGTCTCCCGCAGCCGGGCCCGGAAAGCAGCCCCCGCTTGCGGCTCGGGCGCTCATCAGGTGGTCGTGGTGCCGCCGCCGCCCTGCCCCCCGAATCCGCCGAAACCCCCGCCTCCAAAACCACCGAACCCGCTGCCGCCCGTGAAGCAGCCGGACGGACCGGCGGGCTCGATGAGCAGGGAGCCGGCGGTCACCGTCCCCGAGGAGCTCTTGGGGCCGACGGCGGCGACGCAGGCTCCCGACACCAGGTCGGACGTCGAGCCCGTGGTCGTCGTGGAGACCGTGGCGGTGCTGGGAACCGTGATGCTCTGGCTGGAGCCGCTGGTTGGCTGGACGGTCACCGCGCTGCCGCTCACGGTGGTGACCGCCCCCCGAACGCTGCCGAAGTTGGGGGTGAACCCGCCGGAGGGGCGTGGACCGAAGGTGAAATTGGGACGCTGACCGCCGAAGCCCCCGGGATTGCCGCCGGCGACCGACGTCGCCGGACAGGAGCCGTTGACCTCCGGTGAGACCGTCACCCGGTTCGCGGTGATCGTGCCCGTGGCGTCGCTTCCAGTCGCGGTGATGCAGCTCCCGACCGTGATGTCGGAGACGCTGCCGGTGCCGGTCTCGCTGATCGGGGTCGAGCTGGTGAAGTCGACGGTCACGTCGCCGCTCGAGGTGCTGAGCACGAGGCTGGAGCCGCTGAGGCTGACCAGGCTGCCGTCGGTGAGGTCACCGTTGCGGAATCCGCCGTACCCAGCCGGCGCGCCGCTGCTCGTGGTGCCGCAGGCCGCGAGCAGCAAGGCCAGCCCGCCGACGGCGGCGATCCCAAACGGACGCGCTCTCGCCCAGGAGGCGGCCAGCCCGCGTCCCGCCGTGCCCATCTGCGTCGCCAGCAACTCTCTCACCACTCCAGAAACCTCGACCGGGGCCCCGGACCTTGGGGGTGGCGCCGGTCGCGATATGCGGCCGGCACCACCCAGGGGGGAGGTCGGAGATCGGTAGCGAGCCCATTCCACCCCAGGCGACCTTTCGAATTCGTGATGCCGGTCCCTGCGAATCCGCGATGGCGGTTCAATGTCGCCGGATAGCATGCGCATCGCCCTGATCGCCCCGCTCATCGCCCCGCTGGCCGAGCCCCAGCTCGGCGGCGTGCAGACCTTCCTGGTCGACCTCGCCCGGGGGCTCATCGGGCGTGGGCACGATGTCACCGTCTTCGCCGCCCGCGGCTCCCGGGTGGACGGGGTGCGAGTGGTCGACACCGGCGTCGACGCCACCCTGCTCGGCGCGACCCTCTTCCGCCCGGAGCGGCCAGACGCGATCCGAGAGACGCCCGCTGCCGCATCCGCCGCCGACGCCGCCTTCGCTGCCACCGCCGCGCTCATCGGGGAGGCGGCATTCGACCTCGTCCACAACCACGCCTTCGACATCCCGGCGATCCGTCACGCCGCGACCCTCGCCACCCCAGTGGTGCACACCCTGCACATGCCCGCCGACCCGTGGGTCGGAGCCGCCCTGGCCGATGCACGCCGGAGCCCCCACCCGCCGCTCATCGCCGCGGTCTCGGAGGCGCAGGCGTTCTCCTGGCGCACCCTCGCCGAGATCGACGCCGTGCTCCGCCCCGGGATCCCGACCGCGGCGATCCGGTGGTCGGCGGCACCCACCTCCGACCGTCTCCTCTTCGCCGGCCGCCTCTCGCCCGAGAAGGGGGCCTTGGAGGCGGTCGCCATCGCCCGGGGGGCGGGGAGGTGCCTCCTGCTCTGCGGCACCGCGTACGACCCCGATTACACCGCCCGGGTGAAGGCGCTCAGCGACGGCAACGCCGTGGAGCTCCGTCCCGCCCTGGAGAGGTCCGCGCTCTGGGCGGAGATGGCGGATTCCGCCGCCGTGCTCTGCCCGGCCGGATGGGACGAGCCCTTCGGCCTGGTGGCGGCGGAGGCCAACGCCTGCGGGACGCCGGTGGTGGGCTTCCGCCGGGGCGGCCTCCCGGAGGTGGTCGCCGAGGGGGTGACGGGAATCCTGGTCGCGACGGGCGACGTCGCCGGGGCGGCTGCGGGGGTGGGGCGGGCGGATGAATTGAGCCGGCAATCCTGTCGGAGCCACGCCGAGCGTCACCTCGACCTGGAGGCGACTCTCGACGCCCACGAGCGAATCTACCGCCGGGCCGTCGGGAACCGGAGCTGAGGGAGGCGGACCTCAGGCCGCCGCGACCCGGTTGCGCCCCTCGGCCTTGGCGACGTAGAGCGCGTCGTCGGCCCGGTGGACGAGGACCTCGGCGTCCTCGGTCCCGCTGGTGTGGCCGACGCTGACCGTGACCCGGATCTGGCTGCCGTCGTCGAGGGTGAAGGGCGCGGCCGCGATCACCTGGCGCAACCGTTCGGCCATGACCCGGACCCCTTCCGGCGGGGTGTCGGTGAGCACCGCCAGGAACTCCTCGCCTCCCCAGCGACCCAGGGCGTCCTCGGTGCGCATCGCCTGGGCGAGGCGCGCGGCCACCTCGCGGAGCACGGCGTCACCGGCGAGGTGCCCGTGCTCGTCATTGACATTCTTGAAATGATCGATGTCCACGATCAGCACCCCGATGGTGCGGTCGTGGCGGCGGGCCGCGCTGATCACGGAGCGCAGGTGCTCGTCGAGATGGCGGCGGTTGTAGATGTTGGTCAACATGTCGATGCGCGACACGCGATCCAGCTCGGCGTTGCGGGTGCGCAGCTCGTCCTGCAGCCATTTGGTCCGGAGTGCGGCGCTCACCCGCGCCATCAGCTCGTTGGCCTCGAAGGGCTTGCGCAGGTAGTCGTGGGCACCGAGGTGCAGCCCGGTGACCACGTCGGCGGTGTCCACCCGCCCGGTCAGGAAGACGACCGGGATGTCCTTGAGCTCGGGATCCGCCTTGAGCCGCTCGAGGGTGGCGTGACCATCGAGGACCGGCATCTCGACGTCGAGGAGGATGACGTCCGGGCGGTACTCGCGGCAGGCGTCGATGGCCTCCGCTCCGTTGACCGCCTCGACGACGGTGTGGCCGTCGGTCTCGAGCTGGCGCCGGAGCACGGCCCGCACCACCATCGAGTCGTC
>PLNE01000085.1 GCA_003141695.1 Candidatus Dormiibacterota bacterium
TCAGCCGGGATGCACTAGCCCGGAGCGATGGCGGCGGAGGAGCGTCGATCGGATCGTCAAACGGAAGGTGACCCGGGGCGCTACCATCCCGGCCATGGCTTGGGTGGATCGAGATGTGGCCGTCCGGACCGCCGCATTCGCCTGGCTCGCCGACCAGGTCCGGCTCCACGGCAGCGAGGTGCTGCCGAGAGCGCTGCTGGCCGCCGGGTTCGACTACGAGGGGAGGCGGGTTCCCATTGTCGGACCGCAAGGGATCTTCAAGCCGGCCGCGCTCCCGGAGGTGCCTCTCAGCATCCTCACCGTCCCACCAGTGGAGGGGCGAGAGGCTCCGTACGAAGACGGATGGACGGCCGACGGGCTGGTGTACCGATACCGAGGCACCGATCCCAACCACCCTGACAACGTCGGTCTACGACGTGCCATGGAGCGGCAGGTGCCTCTCATCTACCTTTACGGACTGGTGCCAGGCCAGTACATGGCCATCTGGCCGGTGTACGTGGTCGCCGACGACCCGGTGCTGCACGCCTTCACCGTCCAAGCCGACGACCCAGGCATCCTGCAGGGCGACCTCCTGCTCGATTCCAGCGACGGCCTCCGCCGCGCCTACGCACTCCGCACCGTCCGCCAACGGATGCACCAGCACAGCTTCCGACAGCGCGTCCTGTGCGCCTATCAGACGACGTGCTCCGTCTGCCATCTCCGGCACGAGCAGCTTCTGGACGCGGCCCATATCCTCCCCGACGGGCACCCCCAGGGAAGGCCCATCGTGCCGAACGGGCTGGCTCTCTGCAAGATCCATCACGCGGCCTTCGACGCCAACATCATGGGCATCCGGCCGGACTACTCGATCGAGATCCGGGCGGACGTGCTCGTCGAGATCGACGGTCCGATGCTGCTCCACGGCCTCCAGGACGTTCACAACCAGCGCATCCTCGTGCCACGCGCCGTTCCGCTCCGGCCGTCGGTGGCGTTCCTGGAAGAGCGGTACGGCATCTTCCGCAAAGCGGGGTGAGCGGTCCGTGGCTGACATCTACGTTGGAGTGACCGACCGAGGCTGGTACGAGAACCTGCGAGCCCTTCGAGCTCCAGACGAGGTCAACTTCTGGCGTCCCAGTGCCGATCGGTTCCGTGCCCTCAATCCAGGCGGACTCTTCCTCTTCAAGCTGCATTACCCGGAGAACGCCATTGTCGGCGGCGGGGTCTTCGCCCACCACTCCGTTTACCCCTTGGACCTGACCTGGGATGCATTCCATGAGCGCAACGGCGTCGACGGGCTCGAGGGCATGGTGAAACGCCTCGCTCGCTATCAGCCCGCGCTCAGATCTCTCGACATGGCTGCCCGCCAGAAGTTCCAGATTGGCTGCCTGCTCATCGAGCAGCCCTTCTTCTTCGCTGCGGACGACTGGTTTCCAGCTCCGGGCTGGCAGCAAAACATCGTGCGAGGGAAGGGATACTCTCTGGCGACTGCCGAGGGGCAGGACCTCCTTCGTCAGGTCCAAGAACGCCTCTCAGAACCCGCCCGCCTCGCGACCGTTGCGTCACCGGCCCCCCGGTATGGCGAGCCAGTGCTCGTTCGGCCGCGGCTCGGCCAGGGCAGTTTCCGGATAATGGTGACGGATGCCTACCGGCGTCGGTGTGCCATCACCGGAGAGCGTGTGCTTCCGTTCCTCGAGGCGGCACACATCGTGCCATACGGCGATGGCGGACGTCATGAGGTCAGCAATGGCATCCTGTTGCGCAGCGATCTCCACACCCTCTTCGACCGCGGCTATCTGAACGTGACCCCCGATCTTCGGGTGGAGGTCAGCCGTCGTCTGAAGGAGGAGTGGGAGAACGGCCACGAGTACTACGCGCTCGACGGAGCGCCCGTCTCGCCTCCCGAGCGCCCGGCCGACCGTCCCGACCCCACCGCGTTGATCTGGCACAGGAAGGAGCTGTTCGCCGCCTGACCGATGCGGGGGGGGGGGCGATCATAGGTGGGCCGCAATGCGGCGTAACCTCACCATCCCGGCCGCGAGACGGGCGTGGAATCGGACATGGAGGTGAACGAACCCGCTGACGGAGACCAGTTGATGAGTGACGCGGGTGGGCCCTGCCTCAACAAGGCGGCAACGCACACGGGCACGGACTGCAGAAGCATAAGCTTTGCGCCGCAGGGAGTGCTGGCCGCTATCCGGTCCGTGGCGCCCGTAGCCGCTGGGTCACCTTCGGCCAGCTCAAACGGCTGCGGCTACACCCCGCGCGGCGCTAGTTCGCCCCAGCGGTCGCTGACGTATCGCAGTACCTCTTCTCCGACGAGTTGGCGCGTCGAATTGTCGAAGCGGACGTAGAACTCCTGGCCCGCAGGACCTTTGACCCAAACCGGCCGGGTCGAAGGGCGCGCGGTGATTCGGCACACCTCCAGGTCGTTGACCCGCTCAAACTCAACGCTCAGGTTGGCTGGTGCGGTCCTGTCGATGCCGCTCGCGATGTGATCGGTTAGCCATGATCGCCATCCATCGCTGTCCTGCCGGCGCAAGAGTGAGTAGTCATGCTCCAGACCAAGCGCGTTGCCCGCGTCATCGACGCCGACGAGGAGTGTTCCACCGTCGGCGTTCATGAAGGCAGCCAACGTCACAAGGATGCGATGCTCTAGACGCTCGTCGCGGCCGCCAGCCAGGAGGTTCCAGCGGGCCGAAGATTTGAACTCGAGAGTGGCGCTTTCGCCGAGCTTGACCAGTTCGGCCACCGATGGGCGCTCAGGTTCAGGTTGCGCTCGGCGACCTGTCTTCAATACCTCGAAGGCCTGGTGGATGACCCCAGCCATTTGCCGCTGGCGTTGCGTGAGAAACGTGGAATAGTCAAGGTCGTACCAGCCCTCTGGCAAGGCATGTGCCGCACACGTCTCCTCAACCTCTCGCGGAGACCAGCCTTGAGTCATCACTGGCCAATACATCGATGGAAGGGAGTCAGAGATGCTGGCGTTGTCGACCCATTCGACGATGGCAAGGTTCGCAATTTGGTTGATCTCGCTCGTCGCGGTGACGCCACTCTTCCGGAGCACGGCCTGAGGGAACAGGTGGTGCCGTTCGATCGACTTACGTGTGCCGTGGGCTACCTGGTCTAGAAGCTCCCCGACTCTGACGGTCGAAAACAGCGCGGGTGAGCCAAGGATGTCGAGAGCTGCTTCATAGGCAAATAGGTAGGGGCTCCGGCTCGACGACGTGGCCATGAGACTTGGGAGTGTGAGATCCCAGAAGTCCCTGGTCAAGGTCAGATCCACAATGTCATCGAGGACGGTTTCGAATTCGTCGGCTGTGTTAACGGTGCGCAAGCGGGCGAGATCCTTCTCAAAGGCACTCTCAGATGAACCCGTATATCGCCGGGTCACCGCAGTCATGAAGAACCAGCGCGAAATGAGATGTCGCAGGCGTTTCCGATCAAGATGAAAGTCGCGAAGCCCGATCAAATAGAGGGCGTAGGCATAGGCCACGCTGGTCTCTGATGCGATGATTCTTGAGGTTCTGTAGCCCGCATGCCGAACTGCCTTGAGGAAGTCATGCCAGTTCGTCAGGTCGAGAGCCAACGCCTGAGCATCCCGAAGAGTGGCGAATTGGCGATCGCGGATATCGGACGACGTTGCACCCGTCTCTACGTCCTTACCGCGCAGCATGGCGTACACCGCGTTCAAGGCCGCGCGGCGGAAGGCCAGAGCAACGCCAACTCGAAGCATTTGGTCGGCGGACGGCGCGATCACCTCGTTGTAGGGGGTTACGCCCGTCGCAGGCTGGCGGCAAGCGCGGGCAAAGCGTTCCAGATCACGGCGGCCGTCGTCCCAAAAGACAGACATGAGCGTCAGAATGAAGTCCGCCTGATTGAGGGTGACCCCAGCCGAGTTGATACGCACGAAGATCTCGGCGGCCTCTTCTTCGTTGAGTCGAGAAGCAAGCTCCAAGGCACTAAATGGATATGAGTGCAACTGATACACACGCTCAAGCGCGCTTTCAAGATGCTCGATCTCGTCTTCCGTCGCGTCCGGGCGCGCAGTCTTCAGCCGACTGATGAACGCTTTGCGCGTCTTATACGGGCCCTGATCGTCACTCCAGAGGACGCTGATGTCAGGGACGAACTCAGGATCCTTGTCTGTCGCTGAGTTCGCGACCTCGAACCGCGCGTCCCTGGGCCGAAACGCGATGCGAATCCTGATCGATCGAAACTCTTCGTCGTATACGTTCTCGCCTCGAAACACCGCGTAGAGAGAGGTGAGTCTCTGCTGACCGTCAATGATGACGCTAGTCGGCGAGAGAGTCTTCACCCCGCCGACCTCCCGTGTCTTAGCTCCCGCCGGAGTGCGCCAAAAGAGCAGGTATCCAACCGGGTAACCGCGGTACATCGAGTCGAGGAGATCTCGAACTTTGCTGGTCTGCCAAACAAAGGGTCGCTGGAGCTCTGGCAGCGCTAGCGTGCCCTCGTGGATATCGCTCATTAGATCAGAGACTTTCGGGGAGCGGGGCTCAAAAACTGTGTCAGCCATCGGCGAATTGTACTTCCGGAGTGCTGGGTTGGGTTTGGGGCGAAGGGGCGGGCCTCCCAGCCGGTTGACGTAAGGCAGGGGCGGGACTCCGGGTAGAGTACTAACTTGAGCGCACTTGTAGCATCCCCCGTCGCCCGCAGAGTGCCGGAAAGGTGGATAGCCTGGTCGCTGCTATCTGGCGTCTACACAACGCGAGCCAGTAGGTGTCCGCGATGGGCGAAAACGCCGGGAGATCTGACTTCGGGGGCGGTTAGCTCTGTCAAAGGCCTGCGGGACCCGCGACCAGAGGGACGGCAAACGGCATGAACTCCAGCGACCGTATCGGACTGTACCAGAGCCTTCTCACCACCTTCCTCTCTCGCGCCAAGGACAGGGGCTACATCGTTATCGGCGTCCTCGGCCAGGCGGACGAGTACATCCAGTTCATCGTCCACGACGACCGGGTCGGTGGCGAGGTGGGTTCGCGCCAGTGGACGGAGCCCGAGCGGCCGCTTCCTGAGGCCGCGGTCAAGGCTCTCGGTCGCCTCGGCTTCACCGGCGGCGGCCCGGAGCGCAACTTCGCCCGGGACGGACTGCCCCGCTCGGCCGCCAAGCTCGCCAAGCTCACCGATACCGTGCTGCGCACTGCGTACGACCTCGACGAGGAATTCTCCCCAGTGGTGCATGAGATCCATCTGAACGACGTCACCCTGGCACGGGCGGAGCCCTTCACCCGCGAGATGATCGCGGCCCACCTGCGCGACCACGCCACCCACTTCCTCCGTGACGAGGACGGGGACTTCCGGGTGGAGCTCAACCTTCCCGACGGCGGCGGGCAGATCATCGTCTGGTTCGTGGCCGACGGGAAGGAGGGCAAGATCTATCACGTCCACGCGCACCCGCCCGAAGGTCAGGTTCCTCCGACGCGGACGGAGGCGCTGGAGCGCTGCAACACCTGGAA
>PLNE01000122.1 GCA_003141695.1 Candidatus Dormiibacterota bacterium
CTGCGCTTCAGCTTCTCCCAGTTGACGACGACCTCCTCCGCGCCGGCGACCGTGGTGGTGCCGAAGACGTGGGGGTGGCGGTGGACCATCTTTGCCCGGGTGGTCTCGGCGACGTCGCCGATGTCGAAGCCGTCGGGGCGCTCGGCAGCGATGGCGGAGTGCATGAGCACCTGGAGGAGGAGGTCACCCAGCTCCTCGCGGAGGGTCGCCGTGCCCTGCGAGTCGATCGCCTCCAGGGTCTCGTACGTCTCCTCGAGGAGGTACGGGCGGAGGGATCGATGGGTCTGCGCGCGGTCCCAGGGGCAGCCGCCGGGCGCCCGCAGTCGCTCGACGACCTCGTTGAGCTCGCGCAGCGACTGCGCCGCCTCCTCACGCATCGCAACCTCCTTCGTCGATCGGGGGAGCATCGGGGTGGGCCCCTCCGTCCGTGGCCGTGGATCCCGTCACCGTCGGTCGCCTCCCGGTCATGCGGGCACGGGCTGGCGGGCCCGGGTCAGCCGGCCCAGCTCCCGCAGCACCCGCAGGAGCACATCCTCCCATTCCGCGTCGGGCGACCGCCCGGGCGGCGGGAGGCAGTAGATGCGGGTTGGCGAGGTCTCGACGAAAGCCCTGAACTGGCGTGCCACCACCTCGAGGTCGAGCCCGTGGCCGCTCGGGAGCTGGATCACAGCACCCATCCGCCCCGACGCGCCGCTGCGCCCGCCGGCGACCCCGGGGGCCAGCCGGGGACCCGCCTCGCCGCGCCAGGTCTCCACCGCCTGCGCCCCGCCGGCGACGGCGAGCAGCCGCACCCGCAGCGAGAAGACGAGCGCCTCGGCCTCCGGGGGCATCGGTCCGAAGCGGTCTGCGAGCCCTCTCGCCCTCCGCTCCAGCTCCGGCTCGGTGAGACAGGCGGCCAGGTCCTGGTAGCAGCGCAGGCGGAGCTGCTCCTCTCCTATAAAGCCGGGGGGCAGGAACGCCGCCTGGGGCAACGAGACCGTCACCTGGGCCGGGAGCTCCGTCATCGGCCTGCCCTGGAGCGAGCGCACCGCCTGCTCCAACAGCCGGTTGTACATCTCCAGACCGACCGCCGCGATCTCGCCGTGCTGCTCCTCTCCGAGCAGGTTGCCCGCCCCGCGGATCTCCAGGTCGCGCATCGCCAGCTTGAATCCCGCTCCCAGATCCTGCAGCTCCCCGATGACGTCCAGGCGCTTGTCGGCGCGCTCGCTGAGGGTACGCTCCGGCGGATAGAGGAGATACGCGTAGGCGCGCTGCCCGGCGCGCCCGACCCGCCCCCTCAGCTGGTAAAGCTGGGCCAGCCCCAGCCGGTGGGCGTCGTCGATGATGATGGTGTTGGCGTTGGGGATGTCGAGCCCCGACTCGATGATCGTCGTGCAGGCGAGCACATCGACCTCGCCCTCGACGAACGAGCGCATCACCGATGCCAGCAGGTCCTCGTGCATCTGCCCGTGGGCGACGGCGACGCGCGCCTCGGGCACCATCTCGCGCAGCCATTGAGCCTCTCTGTCGATGGACTGCACGCGGTTGTGGACGAAGAAGACCTGGCCGCCCCGCGCCAACTCACGCGTCACCACCTCGCGGACCAGCGATCCCTCCCGGGCGGTGACGTAGGTCTTGATGGGCTGACGTTCCTCGGGAGGCGTCTGGATGACCGAGAGGTCGCGGATGCCGGCGAGCGCCATGTGCAGCGTGCGCGGTATCGGCGTCGCGGAGAGCGAGAGCACGTCGACGGCGACGCGCAGCTCCTTGAAGCGCTCCTTCTGGAGGACGCCGAAGCGCTGCTCCTCGTCGAGGATGACGAGGCCGAGGTTGCGAAACTCGACGTCGCGCTGGAGCAGGCGATGAGTGCCGATGACGATGTCGACGGTACCCGCGCGGATCCCGAGCAGGGTCGCGCGCTGCTCCTCCTCGGTGCAGAAGCGCGAGAGCTGATGAACGATGACCGGGAAGGGACGGAGGCGCTCCGAGAAGGTCAGGAAGTGCTGCTGGCAGAGCACCGTGGTGGGCACCAGGACCGCCGCCTGGCGACCCTCGGCCACCGCCTTGAACGCCGCCCGCAGGGCCAGCTCGGTCTTGCCGAACCCGACGTCGCCGCAGACCACGCGATCCATGGGTCTGGATGCCTCCATGTCGCGCTTGATGTCGTCAAGCACCAGCATCTGGTCCGGGGTCTCCTCGAAGGGGAAGGAGCCCTCCAGCTCACGCTGCCAGTCGGAGTCGATGGAGAAGGCGTGGCCGGGAGCGGCCTCGCGGCGAGAGTAGAGGTTGAGCAGCTCGCGGGCGACGGCCTCGGTCCGTTCGCGCACCCTTCGCTTGGTCCGCTCCCACTCGCCGGTGCCGAGCCGGGAGAGCGCGGGATGGGCGTCGGAGCCTCCCACGTAGCGGTCGATGCGGTCCAGGTGCTGGACCGGGACGAAGAGGCGGTCGCCATCGGCGTACTCGAGGAGCATGTACTCCTGCTCGGTGGCGCTCGCCGGGGTCTCGGATGTGCCGGCTGCGGCCGGGCCGCGGTCGCCGCCGGATGCCGGTCCGCCGGTCGCGGGGGTCTCCTCCTCGGAGACGCGACGCATCTCGATGAAGCGGCCGACGCCGTGGTCGCGGTGGACGACGAGATCGCCGGGGGCGAACTCGAGGACGAACCCCGGCGCCGCCGCCCGCCCCGCGGCCGCCCGCCGGGCGCCCCGGGCGGAGGTCGACTCCGCGCGCCGCGCACCCCGGGCGAGTGGGGAGCCGCGTCGCTTCACGGCGCCGAAGAGCTCGTGGTCGCTGAAGACGGCGATCCCCAGGTCGGGCAGACGGAAACCCGCGGACACCTCGCCGGCGGTGACGAGCAGCGCCCCCGCCACGGCCGGGAGGGTGGCGGCGTCAGGGTCGTCGATCATGGTCGGCACCAGCCCGGCGTCGCCGGTCAGCTCCTGCACCCTCCCTTCCTGCCGGGAGACGACCAGGCAGCAGGCGCCTCCGGCCAGCTCCTGGCCGAGGGCCGCGGCGAACGCGTCCCAGCGGCCCGCGTAGGGCTCGGCACCCCGCCAGCCGAGGTCGGCCGCCGCAGCGCCCGCCGTGCCCTCGACGTCGCCGGGCACCAGGTCGACGGCGCGGTCCAGGTTGGCGTCGAGGACGCCCACGTCGAGCAAACCGCTGCGGGCACCGGCGGGGAGCTCCCCCCGCGCCTCCTCTTGCTCACGGAGGCCTTCGATCTCCTCGAGGTGGCGGGCGGCCGCGCGCCGGGCCCGCTCCACACCCCCGGCGACCAGCACCAGCGCCCCCTTGCCCAGGTGGTCGAAGAGGCTGGAGCCCAGGTTGAGATAGGGGGCGAAGAGGTCCACGCCGTCGTCGTAGACGCCCAGCTCGAGCTGGGCGAGGTCCTGCTGCCACTGCTCGCCGACCTCCGGCCGGCAGCCGCCGACATCGAGGCCGGCCACCGCCTCCTGGGCCCGGCGGACCGCCTCGGGGCGCAGGTCGAGCTCCCGTGCGGGCAGCAGCCGCACCCTCTCCAGGCGGGCGACCGAAGTCTGGGTGTCGACGTCGAAGGCCCGGATCTCGTCGACCTCGTCGCCGAACCACTCCGCCCGCCAGGGGCGTCCGCGATCCAGGCCAAAGACGTCGACGATGCCGCCGCGCACGGCCATCTCGCCGGGCGAGGTCACCGCGGTCACCCGCCGGTAGCCGAGGCGGACGAGGCGCTCGATGACCGCGTCGCGGCCGATGCGGGTACCCCGACCGAGCTCGCCGGTGCTGTCGAGCGCGCCGGTGGGGAGGGTGGGGCGGAGCAGCCCGGCCGGGGAGGCGACCACCAGGGCCGGCTCGCCGTCGCGAAGCAGGGCGAGGGTGGCGATCCGGCGGCGGATCACCTCCTCCGACGGTGGGATGCGGTCGAAGCCGGGAGTGTCCGCCGCCGGCCAGAGACCCAGCCGCGCCTCGCCGCCCCAGAGACGGGCGTCGGCATAGACGGTCTCCGGGTCGGTCGCGATCACTAGGACGTGCCCGGAGGCGCGCCGGCGGGCCCACCAGGCGATCAGCCCGACCGCGGCCGAGGGAACCCCGCCGAGGACGCGCAGGGAGCCGTTGACGAGCGCAGCCAGGGGGACGACCGCGTCCAGGCGGGAGGCCAGCGTGGGCGCGCCGCCGGCAGGTGGCTCAATCACCGGATGCCAGCACCTTGGCCCCCTCCGGTCCGGCCGGAAGAGGACGGTTGTACTCGTTCATGGCCCGCTCCAGGCCCTCGCGCACGATGGCCGCCACCGCGTCGGCGGCGCGGCCGAGGATGGCGGGCAGCGCCTGCCGCTCCGCGAGCCTGAAGGCATCCAGGACGTGGTCGACGGTGTCCTCACCGGCGGCGGGCCGGCCGATCCCGACCCGGACCCGGATGAAGTCCGGCGTCTGCCACGACTCGATGAGCGAGCGCACACCGCGATTGCCTCCCGCCGAGCCGCCCCGGCGTAGACGGAGGCGGCCGAAGGGGAGGTCGACGTCGTCGTGGACCACGACCACGTCGGAGGTCGGGACACCGAGGACGCGCACGAGGTGGACGCCCGCTCGCCCGCTCAGGTTCATGTAGGTGGTGGGGCGGGCGAGGACGACGTCGAATCCGTCGACAGTGCCGGCGCGCACCTTGGCGGGCCCCTCGCGCCGCGCTCGGGCGAAGCGGCCCCGGCCCTCCACAACGTCGAGGACCATCCACCCGCAGTTATGCCGGGTGTGGGCGTACTCGCCCCCGGGATTGCCGAGGCCGATGATCAGGGTCGCCATGGCTCTCGCGGCATCAATGCGGTGCGAGGTGGGGGACGTCCTGCCCGGGGAGCAGTCTCCGGGTCAGGGCGGTCATCGCCGCCGCCCGCCCCGGCAGGTCATGGTCGTGGCCGAGGCAGTGGAGCAGGCCGTGGACGGCCAGCAGGCGGAGCTCGCCGGCGGGGGCCGCGGGGCTCTGGGCGCGCGCCCTTTCGACCGAGATCGCGACGTCGCCCACCCATTCGCGCCCGTCGCCCGGAAAGGCGAGGACGTCGGTGGCGGCGTCCACCCCGGCGTGATCCCGGTTGAGCCGGTGCAGCTCCTCGTCGTCCGTCAGCCGCACCGCCAGACCGGCGCGGGCGGGCACGCCGAGGAGGTCTCCGCTGCTGCGGAGCAGGGGGGCGAGCCCGCCGTCGCGGACCAGCGCCAGGCTCGCGGCGTCGAGGGTGGGCGAGCGGTGGATGGTCACCCGCATGGGGAACTCATGGTGGCGCAGAAAGAAAGGGGCTCGCCATTGGCGAGCCCGAAAGATGGTGATGACGGCGTCAGCCGGCTTTCGCCCGGCGCTTCCGGGCGGCCACCAGCTTGCGCTTGCGGCGGACCGAGGGCTTCTCGTAGTGCTCGCGGCGCCGAACCTCCGAGAGGATGCCGTTCTGCTTGATCTTCTTGTTGAAGCGCCGAAGCGCGCTCTCAAAGGTCTCGCCTTCGCGGACCTTGACCTCCGACACGGTTGAGGGATCACCTCCTCGGCGCCGCCACCGGCGGCCTGACTGATGTGGACACCGCTCGTCCACCGATGAGACGGGTGGCCCGGCGGCCGAGCCGCCGTGCTCGCCGTGGGCTCCAGCCCTGGCCGAACGGAGGCACCACTCTAGCAGGCGTTCCGGCTGGACGGCGGGCACCCTGCAAACAGATGTACGAAGCATCAGGTATCATCGGCAGATGCTCGATTTCCCACCGGAGGCGCCGGCTGGCGCGGACGCCGGGACGGCCGGCGGGGCCCCCGCCGCGGTGAACGGGGGTGCGGTGAACGGGGGTGCGGAGAGCGAGGGTGCGGAGACCGGGCCGGCGGGCGGCGCTCCCGTGGATCTCACCGATGGCGGGAAGATCGGGGAGATCCGAGCGGCGGGCGGTGCGGCCGTGGAGCTGGACGGCGCGCAGCGGCGAGCCGTCGACCACGGCGAGGGGCCGTGCCTGGTGCTGGCAGGCCCCGGTTCCGGCAAGACCCGGGTCATCGTCGAGCGCTTTCTCCGACTGATCCGCGAAGGGACGCCGACGGAGCGCCTGCTGGTGCTCACCTACACCCGCAAGGCCGCAACCGAGATGCGCGACCGGGTGGAGCGCGCCCACGGGCCCTTCGAGGGGGACCCGCCCCTCCTCAACTACCACTCCTTCGCCCAGCGGGTGCTGCGCCACTGGGGCTGGCGGCTCGGGATCTCACCGGCGTTCCGGATCGCCGACGAAGCGGAGCGGTGGCTGGTGGTCGACGGCATCCTCGGCGAGCTGCGCCCGACCACCCTCTACAACCCCCTGCGCTCCCATGACCTCGTGGACGCCATTCTCGATGTGATCGAGAAGGCCAAGCAGGAGCTGGTCTCTCCCGAGGATTACGCGGGCTGGGCCGAAGCCCGCCTGGCCGCGGCGGCGGCCGGGGCCAGCCTGGAGCGCGAGCTGCTGACCCGGCACCGTGAATGCGCCGAGGTCTACCGGCGCCTGGAGGCGACCTTCATGGAGCGGGCCGTCCTCGACCACGACGACACCATCCTCTACGCGGAACGGCTGCTGCGGGAGCACGCGGACGTCCGCGAGGCGGTGGCCGGGGCCATCGACCACGTGATGGTCGACGAGTACCAGGACACCAACTACGCGCAGGCCCGCCTGGTCGAGGTGCTGGCCGGGGAGCGGGGAAACATCATGGTCGTCGCCGACGACGACCAGTCCATCTACAAGTTCCGGGGCGCGTCGCTCGCCAACCTCGATCGCTTCGCCCGCATCTACCCAAGCCACGAGCGCATCGTCCTGGACCGCAACTACCGATCCCGTCAGGAGATCGTGGAGGCGAGCTGGGCCATCATCGGGGCGGCCCCCCCGGGCTCGCGCATCGAGAAGCACCTGGTCGCCGACCGGGGCGCCGGTGGTCAGGTGGAGGTGTGGCGAGCCGCCGACGAGCGCGGCGAGGTGGTCGAGGTGGCCGCCGAGTGCCGGCGCCTGATCGACGCCGGGGCCGACCCGGCCGGCATCGCCTGGCTCTTCCGGCGCCACGACGACATGCAGGCGGCGACCCGCGCCCTCCAGGAGTCGGGGGTGGCCTACGTGGTGCACGGAGGCCGCGGATTCTTCCAGCGGCGCGAGATCAAGGACCTGATGGGACTCCTTGGCGCCGTCAACGACCCCGGCGACTCCCAAGCGGTCCTCCGCTGCCTGCACCTGCCCTCCTTCGCCGTGAGCAACGCCGGCCGGCTCGCGCTCGGCCAGGCCGCCCGCGACCGCGACCTCCCGCTCGCCTCGGTGATCACCGGAGAGCTGCCGGAGCTGGGCGCGGACGACCTGGGGACCGCCCGCCGGCTGATCGACCTCCTGGTCGATCTCCACGCCCACGCAGCCCGGGACGATGTCCGCGACATCTTCTACGCCGCCCTCGAGGGGAGCGAGTTCCTCGGGATCCTGGATGACGCCGAGCCCCTGGCGCGGGCTCAGATCGGAGCCAACCTCAACAAGTTCGGCGAGCTGCTGGAGGGCTTCGCCGACTGGAGCAACGACCGCAGCCTGGCCCTGGCGCTGCGCTACCTCGACATCCTGCGCAGCAGCCACGCAGCGGACGAGATCGCGGCCGTCGAGGCCACGACGGTGGGGATCAGCCTGCTCACCGCCCACGCCGCGAAGGGCCTGGAGTGGCCGGTCGTCTTTCTCGGACGGTGCACCGAGGAGCGCTGGCCGGGGATGGGGGGCTTCCCGGCCCGCCTCTCCCTCCCGGACGAGCTGGTGCCGGAGCCCGCCCCGGAGGGAGAGGCGAGCCGGGACGAGGAGCGCCGCCTCTTCTACGTGGCGGCGACCCGGGCCCGCGACCGCCTCGTCCTGGTCCATGCGCGCCGCTACCCGCACTCCTTCCGCGACGAGCGTCCGAGCCCCTTCCTGGCCGCCCTGGACGGAGCCGCTTGGGTGGCTCGGCGGGCCATCGAGGGCAGCCGGCCACCCACCCGCCGCCGGCCGGCCGCCGCGGCGGGCCTGCCCACGGCGACGATCCGAGCGTCTGTCTCCGATCTCGCCGCCTTCAAGGACTGCGCCCGCCGTTACGCCTATCGCAGCGTCTACCGCCTGCCGGTGCCAGCCTCGCCTCAGCGCTGGTACGGGACCCTGGTGCACACCGTCCTCCAGGCCCTGGCGGCGCTGCGCCAGACCGGTGCCGAGGCCGGGCCGGACGAGGCGGGCCGCCTGTGGGGTGAGGCATGGGAGACATCACGGGGCCCCAAGGGTGCTCACGCCGAGCTGCGCAGCCTGGGCGAGAGCCAGCTCCGGCGCTACGCGGCCTCACCGGGGTGGCGCGACGCCGAGCCCCTCATGGTCGAGCAGCCCTTCACCCTCGAAGTGGCCGCCGGCGACGTGACCGGACGATTCGACCGCATCGACGCCGGGCGGGGCGGGGTGCAGGTGGTCATCGATTACAAGACCGGGCCGCCGCGCGAGGAGGAGTCGCTGCGCAAGGACCTTCAGGTCCGCGCCTACGCGGTGGCGCTCGCCCGCGAGCAACACCGCGACGAGGCCACGGTCGAGCTGCACTGGCTCCAGACCGCCGAGGTCAGCCGGATGACGTTCGACTCCGTCGCCCTGGGTCGGTTCCATTTCCAGGTGGAGAGAACGGCCCGCGAGCTGGCCGAGGCCCGCCGCGCCCACGACTTCCCGCCCAAGCCGAGCAGCTGGCGCTGCGGCCACTGCGAGTTCCGGACGGTGTGCGACGAGGGGCGGGAGCAGTAGGAGGCTGGGTGGGGCGGCGAGAGCGGAGGGCGACCCCGCTCGTGCTCCGGTGCCCGTCCCGGGGCGCCCAACCCTCGGGGGCGGGCGGTGCCGAGATCAGCTGGCCGGGCCGGGACCCGTCACACGCGCCCCGCCGGCGTCCACAGCCTGCTCCCCGTCGTCGAGCCAGGCCAGCGGGCAGCGGGGCCCCTCCGACTCATCCACCAGGAAGGGCAGTCCATTGGCCGACGTCTGGCGGATCGGCACCACCCGGAACCCCGCGCAGGTGAGCGGCTGACCGGCGAGGTAGGCGGGGCAGTCACCGGTCGCGGTCGGGCCCGTGCAGATGTCGGCGACCCGCCGCGTGTGCGGGTCGAGCAGGAGGAAAAGCCGGTCCGCCGGAGTCGACATGCCCATCTCGGTTCCTATCTCGCAATCTCCGCGGACCATCGTCCGCCCCCACCCCGGCCGGGGCCATGGCCATAAGTCCCAGCCAACCTGGCTACTTAGGTCACATGACAATGTGATCGGAGGCCCATAGCTTGTAAGGTCAGAGAGACGATTAGTGGGGGCTCCCCTGGCCGGTGCCCCCAGCTCACCCCCCGGAGGACCCAATGAACAGCCCGGCGCCCTACCTGCACTGGGGATTCATCCTCATCTCGCTGCCCAACCTGATCCTGATCGCGGTGATGGTGCTGCTGTTCGTGGTCGCGCTCATAGCCCCCTTCCCCCACAACACCGCCAAGCACCGGGACGATGACGATGAGTGAGGCGAGCGGCCTGGGATCGGGCACGGGCACTCCCCCGCTCGCCGCCGGCTCCTCCGCGGAGGGCGAGCCCGGGTGGACCGCTGCGGTGCGCCGCCGCCTGGACGGCCGTCTTCCCCTCGAGGAGGTGCTGCCCACCCGCCAGCCGGCCTTCGTCGGCTCCTGGGTGTACGTCTTTGGCGTGGTGACCATCGCGGCCCTGGTCTGGGTGCTGGTGAGCGGGACGGTCCTCGCCTTCATGGGCTCGGCCTGGTGGCACACCTCCGACCTCGGCCACTTCTTCAACAGCATCCACTTCTGGTCGGTGCAGATGTTCTTCATCTTCATGGTGCTGCACCTCTGGGGCCAGTACTGGGGCGCCGGCTGGCGCGATGGACGGGCCAAGACGTGGATGGTCGGGGTGGTGCTCTTCCTCGTCAGCATCGTCACCGCCTTCACCGGCTACCTGATCCAGCAGAACTTCGACTCCCAGTGGATCGCGGTCAACGCCAAGGACGCGATCAATGCCACCGGGTTGGGAGGGTTCTTCAACGTCCTCAACTTCGGGCAGATGTACGGCATCCACGTGATGCTGTTCCCGATCGCGCTCACCCTTCTGGTGGTGCTCCACATCGTGCAGGTGAGGAGCCGGGGCGTGGTGCGGCCGATCGGTGACCCCTACGTCCCCGACACCGGAGAGAGCGCCTCCACGGGAGCATCCCAATGAACGGCCGCCGACCCAAGATCGACAAGACCGACTACTACCGCGGCATCCGGATGACGCCCTACGACCTGATCAAGGAGATCTCCATCGCGACGGTGGGCATCCTGGTCGCGGTGCTGATCCTCTCGGCGGTCCTCTCCTCGCCGGACATTCCCTCGGCGACCATTCAGGCGTGGGCCAAGTCGGACCCGGTGGACTTCGTGACCACGGCCGCCAGCGAACTGGCCGGCCAGACCACCACCGCCCAGTACGGGCCTCCGTACACCACCGGCAGCGGGTCGGTGCAGAGCATCGGGCCGATCGAGCCGCAGGTGTGGGCCGGGGTGCACGTCGCAGTCAACGCGCCCCTCGACTTCGTGCTCCAGCCCCTTTCACAGGCTACGGTCGGCGACCAGACCCTCGCCTCGGCGCTGACCACGTTCAACAATGCGAGCGCCGCCCAGCAGCAGAAGTGGCTCGCCACCTACAACCAGGCACTGGGCAGCGCCAAGCTGGTCGACAACGAGGTGTCGGTGCCGAGTGGCGACTACGGACCGGTGCCGGTCCTGATGAGCCGGCTGCTCACCCTTGCCCGCAGCGGGGGCCTGGACGCGCTGCTGCTCACCAGCGAGCACTTCTACCAGACCGACTTCAGCAAGCCGCTGCTCTTCCTGAGCGACGGCGGCTACTTCCCGGGGCTCGCCCAGGCGCAGGACCTCACGGGTTCGCAGTGGGGAATGATGAACGAGACCGGGCGGTATCCAGGCCAGGCCTGGCTCTGGCTCTTCACCCTCTGGTACCAGGTCCCGCCGATCGGCTCGGCGAGCAACGCCGACCTGCTGGTGGTGGTGGTCATGACCGTGCTCAGCCTGGGCCTCCTGCTCGTCCCCTTCATCCCCGGGCTGCGCGACGTCCCGCGCTGGATACCCGTGCACAAGCTGATCTGGCGGCAGCACTACCGGAGCATGACGAAGTGAGGAACGAGCAGCCACAGGCGCTCGTTCCGAGCGCAGGACGCTCGGGTACGCGAAGCGAATATCGGAGCATGGCGAGGCGCACTCGAGCCTGACCGAGGGAGGAGGAGCGAGGACCAGAAGGTTGTCGCTCCTCCCGTCGCACCCGTGGGAGGCCGACCAGGACAGGACCCCGCAGGGAGGCCAGGCACCGCCGGCAGCTGATGTCGCTCGTGAAGAGCGACTACGAGGACGTCGGGCTCTGGACACGGCGGGCTAGACGGGTACGGAACTCAGCGCCGGCTACGGCCAGCCGCGATCAGAGCCGGGCCAGGGTGTCGTCGAGGCGACGGACTACCGGCCTCAGGGCCACTCGCTGGGCTGGCTCTCCTTGCGCCGGGCGACGAAGGCGGCCACCTCGGCGCGCCGCTCGAGGCCCAGCTTCATGAGGATGTTGGAGACGTAGTTCTTCACGGTCTTGTCGGCGAGGTGCACCCGCTCGGCGATTTGCCGGTTGGTGAGCCCCTCGGCGACCAGGGCCAGGATCTTGCGCTCCTGGGGGGTGAGGTCATTGATGATGTCCCCGGGGGTGACCACCTCGCCGCGCAACCGGGCGAGCACGCGCTCGGTGACCTGCGGGTCGAGCAGCGAGTGCCCCCCGGCGACCTGGCGGATCGCGCCGATCAGGTCGACGCCATGGATCTGCTTGAGGATGTAGCCGGACGCCCCGGCCATAATCGAGGTGAAGAGCGCCTCGTCGTCGGCGAACGAGGTCAGCATCAGGACGTGGGTCTCGGGGTGGGCGGAGCGGATCTCCCGGCACGCCTCGATCCCCGATCGGCCCGGCATGCGGACGTCCATCACGACCACCTGGGGGTGCAGCCGGGCGACAGCTTCAAGAGCGGCGTCCGCGTCCCCGGCCTCTCCGATCACATCGAGGTCGACCTCGGTCTCGAGGAGGCGCCGGAGGCCCAGCCGGACCAGCTCATGGTCGTCACAGAGCAAGACGCGAATGGTGTCTCTGGATTCCATGGCACCGAATTCTACGCTCATGGCTGCTCAACCTCGCCCCGAAGGGACCCCATCTGAGGGTCCTCGGTCACGAGAACTCCGGTCCGCGAGGCCCGTGGGGGTGGGGCCGCGCGAATCGGGCAGCTCTGAGCGGAGGCCGCAGCCCGGGTGATCAGCCGCCCGGGCCGCCGGAGCCGCGTCGGCGCCGGGCAGGGTCGGCGAGCGCGACGATGCAGAGGACGACCACCACCACGGCCAGGGTCCCCGCCAACCAGAGGCAGGCCAGACCCCACTGCTGGAGCGACATCAGTGCTGCCCTCTCAGTTGACGGGACGGCGGGTGGCGACGCGGAACATCGCCTGAAGCTAGCGGCGCGGCGCCTGGGTGAGCCGATGGTCCCCCTCCGGCACCTGGCAGTGGAAGGGCCACACGACCCCCCCGGTCGGGACCCTGGTCACGACCACCCAGCAGGCCTCAACCCGCCACGGCCACTTGGCCCCATCAGAGTAGTGACCTTTTCCCCTGGTCCGGAGGGTGATTGCGCAGTGATGCTCCGATCGTGGGTCCTGGGAACCCCTGGTTCCGAGGGCCCGACCGTTACGACCCGTCCGAGCTCCCTGCGACTCCAGGCGCCGATGGTGTGGGCTCTCCCCGGCGCTTCCGGTGGCCGCAGGGAGCGAGGCGGGATCGGATTCCGCCTCGCGGTGGACTCACACCCGGACGTGTGCCGGCCATCCCGAGGCCGAGGCCCATCGTCTCGGTGACCATCGGCCCACGACATCCGGCGGCTGATTTCCGTAGGCTGGGACGGTGACAACCGATACCGCAACCCCACCTCCAATCTCGCTCACATGGAGCGCCGACGCCGCCCTCATCGACGGGGCGGCGATCACCATCCGCCCCCTCAACCCAGACGATGTCGAGCTGCTCCGGAGCTTCTTCACCTCCCTCTCGGCCGAGAGCCTGCGGCTGCGCTACTTCTCCGCCAGTCACGAGCTGACCGACGAGGAGCTGACCCGTCTCACGACGAGCGACGCCGCTACCCACACCCACCTCGGCGCGTTCCACGCCGGATCGGTGGTCGGAGTGGGCGACTTCAGCGTCTCCGCACCTGGCGAGGCCGAGGTTGCCTTCGTGGTCAGTGACGAGTTCCAGGGTCGAGGCGTCGCCTCGCTGCTCCTCGAATACCTGGCTGAGGTGGGCCGTGCGGTGGGGATCACCCGCTTCCGCGCCGAGACGATGGCCGAGAACCTGCCCATGCTTGAGGTGTTCCGCCACGCGGGCTTCATCGAGCGGGTGGGAACACCCGAGGCGGGCGTCGTCGGGGTCAGCCTCGACATCACCGACGTCCGCGGCGTGAGGGCGGCGAGTGGTGAGCGTGAGCGGCTCGCGTCGGTCGCCGCCATGCGCGGTCTCCTCGAGCCCAAGAGTGTCGCCGTGATCGGCGCGGGGCGTGCCCCGGGCGGGATCGGCCACGAGATCCTCCGCAACCTCATCCGCGGACCGTTCAACGGTCGTGTCTACCCGGTCAACCGATCAGCGGACAACGTGTCGGGCGTCCCCGCGTGGGCCTCCGTCGGCGACATCCCCGGCAAGGTGGACCTGGCGGTCATCGCCGTCCCGATCAGCGCGGTCCTCGCCGCCGTCCACGAGTGCGGCGCCGCCGGCGTGGGCTCGCTGGTGATCATCAGCTCCGGCTTCGGCGAGACCGGGGCCGACGGCGCGGCGAAGGAGCGGGAGCTGCTGGACGTCGCCCGCAGCTACGGTATGCGCGTGGTCGGGCCCAACTGCATGGGCGTGATCAACACCGACCCGGCGATACGGCTCAACACGACCTTTGCCCCCAGCCAGCCACCCACCGGGAACATGGCGTTCTTCACCCAGTCGGGAGCACTCGGGGTGGCGGTCATCGACGAGGCGGGTCGGCTCGGCATCGGCCTCTCGGGCTTCGTCTCCGCCGGCAACAAGATCGACATCTCGGGCAACGACCTGCTCCAGTACTGGGAGCAGGACGAGCGCACCGACGTCATCCTCCTCTACCTCGAATCCTTCGGCAACCCGCGCAAATTCGCGGAGATCGCCCGCCGGGTGTCGCGACGCAAGCCGATCATCGCGGTGAAGGGGGGCAAGAGCACGGCGGGGGCACGCGCCGCCGCCTCGCATACGGCCGCCCTGGCCTCGCCCGACGTATCGGTCGACGCCCTCTTCCGCCAGTCGGGCGTGATCCGGGTGGCCTCGCTGGAGCAGCTCTTCGACGTCGCCCGGGTGGTGGCCACGGCGCCACTGCCGGCCGGCAACCGGGTGGCTGTGGTGGGCAATGCCGGTGGCGCCGGCATCCTGACCGCGGATGCATGCGAGGCCGCCGGGCTGGTGCTGCCCGAGCTGAGCGCGGAGACGATGGAGCGCCTGCGCGAGACGCTCAACTCCGCCGCCGCTCTGGGCAACCCCATCGACATGACGGCGATGGGTGGCCCGGAGGAGTACCGGGCCGCACTCCAGGCCGTGCTCGCCGACCCGTCGGTCGACTCGGTGATCACCATCTTCACCCCGCTCCACACCGACGCCGTCGGGATTGCCGAGGCGATCCGGATGGTCGCCCGCGAGGCCACCAAGCCGGTCCTCGCCGCGGTCTTCGGCGACGCCCAGGAGCGGCTCCGCGCCAGCCGCGACATGCCCGTCTTCACCTTCCCCGAAGCTGCCGCCTACGCCCTCGGCGCGGTCGCCGACTACGCAGCCTGGCGGAGGCGCGACCCCGGAACGGTCGTGGTGCCCGCGGACATCGACCTGGGCGCTGCCCGGGATATCGTGCAGAAGGCGCTCGCCGCGAATCCCGAGGGCTGCCAGCTCGGGCCGCTCGACGCGGCCGCCCTGATGCGGTCAGTGGCCGTCCCGGTGGCGATGACCACACGAGCCGACACCGCGGACGAGGCCGTCGCGGTCGCCGAGGCGATGGGCTACCCGGTGGTGCTCAAGGCGGCCGCGCCAGACATGGTCCACAAGACCGAGCGTGGGGGTGTCCTCACCGACATCGCCTCGGCCAAGGCGCTGCGGACGGCCTTCGACACGATGCAGGCCCGCCTCGGCGACGAGATGGGTGGCGCGATCGTCCAGCCGATGCTGGGCGCGGGCGTGGAAACCATCGTCGGCGTCGTCCGCGACAGCCACTTCGGGCCGCTCCTCGTCTTCGGCTCCGGTGGGACGGCCGTCGGCCTGACCCATGACCAGGCCTTCCGAGCGGTGCCGCTCACCGACCGCGACGTCACGGAGCTGATCCGCGAACCCCGCGGTTCCGCGCTCCTCTTCGGGTACAGGGGGACCTCACCCTGCGACACGGAGGCGCTCGCCGGGATCATCCAGCGGATCAGCGCCCTGGTGACCGCATTACCGGAAATCGCCGAGATGGACCTCAACCCGGTGATCGTCAGCCCCACGGGCGCGGTCGCCGTGGACGTCAAGATCCGGCTGGAGGCGGTCCCGCACGACCCCGTCGTGGAGGCGCGCCACCTGCGCCGCCCGGGCTCGGCCAAGCACTAGCCTCGATCTTTCACTGAGG
>PLNE01000181.1 GCA_003141695.1 Candidatus Dormiibacterota bacterium
GGCCCCAGACCATGCAGCTGGCCCTGGAGGAGGCGGGGGCGCCGCGCATCCTCCTCGCTGCCGCCTGCGCCTCCGTCACCCGCCCCTTTGGGGTCCGGGGCGTCTTTTACCGGGTGGCCGGATCCCGCGTGTCGGCCATCGACGGTCCGACCGCCTACACCCTCCCTCCCTACAACACCCACGCCAGCAAGGCGCCGAGCGACCCGGACGGGGTCGCGGAGCGGATGAGCCGAACACTCAGCGAGAAGGCCGGCATCGACATCGCCGTGGCCGTGGTCGATACCAACGATCTCGCCGCCGACGTCCTCGGGGCGAGCGCCGGGGTTGACCGCTCCACGGTCAGCCGGGTGCTCGCCGACAATCCGATGGGGCAGACGGGAGAGCAGACCCCCTTCTGCATTCTCCGGCGGCTGGCGTAACACGCTGTCAGATTCGCACCGACCGTTTCCCACATAGGCTCGGGGAACGTGACCAGGACGCGACCTGTCCGTTCTCCGTGAAACGAGGGTCACGGTTACTCTGATCGCGCCGATGTTCGAGTCCGGGGCGCTCCGCAATGCGATGCCGTACACCCCTGCTTCGCAGCGGCCCGACCGCTTCGCCGTCCGGGGCGTGACAGCCGCGTGGACAGCCGGGGCCGCAGTCCTGATCATCGTCGGGATGTGGCTCCAGCACTCCCGGCTGGATCTCACGTGGATCGTCCCCCTGGCCCTCCTGGCAGCAGCCGCCCTCGCGCTCGCGCTGCCCCTGGAGCGCGTCCCGCACCGCGGGCAGGCGGTGGCTGCGTGTTGCGCCATCGTCCTGGTACTCAGCGTCGAACTGATCTTCCGGGTCCGCGCGGTCGACGTCGCCGCCCTGGTCACGCTCCCGCTCGCCGTGCTGGCCCTCCGCCACGGGGGCAGGATCTTGGGCATCGGAGTCGGCCTGGCCCTCGTCGAGGGCCTCATCTCCCTGGCGGTCGTCCGCGATCCCTACATCGTGGTGGCCACGCTCGCCGCGATCGTCGTCGCCGTCACCGTCAAGGCGCTGAGCGGTCATGGCGCCGACCGGGCACGATTCGACTCGGTCGCGTACACGGATTTCCTCACCAACTGTCCCAATCGCCGGGCCCTCGACTCGGAGTTGCCCCACCGGCTGGAGACGGCGCGGCACCGGGAGACCTCGCTGGCCATCGCCGTCATCGACCTCGACAGGTTCGGCTCCTTCAACGAGGACTGGGGTCACGCCGCCGGGGACCGGCTGCTCACCGACGTGGCCACCGTCCTCCGCTTCACCCAGCGGAGCGACCCCGACGCCTCCGGCCTCTCCTACCTCGCCCGGATCGGCAACGACGAGTTCGCCGTCGTCCTCGAGCGCCTGACCACGACGGGGGTCGCCGACGTCATCCGCGACGTGGAGAGCGACCTCCCCGCCGGCTGCACGGTCAGCGTGGGGATCGCCTTTTGGGATCGCCGGGAAACCGCGTACGACCTTATGAACCGCGCCCTCCGCGCCCTCTCCGCCGCAGGCAAGGCCAGGGGCGGGGGCCGCGTTGTGATCGACGAGGGCGCCGGGTCTCGGGCCGGGAGCTGGCTGGAATCGGTCCCGGCAATCGTCGCCCGCAAGGAGATCGAATCCGTCTACCAACCCATCCGCGACCTCAACTCTGGGCGCCTCATCGGCTACGAGGCGCTCGCTCGCCCCACCGGAGCGCCCAACGAGACCGAGGTCGAGGGGATGTTTGCGGCGGCACGCCGCCTGGGCGTCTCCCGCGAGCTGGAGACCCTCTGCCAGGTCTCGGCGATGAGCGGCGCCCACCGCCTGCTCGCCCGGGGCGGTTCGCTCTTCATCAACATCAGCGTCGGGGCCTTTACCGACCCCGAGCGTGACCTCGACGTGATCCTGGGGCACCTCCGCGACGCCTCTCTCCGATCGACCCAGATCGTCCTCGAGGTCAATGAGCAGATCACCCGTTTCGGCCGCTTCGCCGAGGCCTGCGCCCGCTACCGGCGTGCCGGCTTCCGCTTCGCGATGGACGACGTCGGCGAGGGCCTGTCGACCATCGAGGCGATCGCGGTCGTCCGGCCCGAGTTCATCAAGGCCGGCAAGAGTCTGGTCGTCACCGCCGACGACGCCGGCTCCGCGGCGGTCATACGCGGGTTGGTGGAGGTCGCTCGCAGCCTGGGCGGCGAGATCATCGCCGAGGGGCTCGAGACCCGAGAGGATTGCGCCCGCATGCTCGGACTGGGCGCCGCCCTGGGGCAGGGCTGGGCGCTGGGCACCCCGAAGCGGCTGCGCGACGTGCTGGCCGCCCGGGAGGAGGAGGACGCCGCCCACGAGGGCGCGTACGGCACCGACGGGCCCGAGCGGGTCAGGCCCGCCCTCGTTCCCGCCCGCCGCCCCACCTGACGCCGGCCCTCCCGGCCGCCGAGCTCGCGCGGGGCCGGCAGCCCCCACCCGTAGAATCCCGCACGTGGCGCAGCTCCTCCCTCGTCCGTCCCGGCGCTCCCGGGTCGATCGATCGACCCAATACGGTCTCGCAGCCGCCCCCTCCCTCGACCGGCCCCGGGCCCCGAGGTGACCGCGGGATCAGCCGGCACTGACGCGCTGCTCGCCGCCCTCAACCCGGCCCAGCGCGAGGCCGTGGAGGCGCCGGACGGGCCGCTGCTGATCTTCGCCGGGGCCGGCAGCGGCAAGACCCGGGTGCTCACCCATCGCATCGCCTACGTCATCGCCGCCCGCGGGGTGCGTCCCCAGGAGATCCTGGCGGTCACCTTCACCAACAAGGCGGCCAAGGAGATGCGCGGGCGGGTGGAGAAGCTGCTCGGCTCCGACATCAGCGGGATGTGGCTGGGCACCTTCCACTCCGTGGGAGCCCGCATCCTCCGCCGTGACGGCGACGCCATCGGCATCCCCGCCAACTTCGTGATCTACGACGAGGCCGACCGGCTGGCGGCGATGCGTCGGGCGATGCAGACGACCGGAGTCGACGCCAAGCACCTCGCCCCCACCAAGGTGGCGCACGCGGTGAGCGCGGCCAAGAACGAGCTGCTCGACGCGGCGGCCTTCGCCGCCCGGGCGAGCGGCTACCTCGAGGTCGAGTCGGCCCGCATCTACCGCGCCTACGAGGCCGAGCTGGCCGCCGCCGGGGCGCTCGACTTCGACGACCTGCTGATGCGCACCGTCTTTCTGCTCCGCGACGTCCCCCCGGTGCTGGAGCACTACCGCCGTCGCTGGAGCCACCTCTTCGTGGACGAATACCAGGACACCAACCACGCCCAGTACCTGATGGTGTCACTCCTGGCCGCAACACATCGCAATCTGACGGTTGTCGGAGATGACGACCAATCGGTCTACCGCTTCAGAGGCGCCGATATTCGCAATATTCTCGAATTCCAGAAGGACTTCCCCGACGCTCACGTGGTGACCCTGGAACAGAACTACCGCTCCAGCCAGCCGATCCTCGACACCGCCCATGCCGTGATAAGGGTCAATCAGGATCGCGCCGCCAAGCGGCTCTGGACCGAGCGCGGCGGTGGCGAGCCGGTGCGGCTCATCCCCGTCTACGACGAGCAGGAGGAGGCGCTCGCGGTCTGCGGCGAGATCGAGAGGCTGATCGGCAACGAGTCGTACTCGCTCTCCGATTTCGCCGTCCTCTACCGCACCAATGCGCAGTCGCGCGCCTTCGAGGACGTGCTCCTCCGCCGCGGCATCCCCTACCGCCTGGTGGGCGGTCTCCGCTTCTACGAGCGCAAGGAGGTGAAGGACGTCCTCGCCTACCTCCGCCTGGTCGCCAACCCCCGCGACCCGGTGGCCTTCGGCCGGATCGTCAACGTCCCCCGGCGCAAGATCGGGGATCGCAGCGTCGCCGAGCTGGAGCGGATCGCGCGCAAGCGCAAGATCTCGCCCTTCGAGGCCGTCCTGCACGTGGGGGAGGAGGCCGAGCTGGGACCGGCCGCCCTCCAGGCGCTCTCGGGCTTCGGCAAGCTCATGGCCGGCCTCGGTGAGCAGAGCCTCCGCCTCCCCGTCCCCCGCCTGCTGGAGCGGGTCGTCGAGGAGACCGGCTACCAGTCGATGCTCCGCGATGGCACCCCCGAGGGGGAGGAGCGCTGGGCCAATGTGACCGAGCTGGTCGGCTACTCGGAGGAGTACGAGGACGTGCCGCCGCCGGACGGGCTCCACCAGTTCCTGGAGAACGTCGCCCTGGTCTCCGACGTGGACAGCCTGGACGACACCAAGAGCGGTGTGACCCTGATCACCCTCCACCAGGTCAAGGGCCTGGAGTTCCCCGTCGTCTTCCTCGCCGGGATGGAGGAGGGTCTGCTGCCCCACATCCGGGCGCTCGAGGAGGGCGATGAGGGGATCGCCGAGGAGCGCCGCCTCGTCTACGTCGGGGTGACCCGGGCTCAGCAGCGCCTCTACCTGCTGCACGCCTTCCGGCGCCACCTCTACGGAAGCGCCCAGACCGCCCAGGCGTCGCGCTTCCTGGCCGATATCCCCCCCGAGATGCTCCACGTGGTGCGCCGCCCCGGCGGCCCGCCGGTGACCGCTCCGCGCCAGCCCGGCGCCGTCCGCGAGGCCGTCCACGCCCGGGCGGTGCGGGCCAACCCGGTCGAGATCGCGCCCCAGCGCTACTTGGCGGGGATGCGCGTCGAGCACCCCAAGTACGGGACCGGCACCATCCTCAAGAGCACCATGACCCGCGCCGGCGAGGAGGTGGTGATCCGCTTCGACGAGGCCGGGATGAAGATCTTCGCGGTCGCCGACGCCAAGCTGTACCCTGCCGGCGGCTGATCAGCCCGGCGTCGGCCAGGCCCCGGCCCGCCACGCCCTGGAGCCGCCGATCAGTCCTCCGACCGCCACCCAGGCTCAGCCGCCGTGATCAGGGTCAATCCATCCGCGATGGGCACGATCACCGACTCCGTGCGCGCATCCACCAGCACGTGCTCGTTGAACTCGCGCATCACCACGGTCCGCGCGTCCGGTTCCGCCGTCCCGGCCACCCAGCCGCGGCGCAGCACGTTGTCGACGGCGATCAGCCCGCCCTTTGCCATGCGCGGCACCAGAGCCTCGTAGTAGGCGATGTATTCGCTCTTCTCGGCGTCGATGAAGGCGAAGTCGAACAGCAGGCCCACGGGAAGGAGCGCGATCGTCTCCAGCGCCGGGGCCAGGCGCAGCTCGATGCGGTCGGCCAGCCCTGCGCGCTCCCAGTAGCGGCGCGCCATCGACGTCCACTCCTCGTTGACGTCGCAGCAGAGCAGCCGTCCTCCGGGCGGCAGCGCCCGGGCGATGCAGAGGGACGAATAGCCGGTGAACGTCCCCACCTCGATCGCCCGTCCCGCCCCGCAGAGCCGGACCAGCAGCCGGAGCAGCGCCCCCTCGTCCGGGCTCACCTGCAGGTCGAGCTCCGGGTAGGTGTGGCGGGTCTCGTCGACCAGCTCCTCGAGCAGCGGATCCGACAGCTTGGCGTGGCTGGCGAGGTAGGCGCTGATGCGCGGGTCGAGGAACGCCGACGCGTGAGCCATCTCGCGACAAAGGTAGCAGCCCGGAGCCGCCACACCACCGGCTGTCTCCTTCCGCGATGACCTCGACGTCGGGCTCAGGCCTGGCTATTCCGAGCCACGGAGTGGGCTTCCGCGAACGACCACAGCAGGCCGGCGAGCTGCCCCGCGGTCTCCAGCTGTGGGAGGTGTCCGGCTTCGGCGATCACCTGGAGCTGGGCGCCGGGGATGGCGCGGGCGTAGGCCTCGCCGTGTCCCAGCGGGATCATCCGGTCGGCGGCGCCCCACACGACGAGTGTCGGCGTGCCGATGGACGGCAGACGGTGGAGAAGGGTGGGATCGCACAGCGCGGCTCCGCCGTAGGTCTGAAGGGCCGCCCGATTGGCGGCGATGACGGCCTTCTGCGCGTCGGGGACCTTGGAGAGGTCGATGCGGAAGGCGTCCGGGTTGAAGTAGCTGAGATTGGTGATCTGGTTCAGGTCCAGGGTGAAGACGTCAGGGGCCGGGTGCTCGGGGATCTCCAGGCCCCCGGCATCGACGAGGACGACGCTGCTGACCCGCGGGCTGTGGAGCAGCGCCAGCTCTGCGGCTATCCACCCGCCGATCGAGTTGCCGACGACGCTGACGTCGGAGAGATCGAGCTCGTCGAGAAGGCCCGCATAGACCTCGGCCAGGGCCTTGATGCTGGCGAGCCGCTCGGGTCGGGGCGTGCCGCCGAAGCCGGGGTGGGTGGGCGTGACCACCCTCGCGGGCTCGCTCGCGGCCAGGAGGTCGGCGAAACGCGCCATGGACTGGGAACCGGCGCCGCCGTGAAGGAGCAGGAAGGGATGACCCTCGCCCTGATCGGCGGTCGTGACCTCGACGTGGCCGGCGGTGGCGGTGGTGACGCTGGTGGTGCTCGTTGGGCTCATGGTGGGGGCTCCTGGGTGATCATCCGGACCGAGGGCCTCCGCGGTCCATATCAGTCAGCTTATATCAATCCATTGATATAAGCAAGCTGGTATCCGGAGGCTATAATGAACAGGTGAGTCGATCCCTCCAGGACATCGGACTGGCCGTCAAGCGGCTTCAGGCTCGCCACCACCGGGCTCTCGATGCCCGGCTCGCCGCCCTGGGCATCAGCCTGGTGCAGTGGGACGCTCTGCGCCACCTGGCCCGGAATCC
>PLNE01000235.1 GCA_003141695.1 Candidatus Dormiibacterota bacterium
TGGGGAGGCTCCGCTCCTTCCTGAACTGACGCTGAGTGGGCCCGCCGCACGCCAGGCGGGACGATCCGGCTCGTAGAGTAGGGAGGTACGTACCTGCGACTCGGAGGGGTGCCGGTGGGCGAGACGACGACAGAGCTGCCCGACTTCGACCTGGCCATGAGCGGGGGCGGACGGCTCCGGCGCTCCGACCTCCAGGGCGGCCGTGCCATCCTCTACTTCTATCCCAAGGACGACACGCCCGGCTGCACCCTGGAGGGCCGGGAGTTCACCGGGCTGCTGCCCGAGTTCGAACGTGCCGGCGTGCTGGTGTACGGGGTGTCGCCCGACTCCGGCGAGAGCCACGATCGTTTCGCGGCCAAGTGCGACCTGGGCATCCCCCTGGTCAGCGATCCCGATCACCGCCTGATCGACCACTTCCAGCTCTGGATCACCAAGACGCGGTACGGTCGCAGCTACATGGGCGTAGAACGCTCCACGTTCCTGGTCGGACCGGACGGCAGGGTCCAGCGCGAATGGCGAAACGTCCAACCCCAGGGGCACGCCACCGAGGTCCTCGCCGCCGTCCACGGCGCCCCGGACCAGGACTGAGCCGCCCTGACGCCGCCCCAGCGCGCGGGTGGGCGTACCCGCCTCGATGGCCTCCTCAGCAAGCGGGTCATCTTTGTCACCGGCAAGGGGGGCACGGGCAAGACCACCATAGCCGCGGCCGTGGCGCTGATCGCCGCCCGCCGCGGCGTCCGGGTCCTCGCCGTGGAGGTCGACGCCAAGGGCGACCTTCCCGAGGCGCTCGGCCATCCCGCCGTCGGCTTCCAGCCGGTCGTCGTCCAGCGCAACCTCTCGGTCCTCGCCCTCCATCCCGAGGACTCGTTTCAGGAGTACCTGGCGATCTTCTTCAAGGTCCCGCGCTTCACCCGCCTCACCCCCCTGGCCGGAGTCTTCGATTTCGTCGCCACCGGGGTGCCCGGTCCGCGAGACATGCTGATGGTGGGCAAGATCGCGCACGAGGAGCGGCGGCGGGAAGGGGACGGCGAGCCGATCTGGGACCTCATCGTGGTCGATGCGACCTCCAGCGGCCAGATCCTGCCCCAGCTCACCGCGGCCCGGTCGATGCGGCGGCTGCTGCGGGGCGGGATGCTCCGCTCCCAGGTGGACTTCGTCGACGCCATGGTCACCAACCACCGCAAGACCGCGCTCTGCATCTGCGCGCTCCCCGAGGAGATGCCCGTCGCCGAGGCGCTCGAGCTTCACGACGAGGTGGTGCGGGACACCGACATCGGTCTCGGTCCGTGCTTCCTCAATCGCGGCCTCGCCCCGCTGTCCGCGCCCCGGCAGCGACGCCTGGTGGAGCTGCTCGCCGACCCCGCCACGGCGCGGGCGGCTGCGCCGGTCCTCGGGGAGGGGGTTGACAGGCTGGTGGCCGGCGTCCGGTTTGCCGACGACCTGAGCCACCTCGCCCAGCCCTTCGCGCGCCGCCTCTCCACCCGCATGTCCGTCCCGGTTGTCGCCGTCCCGCTCGTCGCCGCCCGGTCGGGACTGGCGACCACCCGGGCGGTCGCGGCCGCCCTGGAGGCCGCGGGCTGAGGTGAGAAGAGCGTCGGAGGAGCTGGCGCGCGAGGTCCGCCCGAAACGCCTCGCCGACCTGCTCGGCGGGCTCGACGTGGTCATCTGCTGCGGGAGCGGCGGGGTCGGGAAGACCACGGTGAGCGCCGCCCTGGCGGCGGCCATCGCCTCGACCGCGGACAGGCGGGTGATGGTGCTGACCATCGATCCGGCCCGGCGCCTCGCCAGCGCGCTCGGGATGACCGGGATCGGCGCCGATCCGGTGACCGTGTCCGCCGCGCGCCTGCGCCAGGCCGGCCTCCCTCTCCGCGGCGAGCTGGTCGCGGCCATGCTCGACCAGAAGTCGGTCTGGGACCGGATGGTGGAGCGCTACGCCCCCAACCGTCACGTCGCCGAGCGGATCCTCGACAACCGCTTCTACCAGGGCATCAGCGACGCCTTCGTCGGCAGCCACGAGTACGCCGCGATGGAGGCTCTGTACGAGCTCCACGAGGAGGGCGAGTACGACTGCTTGGTCGTCGACACCCCGCCGTCGCGCAGCGCCCTCGACTTCCTGGAGGCACCGGAGCGGATCTCGGACTTCGTGGGGGCACGGCTCCTCTCGTGGCTCGCCCATCCCTCGCGGTCCGGATTCCACGCCATGAACTTCGCCGCCGCCCCGCTCCTGCACATCGCGGACCGGCTGCTGGGCGGCGAGGTGCTGGGTGAGCTGGGCGACTTCGTCGGCGACCTCCAGACCCTCTATGAGGGCGTCCAGCGGCGCGCTCGAGCCGTCAGCCGGCTGCTCCGCAGCCCGCGGATCGGCTTCGTCATCGTCACCACGCTGGAGCCGGCCGCGTTCGCGGAGGCGGAGCACTTCGCGACCAAGCTTCGGGAGCTGTCGATGCCGCTCCGCGCCGTCGTGGTCAACCGGGTGCTCCCCGGCTTCCTCGCCGACGAGGCGGCGGTCCGGGCCGCGGACGTGCTCGCCGACGACCACCACGGAGCCCAGGCGCTGAGCCGCGCCATCGGCGCCCCGGTCGACGCCGCCGCCGCGGTGGCCCTGGGACGCAGCTACCGGCTCTTCTTCGAGCTCGCCCAGCGGGAGGCACGCCAACTCGCCCGGCTGGGCCGCATCGCCGACGTTCCCGCCGTCCAGGTGCCGCTCATCACCGCTCCGGTGAGCGCCCTCGAAGGCCTCGTGCAGGTGGCTGGGGCACTCTGACCAGGGCGTCGGGCGCGACGTCCGGGCTGGACTCCTCGCCCGAGGTACCGAGGTCGATGACGGCCGTCGATTCCGGATCCCCCAGTCCCACCAGGGTGGCGGCGATGCCCGGATCGCTGGTGGTGACCACGACCTGGTTGGTTGCTGACAACTGTGCTAGGAACTCAAGGAGTCCGCGGCCGCGGCGCGGGTCCGCGGAGGCCAAGGGCTCGTCGAGAAGGAGGGGCATCGACTCGCCGGCGTCGCCGAGCACTTCGCAGAGTGCCAGCCGGAGGAGGAGGGCGACCTGGTCGCGGGTGCCGTGGGATACGAGGTCGAGGGGCACCAGCTGGTCGCGATCAGCCGACGCCAGGGCGATCGCGAAGTGGTCCATGTCGACGTTGGCCTCGGAGTAGTGGTCCCCGGTCAGCAGGGCCAGCCGCTCCGACACCGACGCCGCGAGGCGGGGTGCGAGCCGCCCGTGGACGTCTCGACCCGCGGTCTCGATCATGACGATGGCCCGCTGCAGAGCCTCCTGCTGGCGGAGCGCCCGGTCCCGGGCGGCGGTCACGGTCAGCCGCTCGTCCTCGAGATCGGCCAGGGAGGGGAGGCTGCCGGTCAGCCCCTCGATCCGGGCTCCGAGGCTTTGGATGGCGGCGGCCGCGCCGGCGGCTCGATCCTGGGCGTCCATGGCCTCCCGCTCGAGTCGGGCGAGGCCGGCCGGGTCGGAGGGGACGTCGCCAGCCGCCTGCTCGGGGTCGCCGCCGCGGCGGCGCAGGTCGGCCGTCAGCTCGATCCGCTGGCGGGTGAGCGTCTCGATGTCGGAGCCGCCCAGGCGCTGGCGGCGGCGGGCCTCGGCCAGACCCGCGGCCAGGCGGTCGTGCTCGCGCCGATGCCCGCAGGCGTCGCGGAACGCCGCCACCGCCTCCAGCGGGGGCAGCGCGGCGTCGAGCCCTGCGGCTGCGGTGGCCACGCGGATACGGCTCTCGACGGCCTGGGCGGTGGCACGGCCCCGGGCCGCCTCCTCCGCCAGTTCCGCGTACTGGGTCTCCCGATCCGCCAGGCGGGCGTCCTCCACCTCCAGCTCCCGGCGCCGGGCGGAGAGCCGAGCCGCCTCGTCGACGGTCGCGAGCGCGGCGGCCGCCGTCTCGAGCAGCACCTCGACCCGGCAGCCGGCGGGCGGCCGCGCGGGCGCGCTCAGACCCGACTCGCGGGCCAGCGCCAGGCAACTGTCGACCGCCGCCTCCAGCTCTCCTCGGGCGCGCACCTGTCCGGCGCGGTGCACCTCGACCAGGGCGGCCTGCTGCCGGCTCTCCGCGTGAAGGCTGCGGGCCGCTGGGAGGCTGGCCTCCAGCCGCTCCAAGCCGGCGGGGCTGAGGTCCATGCCGGGGAGGCGGCCGGCCAGCTCGGACCGCGCCCTGCTCCCGCTATGGAAGGCGAAGATGGCGAAGCTCGCCAGCGCCGCCAGGACCAGCAGGCAGCCGGCTCCGAGCAGGGCAGCAGGCCCGTGCCGGCCGGTCGCAGCCAGGGCACCGGTCGCCGCCACGCCCAGCACGGCCACCGTGGCGAGCACCCCGACAGCGCCTCGGGCACGCGCACCGGCGGTCCGCGCCGTGATGACCAGGGGTACCACCGCCTCCAGCTCGCCTGGGGCGACCCCGCCCAGCCCGGTGACCGCGATCTCGCGCCGGAGGGCCTCGCCCCGGGCCGTGGCGGCCATCTCCTCGTCACGGTGGGCGATCGCCGCCGAGACCTCGACCCGGCGCCGGAGGGTGCTCGCCGCGGCGGTTTCCCGCTCGCCGATGGCGCTCGATTCCAGCATCGCCTGGAGACCGGCGGAGATCTCGGCGCGGCGGCGGCGGAGGGCGCCGAGGGGTTCCTGGACCGCGGTCCAGCGCATCTCCGCCTCCGCAGCCGCGCGCGCCGCCTGGTGCAGCTCCCCCCCGAGGGCGATCACCGCGGCCTCGCTCTCGGCGGGGAAGGCGGCGTACGCGGCCTCTGCCTCCAGCGCCCGGGACAGCTCGGCCGCCTCGCCGGTGGCCATCCGCATCCCCGCCTCCAGTGCGTCCAGCTGGGCGAGGCGGCCGCGGATCCAGTCGCTCTGGGCTGCGACCGCCGTCGCCGCGGAGAGCCGCGCCTCCACCTCCAGCTCGCGGAGTCGCGCCTCCTCGCCGGCAAAAGAGGCGAGCCGGCGCTCGGCCGCCTCGATCTCCCCCTCGAGGCGGCGCGCCTGGGCGATTGCGACCCCGAGGGGGCTGGTCACCCGCCGCTCCGATCCCACCCGCTGGAGCGCGTCCGCCAGCTTCTTGGTGGCCTCGGCGGCGGTGGTTCCTTCGGCGCCGGCGTCGATCAGCCGCTCGAGCGCCTCACGCAGACGCCCAGCCTGCTGGGGGGCGGCCTCGGTCGAGGAGAGTTGCAGTCCCTCCTCGCCCAGCCAGGCGGCGGCGCAGAAGACCGCCTCGTCGACCCCGAGGTGGAATCGGCCCGGGCAGACCGTCCGCCCGACCCGAAACTGCTGGGTGACGTCGCCACCGCCCAGCTCCTGGACCTGGGCCTGCACCCTGTCCCGGTCGAAGGTCTGGGCCACGCGGAGGCGCTGCCCACCGTCCAGCCGGTAGGTGAGGGTGAGCCCGAAGCGCCCCGACGTCCAGGGGAGCCAGCGCGCCCAGTCGCTGCGATCGCGGGGGCGCCCCGGGCCGCCCGCCTCCAGGCCATAGAGGGCGGCGCGGATGGCGCGGTGCAGGGTCGACTTGCCGGACTCGTTGGGCCCGAGGACGACGGTGATCCGCTCCCCGAAGTCGAAGCGCCGCTGTCGCAGCCGCCCAAATCCGGTGACCTCCAGCCGCTCGAGTCTCATCGGAGTCCCACCTCGCCACCCGCGAAGGCCTCCAGCCCGTAGCGGAGGGCATCGCTCAGCACCGACGTCGCTGCGGGGCCGTCGGCCGCGGTCAGCTCCGCCAGCGCCACCCGCACAAAGGCACCCCGGGTGGTCCCCTCTTGGGCCAGCGTCTCGAGGTCGGTCTCGTGAGCGGTGAGATCGCGGATCCGGATGGCGGCGACGCCGGTCGCGTCCCGAACGGCGCTCTCGCAATCGAAGAGATCGACCCCGAGGCTGGGGGGCACTGTCCCGACCAGGTCGACCCGCAGCGTCGTCCGCTCCAGGGGCAGTCCGGCGGTGGCGGTCAGCACCTCGGCGCTCACCCGGTCGACGGTCGCGGTGAGGCTGGTGACCCCATCCATGCGGCACTCGATGATGCGGGCGTGCCAACGGTTGGTGTCCAGGGCGGCGCAGCGGATCTCGCCGCGGTCGGTGATCTCGACGACCACCGG
>PLNE01000073.1 GCA_003141695.1 Candidatus Dormiibacterota bacterium
GCCGCGGCGATGCCGGCGAAGAGGCCGAGCAGGATCGGGCTGGGGAGGTGGAGGAGAGCGCAGGCGACGCCGGTCGCGAGGCCGACCACGACCATGTTGATGGCGACCGCGCGGAGGTAGCCGCCCATCCGGTAACCGGTGTCCTGGATGACCTCGATGACCAGCGCCTGGGCGCGGGGCGGGAAGAGGTCGACCACGAACGACTTGAGCCGGTCGCTGGTGGTGAGCCAGAGGAAGCTCATCACCAGCACCAGGATCAGATCGGCCACGGCCCCGGCGATGGTCCCGCCGATGGTGACCAGGTCCTGGCCGGCCTGGCCCAGGGCGCCCTCCACCTGGCTGGTGAGCTGGGCGTTGCTGATGCCGACGTGCTTCTCAACGGTGGTGATGAAGTGGACCGCGGATCTCTGGTAGGCGGGGAAGTGCCTGGCCAGGCTCTCCGCCTCGCTGACCACCGGCTGGACCAGCAGGGCCACGACTACGACCAGAGCGGCGAGCACCACCAGGTACACGACGGCGATGGCCGCGGCGCGCGGGAGGCGCAGCTCCTGGACCCGGTAGACGAGGGGCCGCACCCCCTCGGCGATCACCACCGCGATCAGGAAGAGGAGCAGCAGGCTGGCGACCTGGACGATGACAAAGACGAGGGCGAGGACCGCGAGGACGATCAGCGCGGCCCCGACCAGGGTGCGCATCTTCACCACCTGGCGCGCGTCGCGCCTGCGCTCCTGGAGGTGCGCGGGGACCGGCACCGGCGCAGCGGGCGATGCGCCCCCGGTCCGGTCTCCCCCCGGCGCCGGCTTGGTGGTCTCGGACACGGCGCCAACCGTAGCAGGGATCGGCGGCCTCCACGGCGCCGCCGAGTAGGTGGGCTGAGCCCAGGTGCGGTGCCGGCTCAGAGGCCGGTCAGGCGGACTCCCACCGAACGACGGGAGAGACGATTGATGCTGAGCAAGAGGACGGTCAGCTGCTCGAGGTGGTGGGCGTTGCCGAGACGGCCCGCGTCCACGACCCGAACCCCGGGGATGACGCCGGCGATCCGGCGGACCTCCGCCTTGGCGCCGTCGTCGTCGCCGCAGAGCAGGACGTCCTCGTCGAGGTCCCGGTCCAGGCGGCTCAGGTGCACGCTGCTCACGGTGTGGAAGCCGCCGACGATCCGGCTGGCCGGGAGCAGCGCCGCGACCTGCTCCGCGGCCGAGCCCTCGGCGACGGTCACTGCCACCGGGCCGAGTGCCGGGTCGAAGCGGACCGGGACCGTGGTGCTCACCACAACCTTGCCGCCGAGCGGCCCGGCGAGCTCGGGGAGGAGCCCCGTCTGCGCTTCGTACGGCACGGTGAGGATGGCCAGGTCCCCGGCGGCCGCGGCGTCGGCGTTGGTGGCGCCCCGGATCTTCGCCTGACCGCCGAGGGCGGTGACCCGCTCGGCGACATCGATGGCGTGCTGCAGGTCGCGGGAGCCGATGATGACGGGCAGGCCTCCGCGGGACAGCCGGAGCGCAAGCCCGGGGCCGAGCCGGCCGGTGCCACCGATCAGGGCGACGGTCTGAGGCATCAGCCAAGTCTAGGGGCAGCTGCGCTCCCGGTTCACGCCGGTTGCCACGCCCGCTCGGTCAGAATGGGTGATCCGAGCGGGCCGCTGGCCCAGGTCGAGGGAGTGGATCAAATGGAGTTCCGTCGCGTCGGCGAGTCTGGGCTTGAGGTATCGGTCGTCGGGGTGGGGTGCAACCAATTCGGCCGCCGGGTGGACGCCGCCGGGGTGGCGCGCATCGTGCACACGGCCCTCGACGCCGGGATCACCTTCTTCGACACCGCCGACGTCTACGGGGCCGGCGAGTCCGAGCGCCTTCTGGGTGCGGCGCTGAGGGGCAGGCGTGATGCCGCCATCGTGGCGACCAAGGTGGGCAGCCAGATGGGGGAGGGGCCGTACACCTCCGGCGCCTCGCGCCGCCACATCCGGGCCGGGGTCGAGGCCAGCCTGCGCCGGCTCGGGACCGACTGGATCGACCTCTACCAGATCCACGTCCCCGATGCCGACACCCCCATCGAGGAGACCCTCTCCGCGCTCGACGACCTGGTCCGCGACGGCAAGGTTCGCTACATCGGCTGCTCCAACTTCAGCGGCTGGCAGATCGCCGATGCCGATTGGACCTCCTACATCCACCATTTCAGCCGCTTCATCAGCGCCCAGAACGAGTACAGCCTGCTCAACCGGGGCGTCGAGGCCGACGTGGCTCCCGCCTGCGAGCACTTCGGCCTCGGCCTTATCCCGTACTTCCCGCTGATGCGCGGCCTGCTCACCGGGCGGTACCGGCGTGGTGAGACTCCCGAGGGGGGCCGCCTCGCGGGTGACGCGGGCGACGAGTTTCTCACTGACGCCAACTTCGACATCGTCGAGGGCCTCTCCGCCTATGCCCGGCACAAGGGGACCGACCTCCTCGGCGTTGCCATAGGGGGCCTGCTGGCTCAGCCGGCGGTCGTCTCCGTCATCGCCGGGGCGAGCCAGCCCGAGCATGTGCTGGCCAACGTCGAGGCCGCGGGGTGGGTGCCGAGCCCGGAGGACCTCGAGGAGCTGGACGCCATCGCGCCCTCAGCGCGACCCGCGGGCGAGTAGCCGGGCACCGCGGCTCTCGGCTCCGCCGGCGCATCCGCCGCCGGGCGGCGCGCCTGCCTCCGTACACTCCCCACTCGTGAAGCTCCTCGAATACCAGGCCAAGCGGCAATTCGACCGGGTCGGCATCGAGGTGCCCTCCGGCCGGCTGGCCCGCACTCCGGAGCAAGCCGCCGCTGCCGCTCGCGAGCTGGGCCGGGTGGCGATCAAGGCCCAGGTGCCGATCGGCGGGCGGGGCAAGGCCGGCGGCATCGCCGTCGTCGACACGCCCGAGGAGGCGCACCGGGAGGCCGTCCGCATCCTGGCCATGGAGATCCGCGGCTACCCGGTGCGTTCGGTCTGGTGCGAGACCGGCCTCGAGATCGCCCACGAGCTTTACTTGGGGATCACCCTCGATCGCGATCGCCGCCGCCTGGCGCTGATCCTCTCCGCCGCCGGTGGGATGGAGATCGAGGAGGTGGCAGCCACGTCCCCGGAGCGGATCGCCAAGCTCTGGCCCGACCCCTTCGCCGGGCCGCGGCCGTTCGAGGTGCGCGAGCTGGCCTTCGCGGCGCTGGCCCACGCGCCGGCGCTGACCGAGGCGCGGGGCCGCCTCGCCTCCGCCCTTGTCCCCCTCGCCCAGACGCTGTACCGGCTGGCCGTGGAGCTCGACGCGGTCACCTGCGAGATCAATCCTCTCGCCCTCACCGCCGACGGCCGCCTGGTCGCCGCCGACGGCAAGCTGGAGGTGGACGAGAACGCGGAGTACCGGCACCCGGAGCTGGCCACCGAGCTGGCTCTCGACCTGGAGGGCGAGGACGGCCGCACCGGGGAGGACCCTTACGAGGCCGAGGCCAAGCGCCGCGGGCTCACCTACGTCCACCTCCCTGGCGGCAGCATCGGCTGCATCGGCAATGGAGCCGGGCTCGTCATGAACACCCTCGACCTGATCCAGCAGGTGGGGGGCCGGCCCAACAACTTTCTGGACATCGGCGGCGGGGCCAACGCGGAGAAGGTGCGGACCTCGCTGGCCATGATCCTGACCGACCCCGACGTCCGCGGTGTCTTCATCAACATTTTCGGCGGCATCACCCGCGGCGACGAGGTGGCCCGGGGCATCGTCCAGGCCCGCGACGAGCTGGGTATCACCGTGCCCCTGGTGGTGCGGATGACCGGCACCAACGAGGTGGAGGGTCGCCGCATCCTCGCCGAGGCGGGGATCGTGCCGGGGACCAGCGCCCCGGAGGCGGCCCGGAAGATCGTCGAGCTGGTGGGGGGCGCGGGGTGAGCCGCGCCGTGGCCGCCGCGCCGGCCGGGGACGCCCGCTGATGGCCATCCTCATCGACGTCTCGACGCGGGTGCTGGTCCAGGGCATCACCGGCCGCGAGGGGGGCTTCCACACCCAGCAGATGCAGGCGTACGGCACCCAAGTGGTCGCCGGCGTGGTGCCCGGGCGGGGCGGGGGCGAGACCCTCGGCGTTCCCATCTTTGACACTGTCGCCGAGGCGGTGGCCAGGACCGGAGCGGACACCGCCTTCACCATCGTGCCCCCCGCCTTTGCCGCCGACGCCGTGATGGAGGCGGCCGCAGCCGGCCTGCCGCTCGGGATCTGCGTCACCGAAGGCATCCCGGTGCTCGATATGGTCCGGGCCACCGCATTCATCGCCGGCACCCCGATGCGCCTGATCGGGCCCAACTGCCCGGGGGTGATGACCCCGGGGCAGGCCAAGATCGGCTTCATCCCCAACCACGTCGGCCGGCCCGGGCGGGTCGGGGTGGTGGCACGGAGCGGCACCCTCACCTACGAGGTGATCCAGGGCCTCTCGGAATCCGGATATGGCGAGACGACGGCGGTGGGCATCGGAGGAGACCCTGTGCTGGGATCGACCTTCGTCGATATCCTCCCCCTTTTCGCGGACGACCCTGCGACCGAGGCGGTGGTGCTGGTCGGAGAGATCGGCGGATCCGACGAGGAGAGGGCCGCGGAGTGGATCCGCTCGTCCGGGTTCGACCGGCCGGTGATCGCATTCATCAGTGGGCGGACGGCTCCTCCTGGAAAGCGGATGGGCCACGCCGGGGCGATCATCAGCGGCAGCACGGGGTCAGCTCAGGGCAAGATCGACGCGCTGACCGCGGCGGGTGCCGCTGTGGCCGACACCATCGAGGAAGTGGTCCGGCTGGTCGGGGAGAGGCTAGCGCCTTAAGGCGTACAGGTCGCGCCCTCGGCCTCGGGCTTGGGCTCGTTCCCTGCCTCCGGCTCGCCTCTGGGCGTCGGCGTGCCGTCGGGCTCGTCCCCGGACACCGGCGGGCGTGCGGTCTGGGACCCGGCCTCGGCGTGGGGGCGCCCCCTCAGCTTGGCCAGGTACATGGCCGCGTCGGCGCTGCGCAGGATGTCGTCGGGAAGCTCCTGGCCACTTGCGCTCAGGGCGGCGCCGACGGCCGCGCTGATCACGACCGCCTCGCCGTCGATATCGTACGGGGCGCAGAGGCGGCGGGAGATGTCGTCCGCGATCGCGTCCACCGCCTCGGGCGCGTGGACGTCCTCCAGCAGCACCGCAAACTCGTCGCCACCCAGGCGCGCCGCCGTGTCGCTCTTACGCAGGCGCTGACCGATCCGCTCCGCGACCTTGACCAGCAGCTGATCCCCGGCAAGATGCCCGAGATGGTCGTTCACCTGCTTGAAGCCGTCGAGGTCCAGGAAGAGCAGCGCGATCCGCGCTTCAGGATTGCGCCGGGCCCGCGCCAGGGCCTGGGTCAGACGGTCGAGGAAGAGGGTGCGGTTGGGCAGCCCGGTCAGGGCGTCGTGGTGGGCCCCGTAGCGCAGCTTCTCCTCGAGCGCGCGCTGGGCGGTGACATCGGTGAGGGAGCCCACCAGGCGGGTCGCGGAGCCGTCAGGCGCGGCCCGGACCGCGAGTGCCTGGCAGAGCATCCACCGATAGACGCCGTCGGCGGCACGGAGACGGTGCTCGCACTCCATGACCTCCCGCTTGCCATCGACGCAGTCGCTCACCGCCTGGCGCAGCCGGGCGAGGTCGCCGGGATGTACCCGGCGGAGCCACTCGTCGGGGCTCGTCCCGATCTCGGCGCCCTGGTGGCCGATCATCGTCTTCCACCGATCCGAGTAATAGACGCTCGAGGTGCCGAGCTCCCAGTCCCAGAGGCCGTCGTTGGCGGCCCGCGCCGCCAGCGCGTACCGCTCCTCGCTGCGCCGGATCTCCTCGACCAGGTCGCGCTCGCGTTTGTATGCCCGGGCCAGGTCCTCGGTTTGGGCGCGGAGCCATTCGGTCATCACCTCGCGCTCCACCGCCACGCTGACCAGCGCGTTGTTCTCGAAGTGCAGGTCCCGAACGGTGAGATGGGCCATCTCGATCGGTGTGACCATGGCCATGAGCCCCAGGTCCATACCCTTCGTCCTCACGGGCAGGATGACGCTGATGTCACCCACCGCCCACTCGACGTCCTCGAAGAGCGCCAGGGGAGGGAAGTCCTCGACCCGCGTCTGCGCAGGGAGCTGAAGCGGCTGCCCCTCCCGCGTGTAGGCGCCGGAGAGGGTCAGAAGGTGCTGGCGGTCACCGCCCTCCTCGCGGTCCGCCGACCAGAGGCCAAGGCAGCCCGCCCGGGCGGCGGTGTTGTCGAGCCAGCCGAGTGACCGGGGGTCGCCCGCGCTGCCGCTCACCAGGGCCATGCTCAGCTGGTGCTCGCGGTGCATCTGCACGTGGAGGGCGGTGGTGGCCGTCGATTCGTGCTGTGCCCATGACCGGGACAGCTCCACCATCATCTCGGTGATGGCGGCCTCGAGATCCGGCGCGATCGTGGCAGAGTCCGCGCTCGCCTTCAGCTCCTCGCGGTACCTCCTCAGGCAGTCGGCGGCCACGGTGATGGTGGTCCACCGCGGGCTGATCGAGAAGAGCGCCTGAGCCGCCTGCCGGGAGGCGCAGGGCGGGACCGGGGCGCCGTCGCCTGCCGCCTGCGCGCAGCGGGCGATGGCCTCCACCGCCGTGTCGAGCGCCGCGGACTGCTCCGCGGGCAGCGGCTCGGTTCCGTTCAGCAGTCGTTCGAGCCGGAAGCGGAGTCGCTCCCTCGGAGTGGGGAGGAGGCGGGGATCGAGCTCGCCCAGCATCCCCACCGCGGTGCCCGTCGCACAACCGCAGGACTCGCGGGCGACGAACGATGTCGGCACTCGATGGACCCTCGCTGCCACCTGGCGACCCGCCACCATTTCGAGGAGCAGATCGGTGGCGCGGCGACCGGTCACGCTGTAGGACTGGCGGACGCTCGAAAGGGTGGGGCGGACTGACGACGCGCCCTCCACGTCGTCGAAACCCACGATCGCCTGGTCGTGGGGCAGATCCAGCCCCGCCTCGGAGAGCGCCTTCATGACCCCCAGCGCGTTGTAGTCGGTGGCGGCGACGAGGGCGGTCGAGGGCATGCCCGCGGCAAGCATCGCCCTCGCCGCCAGCTCGCCGCTCCCCTCCAGGTTGTCGGTGGTCTCGAAGAAGAGGCTGTGGTCCGGGTGGATCCCGTGGTCGGTGAGGGCCTCCCGGTAGGCCTCGTAACGCTCTCTCGTGTCGGACTGGAACAGGCTCCCGACGAAGGCGATGCGCCGGTGACCGTGCTCGATGAGGTGCGCAACGGCCAGGAGGACCCCGCTGCGGTTATCCGCCTGCACCACGGGGCAGGAGAAGCCTTCCACCTCCTGACTGAGGAGGACCACGGGCTTTCCGGCCTCCCTCAGGGCCTCCAGGTACGACCGGTCCACAGCGTTCACCACCACGATGAAGCCCGCGACCTGTTCCCAGGCCGCCCGGAGGCCGTAGTGCGGCACTCGGGTATCGATGTCCCCCTGGCTGGGGTCGAGGGTCTGGATGGCGATCATCCGGCCACCGGCGCCCGCGACGGCGTCCGCGATGGCCGAGAGCACCGAGCTCATGTAGCTGCCGGCGATCAGGGGCGACAGGACCCCGATCCTGAGCTGCTCATCCCGCCTCTCGGCCACCGGCGCCTCCTTCAACGCTGCGCCACCGGACCGCGTCGGCTGCGTCCGTCAACGCCAGCGGGTCACGCCCGCGCGCCGTCGGTCAGTGGGGGCGCAGTTTCCCGGGGAGTCTGGCACCTGGCTGGAGCGATGTCGTGTGTGGCGGGGAGTTGTCATCATCTC
>PLNE01000102.1:0-431 GCA_003141695.1 Candidatus Dormiibacterota bacterium
CACCGGAAGGCCCACATGGCCGTGGTCGTGCAGCAGATGGTCTTCCCCCAGGCGGCCGGCATCCTCTTCACGGCCGACCCCGTCACGTCAAACCGGAAGGTCGCTTACGTGGAGGCCAGCTTCGGCCTCGGCGAGGCCCTGGTCGCCGGCCTGGTGAATGCGGACGTCTACAAGGTGCGGGACGGTGAAGTCGTCGCCAAGGCAGTCGCCACCAAGCAGCTTGCCATCCACGCCTCGCCAGCAGGTGGGACGCAGGAACTGGCGATCGAGCCAGAGCGTCAGCAGCGGCCAGCGCTGACCGATGCGCAGGTCGTGCGGCTCGTGCAGCTGGGCCGGGCGATCGAAGCGCACTTCGGCCACCCCCAGGACATCGAATGGTGCCTGGTCGACGATGGGTTCCAGATCGTCCAGAGCCGGCCGATCACCACGCT
>PLNE01000102.1:454-5743 GCA_003141695.1 Candidatus Dormiibacterota bacterium
GCTGGGTTCGCCAACGAGTCGCGCAGACCTTCTGGAGGCTTTGGGGAGATCCGATCCGCTGATCGGGGACGCGTTGCAGACCATCCTCGAACGCGACGACTTCATCCGGGCGCTCCCGGACGAGGGTCCCGGCGGGGTGCCCCCTGGCGACGTGCCAGTCCCGATCGATACCGATCCGGCCATCGTCGCCGCGCTCATCGGGCGCAACCAGGCTTCCATCGCCGCGTTGAAACGCGACATCAGGACGAAGTCCGGATCGGCGCTGCTCGACTTCATCCTGGCGGACATCCAGGAGCTGAAGCGGATCCTGTTCGATCCGCAGAGCCATCAGGTGTTCATGTCGGCGATGGAGGCCACGCGGTGGCTCAACGACCAGGTGCAGGCGTGGCTGGGCGAGAAGAACGTGGCCGACACGCTCACGCAGTCCGTCCCCCACAACGTCACGTCGGAGATGGGTCTGGCGCTCCTGGACGTCGCGGACGTGATCCGCCCGCATCCGGACGTGGTGGCCTTCCTGCAGCACGTCGAGAGCGAGAGCTTCCTGGACGAGCTGCCCACGCTCGCAGGCGGGCGAGAGGCGCGAGACGCCATCCAGACCTACCTCGACGAGTACGGTATGCGCTGCGTCGGCGAGATCGACATCACGAAGCCACGTTGGAGCGAACGCCCCACCATGCTCGTGCCCATGATCCTTGGCAACATCAAGAACTTCGAGCCGGGCGCCGGCGAGCGGCGCTTGGAGCAAGGCCGGCAGAAGGCCTGGAAGAAGGAACAGGAGCTGCTGGCGCGCTTGCGGGCCTTGCCGGACGGGGAGCGGAAGGCCGAAGAGGCCAAGCGGATGATCGATCGTGTCCAGACCTTCATCGGATACCGGGAGTATCCGAAGTACCACATGATCAGCCGCTACTTCGTCTACAAGCAGGCCTTGTTGAATGACGCCGAGCGCCTCGTGCAAGCCCACGTACTTCGTGAGAAGGAAGACATCTTCTACCTCACGTTTCGGGAGCTCCACAATGTCGTGCGCACGAATCAAGTGGATGACCAGTTCATCCGCCAGCGCAAGGACGAGTTCAGGTCGTATCAAGCACTCACGCCGCCCCGGGTGCTGACGTCGGATGGCGAGGTCGTCGCCGGAACGTACCGACGCGCCGATGTCCCGGCCGGCGCGCTGATCGGCTTACCCGTTTCCGCCGGGACCATCGAGGGGCGGGCTCGCGTCATCCTGGACATGGCCGAGGCCGATCTCGAAGCGGGCGACATCCTGGTCACCGCCTACACGGACCCCAGCTGGACGCCGGTGTTCGTCGCGATCAAGGGCCTGGTGACGGAGGTGGGGGGCCTCATGACCCATGGCGCCGTGATCGCACGGGAGTACGGCTTGCCGGCCGTTGTCGGGGTGGAGCATGCCACCCGGCTGATCCGGGACGGGGAGCGGATCCGCGTACATGGAACGGACGGGTACATCGAGATCCTGCCTTAGCAGGTGCGGAAGAACCCTGTTAGGTGACGCCCGCAAGGAGCGTACGTAGACGGGCATGCGTTCGCAGGCCCTCAGAATCTGCTGGCAAGCCGTTCGGTTCCGGCGCGCTAGCGTGGTCTGGTCTGCTCTTGGCCGCCGTCGCTTGGGACCCCTCGTGCCAGAGCCCAGGCACGGTTGACATTTACCGTGTAGTTATATAACCATAAGGTTATGGCTACTGACGACCCCCTGCGCCGCGCCTTCGCCGCCCTTGCCGACCCCACCCGCCGGGCGATCCTCGAGCGCCTCGCGGCCGGCGAGGCCGGCGTCGTCGAGCTTGCAGAAGCCTCCACGCTCACGCAGCCTGCCATCACCAAACACCTCAAGGTGCTGGAGCGGGCCGGCCTCATCGGTCGGGCCCGCGACGGCCAGCGCCGCCCGGCGAGGCTTCAGCTCGAGGGCCTGATCCCAGTGGACGACTGGCTCCGACGCGCCCATACCGAATGGTCCGACCGCCTCGACCGTCTCGAGGCCCATCTCGCCGCCCAATCAGAAGCAACCACTGAGAAGGAGAGCCCCCATGCCTGAGACCCGCCCCACCGTGGATTTGCGATCCGCAACCCCAACCAAGCAGCTGGTCCTCGAGCGAACCATCAAGGCCTCACCGGAACGGGTCTTTGACGCCTTCACCGACCCGGTCCAGCTCAAGAAATGGTGGTGGCCCAACGGCTTCACCTGCCCCGCAGCAGAGGTCGACCTTCGCGTCGGCGGGACGTATCGGCTCGCGATGGAGTGGCCGGACTCCATCCCTGCCGAGGCTCAGTTCTCCCACTACATGGGGGGTGAGTACTACGAGATCGAGCGTCCGCATCGCCTGGTCATGAGCGGTCGAGCGGTCAACGACGAGCAGGGAGAGCTCTTCGCCACGCTCATCGAGGTGACCTTCGAGGCCCGAGATGGAGGCACCGCGCTCACCATCCGCCAGTCCTACTTCGAACCGATGCCTCCGGCTGCGGCCATGGGCGGCGCCGAGCAGGGCTGGTCCGAACAGCTCGACAAGCTTGAGCGGCTTCTCGCGAGCTGACTCCGAATTCGCTCCTGAAGGGGCGGGGGCATCGTGTTAGACGTTGGGCAGCCGCGAGCAGAGGGGTGCTGGGTGTGATCCTCCCGAAAGAGAGCGACCCTCGTTTCGTGACGATGCGTCGCGGTGGGACCCTCACCGATTCGGATCACCAGCTTCTCGCTCTATGGGCGGCATCGTGCGCGGAGCACGTCCTTGACCTCTTCGAGTCGGCTCAGCCTGAGGACCCGCGGCCACGTCGCGCGATCGAACGCGGGCGGGCCTGGGCGCGCGGCGAGATCACCATGACCCACGCTCGCACAGCGGCCGGCCATGCCATGGCCGCGGCCAGAGACCTGAGTGGGGCAGCACGGCATGCCGCGTACGCTGCCGGCCAGGCCGCGGCCGTCGCACACGTCGCGGCGCACGAGCTCGGTGCGGCCGCCTATGCGATCAAGGCCGCATGTGCCACCGCGCCGGAAGGAGAGGGCGAGAGCGCAGGGCGGCTCGAGTGCCGGTGGCAGCGCGACCAGTTCCCGGAGGCGATCCGCGAGCTCGTACTCGACGACCAGCGGTTGCGGAACGACATCTGCTGGTCGGTGTTCCATTGCTAGGCACGCGTTAGGGCGCCAGCGCTGCCCAACAAGCGCATCAGTGCGTGCGTGGGCACGCCCAACGGCGTTGCTCGCGTTTCAGCAGCTCATCGCACTTTGACGCCAGGCACTCGCGGTGATGGATCGCGGACGCCTCTGCTCTCTTGGCGACCGGCCGCGACATCATAGTCAGCGTTTCCGGATCGAGGTGGCGGGTCGTGGCGCTCGGGCGATCGACACGGGACAGGGACCATTCCATCTGGGGGCGCGTGGAACAGCTGGCGGCGAGCGTTGCGTGAACGGCTGGACCGTGACGAGCGCCCACAGGATGCGTGCCCTTTTCTGGAAGGAGAGGCTTGCACCGCCGTTACTTCGACTTCTTTGCGCCGAGTGCTGAATGGGCGGTCCGGCGTCTAAGATCACCGCTCATGCGCGGCGTGTCGCCTCCCGCCGACTTCCCGGAGCAGTACGCGCGGACCCGGAGATTCACAGCCGGGATTCCCAGAAGCTTCACGATCGCCCCAGACGGGCGGCGGCTGCTCTTTCTGCGCAGCCTCTCCGGGACCGACGCCCGGTCGTCCCTGTGGGCCCTCGAGCTGCCAGGAGCGACGGAACGGATGGTCGCCTCACCCGATGAGCTGCGGCCCGGCGAGGGCACGGTCCCCGCGGAGGAGGCGACGCGCCGGGAGCGGGCTCGGGAACGCCACTCCGGCATCGTCGCCTACGCCACCGACGCCGCTGTCGCCAACGCCTGCTTCGCGCTCGATGGAGCCCTCTTCGCCGCAGACCTGGAGCGTAGGAGGGTGTGGCGCCTGCCTGTCGATCAGCCGGTGGTCGACCCTCGGCTGGACCCGAGGGGATCGCGGATCGCCTACGTCAGCGGCCAGGCTCTGCATCTCGTCTCCATGGTTGGCGCCGAGGACAGGCCAGTTGCGACCCCTGAGTTCGAGGGGATCAGCTACGGCCTGGCTGAGCACGTGGCAGCCGAGGAGATGGGCCGGGACCGTGGATTCTGGTGGTCTCCTGATGGAAACCGACTGCTGGTGGCACGTGCCGACACCCGTAAGGTTCACCGCTGGCAGATCAGCGACCCCGCCGATCCAGAGCGCCCGCCGACACAGNNTGGTGGCGGTGACCTGGCACAGGCGGGGCTTGCTGCTCGCGGTCCAGTCACGAGATCAGCGACGTCTGCAGGTGCTGGAGGTCGACCCCGACACCGGAGCGACCTCGGCCCGAGTCGAGAACACGGACCCGTACTGGACCACGATCGTCGACGGCGTGCCCGACCTGACCGACTCCGGCGATCTCGTGTGGAGCTCCGACGTGGACGGCGCGAGGCGGCTGATCGTCGCCGGTGCGGCGGTGACACCGCCGCAGATGCAGGTGCGGGCCGTCGCCGACGTCGATCGGGAGAGCGTCCTGTTCACCGCCTCGACCGAGCCGACCGAGATCGACCTCTGGCGTTGGTCGGCGGACGGCGGCCTGGTGCGCCTCAACGAGACGCCCGGCGTCTACCAGGGCCGCCAGACCGGAGGGGTCACCGTGCTCACTGGCCAGACCATCGACCGACGGCAGCGCACCACCGTATTGGTCGGCGACCGGACCGTGGCCGAACTGCGCTCGCTGGCTGAGGAGCCAATGGTGCGACCGCGTGTCGAGCTGATGACCGTCGGGGCCCTGGGGCTGCGAGCCGCTCTGATCCTACCCACCTGGCACGTGTCGGGAGCGTCGCTTCCCGTGCTCATGGATCCCTACGGCGGCCCTGCCATGCAGCGGGTGCTCGCCGCCCGTGACGCCTACCTGGTCTCCCAGTGGTTCGCCGATCAGGGGTTCGCGGTCGTCATCGTTGACGGCCGGGGCACTCCAGGGCGCGGCCCGGACTGGGAGCGGACGATCCACCTGGCCAAGTCCTCCCCCGCTCTCGAGGATCAGGTTGAGGGCCTGCAGCGGATCGCGGAACGTCACCCCGAGCTGGACCTCAGCAGGGTGGGCATCCGCGGATGGTCGTACGGCGGCTACCTGGCGGCCCTGGCGGTACTTCGCAGGCCCGACGTCTTCGGGGCCGCCGTGGCCGGCGCGCCGGTCACCGACCAGCGCCTGTACGACACCCATTACCAGGAGCGCTACCTGGGTCATCCCGACCAGCACCCCGAGGTGTACGACCATGATTCGCTGAT
>PLNE01000102.1:5748-39705 GCA_003141695.1 Candidatus Dormiibacterota bacterium
GCAGTGCTGCCCCTCCCCAGAGTGACGCATTCGGTCGTAGATGAGGAAGTCGCCGCCAACCTCCTCCGGCTGGAGGCCGACTTCCTGCTCCGCAGCCTCGAACCGCCAGGCGGACTCTCACCTGCACCCAGGCCCCCTTCGCCAAGCTGACGCGGGTCCTCTCACGAATGGCCTGCGCGAGACACGGCCGCAACTCGAACGCCTCGGCTTGGGGGTGGGTGGAACAATATGTGCGATGGTTGAGACGTCGGGCGAGTTCTCCAGCGTCGCTGGGCGCCGAGTCATGTTCAGTCGCTACGGACCGGCTGACGGCCACCGGATCCTATTCCACTACGGCAGTCCCGGGACCCGCCATCTGGGGTCGCGCATGGCCGAGGTGGTGGAGCGCCACGGCGTTCAGCTCTTGGTCTTGGATCGCCCCGGATATGGAGCGTCCACCCGCTGGCCGGGCCGGCGCATCGCAGACGTCGTCGAGGACGTAGCCATGTTGGTCGACATCCTCGGCTGGGAGCGCTTCGCGGTATGGGGCGGATCTGGTGGTGGCCCGCATGCTCTTGCTTGCGCCAGCTTCCTGGCCGACCGGGTCGACCGGTGCGCCTCGGTGGTCGGGCCTGCCCCGTACGGCGCCGACGGGCTGGGCTGGCTCGAAGGGATGTCGGCGGGCAACGTCGAGGAGTTCACCCGCGCGCTGGAGGGGGAGGAGGCCTATCGCCCGCTCGTCGAGCGGCTGGCTCGGGCGGCGGTAGAAGCGGCCCGGGCGGGAGAAGTATCGATCCCCTCAGACTACGACCTACCGGAGGCCGACCTGGCCGCTTTGCGAGCCCGCCTCGCCGACCCCGGCCACCTGGAGAGGATCATCGCCGCTAATACCGACGGTGTCGATGGTTGGATTGACGACTGCATGGCCATGACCCGACCGTGGGGATTCGATCCAGCCAGTATCCAAGTACCGGTGAGCATCTGGTACGGACCCGACGACGTGCTGTGCCCTCGGGGTCACGCGGAGTGGCTCCTGTCGAGAATCCCCGGCTCCGAGCGCCACGAGCTTCCCAGCGGCCACGTGCTCGGGGCCGATGAGCTGGATGCGATCTACAGCTGGCTGGTTCTCCGCCCATAACAATCCGCTCCACATTGAGACGAAACCGCGAAGCTCACGCTCTTCGGCGATCTCCAGGCTCGACCGATCTGGCACGGGCAATGACGCCGAACAGGGGCCTACAATTGTTGCGCTCATGGCCCTCGACTACGAATCGCTCCCCCGCGTCGCCGACGAACGCACCACCCTGACCGCATTCCTGGAGTGGCAGCGAGCGACCCCCGCCCGCAAGTGTGAGGAGCTCACGGCGGATCAGCTCCGGCTCCGCGCCGCCCCGCCGTCGACCCTTTCGCTGCTCGGCCTAGTCCGGCACATGGCCGACGTCGAGCGTGGCTGGTTCCGGCGGGGCCTGGCTCAGGAGAGCATCGACCCGATCTACTCGTCGGAGGCCGACCCCGACGGCGACTTCGACAACGTGGAGACCGCCGACGCCGACGAAGCCTTTGCCACCTGGCGAGCCGCGTGCGAGGAGGCGCGAGCGATCCTGACGGCGCATGCGCTGGATGACACCTTCCCCCGGGAGGGCACCGGACAGACCATCTCGGCGCGCTGGATGCTCACCCACATGGTCGAGGAGTACTCCCGTCACAACGGGCACGCCGACCTTCTACGCCAGCACATCGACGGCGCGGTCGGGTACTAACCGCATCTCCACCGGCGGACTCGTTGTGCCTGGTGTCCTCCCGTCAAGGCTCTCCTCAACCTGATTGGGGCGACGTCCCAGGCTCGCTGGAAATGTGAGCCGCGCGCCAGGACAGCGGGAGACGAGACTCGAACGCGCGACATCCAGCTTGGAAGGAATGTTCATGAATTCGAATACGGCTTGCTGCAGAGCCTAGACGCTCTATAGGGCCAGACTGAAGGTGCTGAGGGCTGGCGCTCAACCGCGCGTGGGGTGAACCGCTTGCCTCCAGGTGTCTGGAGCTCCGGGGGCAGGACTGCCTAGTCGGTGCCTACGCCGCTACGGAAACGACCTCACCTCGAGAGATGCGCAGCGCCAGCACGACCCGCTCGAAGTTGGACGGCCCCAAACGCTTGGAGATCCCCCAGACGTCGACCTCCCCACGCCCGTCCCAGAGGTCGTGGGCGGTGTCCACCAGGAGGCGCTCGCCTCCCGACATCGTCTCGGTCGCGGCCAGGAGGCCGAACCAATCGAAGTCTCCGTCCTGCATGTATGGCCGGGTTCGCGCCGCGATTCTGGGGCTCTCCAGGATGTGCCGAGCGGCGAAGTAGGCGGCAGATGGGTGGCGAGTCTCGTCGGGGCTGTGATCTGGCCTCGCCTCAGCAGTCGCGCGCCCGAGGATCGCCTCGGGCTCCCTTGGTGTCCGGGTCGTGGTCATTGGGCTCCTCCTTGGTTTGGTAATACAATCCTACAAAACAGGGACGGTTACGGGTCGCGGGAGCCGGTGGATCGGCGACGGCGAGACCTCGCCACCCGCGTGAGCCGTCAGCGCCCCACCTCCTGGCAGGAGATCATCCGCCGGGCCGTGCTGGACCGCTACGAGCCCGGTTGAGCATCGGTCCGAACTGGCCTCCACCCGCGCGAGGTGTCCCGGAGATGGAGAAAGCCCTGACCGCTCTCACCGAGGCCGAGCCCTCAGGCGGCCCGACCCGGCTCGGTGCCGACGATGTCCGACTTGAGCGGGGCCAGGGCGGCGACGATCTGTGGAATGAGGTCGGCGGGGACCGCGAGCTCCCGTAGGGTGGCGACCAGGTGGGCAACCACCCCATCGAACGCCGCCTCGGTCACCCCGCGGCCGGCATGGGCCTGCCGGATCGTAAGGCCGCTGTAGGTATCGGGGCCACCGAGCGCAGCTGTCAGGAAGGCCCGCTGATGGGCCTTAAGCCGGCTTATGTCGGTCTGCGCGTAATAACCGCGGATGTCAGGGTCAGCGAGGATCCTGTCGTAGAGACGTTCTACTGCCGCCTCGACAGCCCCGGCTCCCCCGATCTCCTCGTACACCGGTGCCATGCTCCCCTCCTTGCGTCCCACGAGTCGCTACACGTGCTTCCCATCGTGCCAGATAACCTCGACGCTGTCGAATGCAACCCGCGTGGGCGATCAGCGCTGGCCGGCTCTGGGATCAGGCGGCCCGGGGCACCCCTTCGCCAGCGACCGTGGAGCTTGACGCCGCACACAATACCGCTGCTGGACGGGGTCCGTGCGAGCCCCACCCGTCCCAGCCGCTCCTCATTTAGGTGAGCGCAGCGCTGGCGGCTCGCAGGTCGTCGAGTGATTGACGGGCGAGTTCGCTGAACGTCTCCTGGTTTGTCGGGTCGGACCAGCGCGCATGGGTACGCTTGAGGGCGAGGACTCCAAGTTCGGCAGCGAGGCTTGAGGTCGGATCAGGTACACCGCGCTTCAGGAGTGCTTCCGCAATGGCGGAGGCGAGGCTGGTGCGCTTCAGCGCGTCGCGCTCTTGCAGTTCGGTGTTGGCAGCGATGACCGCCTCGACCTGAGGTCCGAAATCGCGGCGCTCAGGCGTGAACGCCGACGCTGCAAAGTCGAGTGCTGCGGCCACCGCCTCGAGAGGCGTGGCGGTGCTGGGGGCGCTGGCGATTCCGTCCGTGAGGAGCTGGCACAGCGCGTCCTGACCGGCGACCAGAACCTCTCGCTTGCCAGAGAAGTGTCGGAAGAACGTGCTCTTCGTCACGCCAGCCCGCTCGGCGATCTGCACGACGGTGGTGTTGTCGTATCCCTGCTCAGTGAACAGGTCGAGCGCAGCACGCACCAGGCGCTCGCGAGCGTCCGGTTCCCATCTGGCCATGCACACAGCGTACGTGATGCGACCATGGTCCCGTCATCCCGGTATAGTGATGGGACAAGCGTCTCATCACAGGTCGCCCTCGACTTGCGAAGCCAACCAAGAGGAGTACTGCTCATGCGTGTCTTTGTGACTGGCGCCACCGGCGGGATTGGATCGGTCGTCGTTGCTGAACTCATCGCCGAGGGCCACGAGGTGGTCGGCCTGGCCCGTTCCGACACCTCGGCGCAAGCCCTCACGGCCGCCGGGGCCTCAGTGCTCCGCGGCGATCTCAATAACCCCGAGGCCCTGCGCGCCGGCGCAAACCAGTCCGACGGAGTGATCCACCTGGCCTTCGGTTCCCCCAACGACTTCCCAAAGGCGATAGCGGAGGAGACCCTGGCGGTCGAGGCCTTCGGAACGGCCCTCGAAGGAAGCGGAAAGCCGTTCGTTATCGCATCCGGTACGCCCGCCGTGCCGGGACGCGCTGCAACTGAGCAGGATCCGTGGCCCACTGACGGACCCCTGGGTGGCCGGGGCCGCAATGCCCAGAGTGTGCTGGGCCTGGCCGAGCGTGGCGTCCGCTCCGCGGTCGTCCGCCTCCCGCGGTCGGTCCACGCCAAGGGGGAGCGTTGTGGATTCGCCTCGGTGCTCGTCGATGCCGCCCGGCGCAGCGGGGTCTCCGGTTATGTGGGCGATGGCACCCAGCGGTGGCCAGCCGTACATCGCCTCGACGCCGCCCGGCTATTCCGTCTCGTCCTCGAACAAGCTTCTCCTGGCACGGTGGCTCACGCCGTCGCCGACGAGGGCGACACCATGCGCTCCATCGCCGACGTCATCGGCCGCCAGCTCGACCTGCCCGTCGGGATCATCCCAGCGGAGAGCTTCGGATTTCTTGGCATCGTCTTCGGCGTTGACCAACCGGCATCCAGTGCATTGACCAGAGAGACGTTCGGCTGGCAGCCCACCCACCCGAGCCTGCTCGCAGACCTCGAAGCCGGGAACTATCCGGCCTGATCGCCGACATCGACGAGGGTCTGTCCGGGAGCACGCTGGTGATGGGGGCCGGCTTCGCTGTCGCGTTCCAGCTAACCGCCACCGTCTGGCAGGTCATGTTGGTCTGCATGATCATCGGCGCGGGTATCGGCATCAGCTTTGCCGCCATGCCGGCGCTGATTCTCGGCGCGGTCCCTCTGACGCAGACAGCCGCAGCGAACGGCCTCAATTCCCTCATGCGCTCGATCGGCACGTCCACCTCGGCGGCGGTCATGGGCACCGTCCTCGCGCACATGACGATGAAGCTGGGGCCCGCGACGCTACCCTCCATGGGGGCCTTCCACCCGGCATGCCTGATCTCGCTGGCCGGGGCCTGGCTGGCATTCCTCCTCACGGCGGCGATCCCTGGCCGTACCCGCGCCGCGCTTCCGAGCTCGCCCCGGCCGGCCTCCATCGGCCGAACGGCCTCAGGAATCCGAGCCCTCCGGCCGTGTCCCGACCGCGTGGAAGATGACAAAGTGGGAACACGCCGGAGGGCTCCTCCCCCGACCGCGCCAGGTGGATGAAGACCGTGGCTGACCGCCCGAACGGATCGGTGCAGGCCCAGCAACCGGCACCCTCGGACACGCCCCGGGGGCAGGAGTTGCTGGCCAACCCGCAGCTCAACAAGGACGCCGCCTTCACCGATCAGGAGCGAGCCGACCACGGCCTGCGCGGGCTGCTCCCCTGGCGGGCGCTGACCATCCCCGAGCAGGTGGCTCTGGAGCTCGAGCACCTCCGGCACAAGGGGGATGACCTCGAGCGCTACATCGGCCTGACCGCGCTCCACGACCGTAACGAGACCCTCTTCTACCGGATGCTCACCGACCATCTCGAGGAGCTGGCACCGATCGTCTACACGCCCACCGTGGGATACGCGTGCCGGGACTTCAGCCACATGCTACGGCGCCCCCACGGACTCTGGATCACCCCCGACGACATGGACCGCATCCCGGAGCTGCTGCGCAACGCAGGCCGGCCAGACGTCCGCCTGATCGTCGCCACCGACAACGAGCGCATCCTCGGCCTCGGCGACCAGGGCGCGGGCGGCATGGGCATCCCCGTCGGGAAGCTGGCGCTCTACACCGCCGGAGCCGGAATCCGTCCCACCCTCACGCTGGCCGTCTCGCTGGACTGTGGGACCGACAACGTCGATCTCCTGGGCGATGGGCTGTACCTCGGCTACCCCAAGCCGCGGCTTCGAGGCGCCGCCTACGACCGCTTCATCGAGGCCTTCGTGGTGGCCGTGGAGGACGTCTTTCCTCACGCGCTGCTGCAGTGGGAGGACTTCAAGCAGCACAACGCGATCCGGCTCCTGGACCGATACCGGAAGCGAATACCCTGCTTCAACGACGACGTGCAGGGAACCGCCGCGGTGGTGCTGGGGGGCATCCTGGCGGCGCTGGGGGAGACCGGGGGAACGCTGGGAGAGCAGCGCGCGGTGTTCGTCGGGGCCGGTGCCGCGGGCGTCGGCATCGCCCGGCTGCTCCAGGTGGCGATGCGGGGCTCCGGTGCATCCGAGGAGACGGTGCAGCGCGCGGTGGTCATGATCGACTCGCGCGGCCTGATCTTCGAGGGCCGCGACCAGGTTGAGGACGACAAGCTCCCCTTCGCGCTGCGCCGCGAGGAACTGGCGCGACTCGGGCTCGACCCCGGCCCCTCCTGCGACCTGGAGAGGGTGATCCGTCAGGTGGCGCCCACCGTGCTGGTGGGCACCAGCGGCCGGGCCGGCGTCTTCACTGAGGCCGCGATCCGCGCGATGGCCGGGGGCGCCCGCCGCCCCGTGGTCCTGGTGCTCTCCAACCCGACGTCGAGCTCGGAGGCGGTGCCTGCCGACGTGCTGGCCTGGAGCGGCGGGCGGGCCCTGGTGGCAACGGGAAGCCCGTTCCCGCCGGTCGTGGTGGAGGGCCGGCAACACGTCATCGCGCAGGCCAACAACGTCTTCGTCTTCCCCGGGGTGGGGTTGGGCGCCCTGGTGGCACACGCCCAGGAGCTCACCGACGGCATGTTCCTTGCGGCCGCATCCTCGCTGGCCGAGATGGTGACCGCCGAGCGGCTGGCCGCTGGCGCGCTCTACCCGGCGCTCACCGACCTGCGGGCGGTCTCGCGCCGGATCGGCATTGTCGTCGCGCGCGCGGCTCGCGACCAGGGGCTGGGTCGCCTGGCGACCGACGAGCAGATCGAGGACGCGGTGGACGCGAACATGTGGGACCCGGCGTACGAGGGCTCAGATCCCGGAACAGGAGCGTCGTCGACCTCCTTCTCCTGACCCAGCCCAACTCCGCTGGCGATAGGGTCGCTCCGTGGCGGCGCCGGAGCGCGTTACTTGAGCTTCTGATGACGCCCGGACGCTCGATTCTGCCACCGCACCTGGCACGCCACACGCGTCGCACGCTGCGAAGTTGGCCAATGTCCTTAGCGATGGCATTTGCCCCGCCACACTGGGTCTGTTGACCTGCCACTGCCCTCACCGTCGTCGCGAGCGCTGGGATGATCGGTGGCCAGCGTTCTCCTTCCTGGCTAGGCTCGGGCCTCGAGGCGCTGCAGCCCGTCGTAGGCCGCGTACTTGTAGGCGTCGGCCCGGGTCGGGAAGTTGAAGGTCGTGTCGATGAACTCGTCGATGGTCCCGCCTTGGTGGAGCACGGCCTGCGCGATGTGGATCAGCTCGGCGGCCTCCTCGCCCAGGATGTGGACGCCGAGGAGACGCTTGTCGGCGGCCCGGAACACCAGTTTCAGCAGGCCCTCGGTGGAGCCGGCGATCCGCGCCCTGGCGTTGGCCTCGAAGAGGGCACGGCCCGTCTCCACATCCTCGCCGGCGGAGCGCGCGGCCTCCTCGGAGAGGCCGACCATCGCAGCCTCGGGCAGCGTGTAGATACCGGCGGGCACCACCGGGTCGATGGTCTCCTTGAACGGGATCTCGAAGGCGCGGCACATGGCGACGCGGGCCTGCTCCATGGCCACAGAGGCGAGGCCAGGAGGCCCGGTGATGTCGCCCGCCGCGTAGATGCCGGGGGCGGTGGTCTGGAAGTTGGCATCCACCCGGACGCGACCGCGATCGTCGGACTCCACGCTCGCCGCGGCCAATCCCAGGCCCTCGACGTTCCCGGCGCGTCCGACCGCGTGGAGCACCAGCTGCGGGCGCAGAACCTCGCCGTCGACGCGAACGATCAGGCCATCGGCATCACGCCCCATCGTGTCCAGCTGCGCCCCGAACATGAGACGCGCTCCCGAGCGCCGCATGCTCGCCGCGAGGGCCTCCGAAAGCTCTGCGTCCAGCATCGGCAGCAGCCGCTTCCCACGGTCGACCAGGGTGATCTCGGTCCCGAGGGCGGCGAAGATCGAGGCGTACTCGCTGCCCACCGGTCCACCCCCCACCACCACCATCGTCTCCGGCAGACGCTCGATCCCCAGCACCGTCTCCGAATCGTGGACGTCGGGGTCGTCGAACGGCACCCCTGGGGGGTGGTGGGGACGCGAGCCGGTGGCGAGCAGGATCACGCGGGCTCGCAGCGTCCGCTCCACCCCGCCGTCGGAGCGCACGATCACGGTCCGCTCCGGACCCAGCCGGGCCTCGCCCTGCACGAACTCGACGGCGTGGCGCTCGAGGTTCGCTTGCACGGCGGCGTTCATGGTCGCCACCACGTCGCGGGTGCGGGCTCTCAGCCGGTTCATCAGCAGGTCGGGCACGAGGCTGATGCCGACGCCGTAGACATCCCGGCGCGCCCAACCGGTCAGATAGACGGCCGTGTCTCTCAGAGCCTTCACGGGCACCCCGGAGACCGCGATCGCCGCCCCTCCCGCCTGGCTGCGACGCTCGACCACCGCCACGCTGTGGCCGTGGTAGGCAGCCTGAGCCGCCCCTTTCTCTCCAGCCGGGCCGGAGCCGATCACCACCAGGTCGAAGGAATCCGGTTCCTCGAAGCCGCCTCGCCGCATGCTCCGCAGAGTACCAGCCGCTGCACGTCCCGCCCGATCCCGGCGAGCCGGCGGCGCGCCCGAGCACCGGTCGCTCCCGGGACGGCACCCCAACCGTCACGCATTCGCACGCCGCCGGCTCTGCCGAGAGGAATGGCGCGTCTGGCCGGCCTCCGTATAATCGGTTCCACTGGCAGAGAGCCTTCGGGCCATGGCGAGCTCCTCCGTTGGGAGTGCATCATCGGAGCATGGCGATCGGAGCGCCGATGACCGGCGACCACTCAGGGTGATGCAGCAACAGGAAGTCACCCGAACGCTCGCGTTCCTGTTCACCGACATCGAGGGGAGCACGACGCTCTGGGAGCGCTTCCCCCTGGCGATGAAGGGTTCGCTGGAGCGTCATGACGCGATGCTCCGCACAGCCGTGGAGTCCGCGGCGGGGGAGGTCGTCAAGACGACGGGCGATGGCCTCATGGCGGTGTTCGCGACCGCGCGCGACGGCATTCGCGCCTGTGTCGCCGCCCAGCTGGCACTGGCCCACGAGGTGTGGAGCGAGGCCGGCCCGCTCCGCGTCCGCATGGGGCTTCACGTGGGAGAGGCTGCCGCGAGCGATGGCGACTACCACGGTCCCACCGTGAATCGTGCCGCCCGCATCATGGCCGCCGGCCATGGGGGCCAGATCCTCCTCTCGGCGGTAGCCGCCGCGCTGGTCGGGGATGCGCTGCCCGACGGCGCGACACTGCGGGGTCTCGGTGAGCACCGGCTGAAGGGCCTGGAGCGCCCCGAACAGATCTTCCAGCTGGTCGATGGCCGCCTGCCAGCCGGCTTCCCCCCGCTTCTGACCGTCGGCGGGCAGCGGGACGACCTGCCAGTCGAACCTGCCGGCTTCGTCGGCAGAGAGGCGGAGCTGGCGCAGATCGAGGCGCGCCTGCGAGAGGACGGCGTCCGCCTCCTGACGCTCCTCGGGCCGGGGGGCATCGGCAAGACGCGGCTCGCGCTCCGCGCCGCGGCGAACGTTCGCGACGTCTTCGACGACGGCGTGCGCTTCGTGAATCTGGAGGCTACCCGCAGCGCGGCAGCGGTCCTGGTCGCCATCGCCCGCGCGGTCGGGTTGACCGACACGGACGAGGGCTCGCAGCTCGACGAGCTGGTCAGCCGCCTGCGGGGTCGGCGATGTCTCATCATCCTCGACAACTTCGAGCAGGTGACCGTCGCCGCATCGACCGTGTCACGTCTCCTGGACGACTGTCCCGGGACCAAGTGGCTGGTGACGAGTCGCGAAGCCCTCCACCTCCGCGGTGAGCACCGCTTCCCGGTGCCACCGCTGACCCTCCCGGACTCCGCCGCGCGGCGCCCTTCGGCGGGACAGTTGCTGCGGTCCGAGGCCATCCGGCTCTTCGTCGAGCGGGCCCAGGCCATCCAACCGGCGTTCGAGCTGACCGACGACAACGCTCCCGCGGTAGCGCAGATCTGCCTCCGCCTCGACGGGCTGCCGCTGGCCATCGAGCTGGCCACGGCGCGGATCGGCCTCTTCTCCGCCGAGGCGCTTCGAGAGCGCCTGGAAACCCGGCTGACCCTGCTCCGGGGCGGCGCCCGCGACCTGCCCGCGCGGCAGCAGACGCTGCGCTCAACGATCGAATGGAGCTACCAGCTCCTCGAACCGCGGGAGCAGCGGCTCTTCGAGCTGCTCTCGGCCTTCGCGGGGACCGGGATCGAAGCGGTCGAGATGGTGGCGGGCAGCCTGAACGGACAGCTCGCCGGGATCGACCCCATCGAGGGCCTCACCTCGCTCGTCGACAAGAGCCTCGTCCGCCCGGCGGTCTCTGGCGACGATGCGCGACGCTTCGTGATGCTGGAGACAATCCGCGAGTATGCGGGCGAGCGCTTGGGGGCTCTGCCCGACTTCCGCGAGGCGGTGCGGCGCGCCCACGCGACCTACTTCGCGGACCTGGCTCAGCGCCAGATTGACCAGCTGCGTGGCCCCGGGCGCACCGCGGCCCTGACCGCGATGGCGGCGGAGGCGGAGAACCTGCGTCTCTGCTGGCGCTATTGGGTCGGCGCGCGCGACCTCGACCGTCTGAACCACATCGTCGACGGCCTCTGGGCTCTGTATGACAGCCGCGGCTGGTACCGGGCGACGATCGAGCTGTCGTCCGATCTCCTCGAAGTTCTCGCGTCGACGCCCACCGGAGCCGAGCGCACCGCCACCGAGGTCACCCTGCGGATGAGCCAGGCCAGGGCGTTGATGGCCATGGAGGGGTACACCCCCGCCGTGGAGGCTGAATACACGCGCGCCCTCGAGCTGATAAAGGACAGTGACGACCGTCCCCAACTCTTCCCGGTGCTGCGCAGCCTTGGGTCCTTCTACAACTTCCGCGCCGAGTTCGAAAGGGCGGCCGAGATCGGACGCGAGATCCAGGTCCTGGCAGAGCGTCAGAACGACCCCAGCATGCGCGTGGACGGCGATCTGCTGGTCGGCGTCAACGTCGGCTTCGTCGGAGACCTCCGGGGCGGCAGCGAGCTGCTCGACGCGACGATCGAGTCGTTCGAGGCACACGCCTACCAGGCCTCGCGCTTCCGCCTGGGCAGCGACCCGCGCGTCCCGTGCCTGACAAGCTCGGCATTCTTCCACTGGCTGCTGGGTTTTCCGGACCAGGCGCTGGAGCGCGCCGATCGGGCAGTCCAGCTGGCCGTCGTGCTCCAGCACCCCACAAGTCATGCCTACGCGATCTTCCACTCCGGCTTCCTCCACCTCTGGCGCCGGGAGCCGGCGATCGTGCGATCACGCGCCCTGGCCCTGATCGAGATCGCCGACGATCACGATCTCCCCATCTGGAGCGCGATCGGGACCTTTCTGCTCGGGGCTGCCTCTGCCGGACTGGGCAACGTCGAGGAGGGACTCTCCGCGCTCCGGCACGGGATCGCCCGCTACCAGGACATGAAGACCCCGCCGGTCTTCTGGCCGATGCTGCACCACGTGCTGGCCGAGGCGTACGCACGCGCGGGGCGGACGGACGAAGGCCTCGCGTCCATCGATCAAGCCATCGCGATGCTCGGCGAGGACAGCAGGGCGGCCCTCATCCCCGAGATGTTCCTGGTCAAGGGCGACCTCCTGAGTGGCTGCGACCGGCCCGCGGCCGATGGTCCAGCCATCTGGTACCGCCGCGCGCTGGAGCGGGCCGCCGCGCTCGACGCCCGGATGTCGCAACTCCGGGCGTCGATCAGGCTGTGCCGCATGCCGTGGGATCCGGACACCACGCGGAACTGCCGCGCCGAGCTTGAGACCCTCTACGCGACGTTCACGGAGGGCTTCACCACTGTGGACCTCGCCGAGGCGAGGGAGCAGCTCGCGACCTGAGCGGCCGCCCCACGACCGGCCTGGGAGCTGAAGCGCTCAACCGAATTCGGCGTGGCGCCGTCGGTCACCTCTCCTGCCCTGTCGCGCACCAAGAGCCCGGAATGTCTCGGCATGGTGGCCCGGGTTCTGCGCGACTTCTTCACCGAACCATGAGGACAACGCGACGTTCCGATGGAGCGGGAGACGAGACTCGAACTCGCGACATCCAGCTTGGAAGGAACGTGCTCAGATTCGTATTCGGTTTCGCGCCGTGGCGTCGCTGGAGCGCGTTACTTCAGCTTCTGTTCGTAAGGCGAAGGCGCTCGGGAAGAGATCGTAAATCCAATCCCTCCCGCCCCCGAGGCGCGCAAGCCCGGGTCAGTTCGTCGGCATGGGAGCGACTCGGAGCCTGGTGGCGATCTCCTCGACCCCAACGGCGCTCTGGGCGGTATCCATCACCAAATCAAAGGCGGCCTGGTCGTCGAGGTCGGAGACGTGCTGGTTCAGGTCCAGGAACACAACTGTAGCCAGCCACGCCAGCCGCCTATTGCCATCCACGAGAGCGTGATTGCAGACGAGCGAGTGGAGGAGCGCCGCCGCCTTGAGCTCGAGCGTTGGGTAGGCGTCAGCTCCGAACGGGCTCGATCTCGGCCGAGCGGCCGCCGAATCGAGGAGGCCGACGTCCCGCACTGGCCCGACCCCCATCGCGCGAACCAGCCCCAGCAGGTCCTCGAGATCGAGGTACTCGACCTCGGTCACGCCCGGCCGAGGCGCTCCAGGACGTCCCCCCACCGGTTGAGCATGCGGTCCGAACTGGCCTCCACCCGGGCGAGATGTCCACGTCGCTCGTAGCGGTCCAGCACGGCCCGGCGGATGATCTCCTGCCGGGAGGCGCCCTCGGCCTCTGTCAGGGCGGTCAGGGCCTTCTCCATTTCAGGGTCCGTGCGAACGGTCATGGCCATGGCCCGATGATACCACTCTGGTACCAGCCGGACCTCCGTGTGCTCGGGATATGGGTGAATACCTGGAGGGAACGGTCCGCTTCGCGGATGGGACGACGATCGGTCGGAGCGGTGACACCGTGGTACTTGCTGTACTAACTTAGTATGCTATATTAGTGGGCATGCCCACAAAGTTGAGCTACGAGCTGCACAAGCTGACCGCTCGTCTCGATCGCGTCGCTGACGGACTCCTGCGGGAGGCGGCGGGCGTGTCCTACCACAGGTTCCTGGCGTTGTTCGCCGTGCGGGAGTACGGGGGCACGCAGCGAGACATCGCGGGTTGGCTCGGCCTCAGCGAACCGTCCGCCAGCCGCATGGTCCGTGTCCTCGCCGATGATGACTTACTCGAGGTCAAGACCATCGCTGGCCAGGGCAACCGTCGCCACGTGCGGCTGACCGCCAAAGGTGACGAACTGGTCGACCGTTGCTGCGGGCTGCTCGAAGCGCGCTTCGAGGCGTTCGTGAAGGACTGCGGTGTCGACTACTGGACCTACCAGGATCAGACGCGGCGGCTGCTGGAGAAGCTCGAGGCGGCACCGACGGCCAACCTTCGACGTCTGGACATGGGATGAGCACTGCCCTGTTCGACGGTGTGCGCACCGCCTCGACCGTTTCCGCAGACGGCACGACTATCGCCTACCACGCGCTCGGCCAGGGGCCAGGGCTGGTCATCGTGGGCGGCGTGCTGTGGGACGGCTCCGACTACCTCCCGCTCGCCCGGGCCCTAGCGGACGACTACCAGGTCCACATCATGGAGCGGCGCGCCAGGCCAGGAAGCGGCCCGCAACGCGAGCACCATGGCATCGACGACGAATGCGCCGACCTCGTCGCCATCGCTGCAGCGACCGGGGCAAAGTCAGTCTTCGGTCACAGCTTCGGCGGTCTCGTAGCTCTCGAGACAGCCCGACGCCACAACACAATCGCCGAGGTGTTCGTCTACGACCCCGGGATCCCCCTGCGCGGACAGTTCGGGACCGGGTGGTTCGACGGATACGGGCGACTGCTCGACCAGGGAGATCGGCGGGGGGCCTTCGCCTGGATGACAAAGCACTCCGGTTTCGCGCCCGGGCCGGCCCGCCGCCTCCCGCTCTGGTACCTCCGCCTAGTCCTACGAGGCGTCATCCGGGGGGAGGCCTGGTACCGCATGGATCGGCTCCTCGAATCCAACCTCGTCGAGCATCGCCTTCAAGCAGCCCTCGACGCCCCCGACCCCTCGCGGTTCTCCCACATCACCGCCCGCACCGTGCTCCTCGGCGGAGCCAAGAGCCCCGCTGCGCTCAGCAGGGCCCTGCTGCCTGAGCTCGCACACGCCATTCCCGGGTCAACCGTCGCCCTTCTGAAAGGGCTTGGGCACTTCGCCCCCCGAGATCAGCCCGCCCGCCTCGCCGTCGCAATCCTGGAGGAGCGAAGCTCCGGCAGGGCGCCAAGATGACGGCACACCCTGCCCATCGCAGCGCACTCCAGCACATACACGTCCGGGATATTCTCCACCGGAGGCGCACCCATGTTCGCGCCCCAAGGCAGACGCCCCCGAACCAGATGAGCTTGCCCCACGAATTGCCGTCGGTGGGGTGATACTCGGCTCGTCGTCGCAGCCCTGGTTCACCCCAGGGCACCGGCCGCATCGACGATGCACCATCGCCGCTGCCTGCGCGATGATCCGTCGATGCCACACCGGGCGCTGGTCTCAGCCGAGATCTCCTTACCCGCGCACCCCGCTACTGCACGCGTCACAGAGCGGATCGCACAGCTGGCGCAGGACGTCGAACTGGTCGTGCTCACCGACAATCACGCTGGGCAGGCGCGGATGTCGCCACTTGCGGCGGTGGCCCTGGCGCGGGAGCAGGGGGTCCGCACCGTGGTCCATATCTCGGCGCGGGATCGCAACCGGTTAGCGCTCCAGAGCCAGGTGATTGGCGCTGCCGCCCTCGGCTGCGACGGAATCGTCTGCCTCCACGGCGACGACGTTCCCGGGATCCGCCGGGTGGGCGACATGACCGGGACGCAGTTGCTCGCGGCTGCCGGGGAATGGCTGGCCCCGCTGCCCATCGCGCGAGGCTGTGTAGTGAACCCGTTTGCCACCGATCCAGATAGAGAGCTGCGGCTGCTGCGGCGCAAGGTCGAGTGCGGCGCAACCTTCGCTCATACCCAGATGTGTTTCAGCATCCCCGCACTGACCCGGTTCCTGGATCGCGCTGGCGAGGCGGGGCTGCTGAAGGGACTGCGTGTTTACGTGACCGTAGGAGTCCTGCGGACTCGCGCCATGGCTGATCGTGCCCGCTCCCTGCCTGGCTGCGACCTGCCTGACTCGGCCTATACCCAGGTGTGCGCCGGGGGAGGATGCGAGTTGGCCCTTGAGATGGCACAGCGCCTAGCCGATCTTCCGGTCGTGGACGCGCTTCATGTCATGCCCCTAGGCGACGAGCCCACCGCTGCCCAGGTGGCAGCCTCGTTCCGCCGTGCCCGACGGGTCGCCACGGGGCATGGGGTCGCGAGTGCTTGACTGGCCCAATGCAAGCGAAGGGCCGACACAGCGCTCAACGATCGTCGCCGTGACCGCCCGACGCGCCTCAAATCAACAGCTGACCTGCCTCCCTCGGGAGCTCGCGAAGGCCGCCAGCAGGGCCTCTACGACACCCTCACGAACTTACGCCACGGGCCACTTAGTCTTGGCCGGGGAGAGGAACGTGCTCCTCGGGCGAGGGGAAATCCCCCGTCCTCCCGTCGATCCGCTCCCGGATCAGGTCAGCGTGACCGTTGTGCCGGGAGTACTCCTCAATCATGTGGTTGACCATGCAGCGCGCCGACATCTCGAGGTAGTCGGGGGTGCTGAAGGTCACGTCCAGCGAGTCCAGATCGTTCAGGATGGACCGCGCGATCCGGCACTCATCCCCCCACATCGAGAAGGCCTCGGCAACATCGGCGTCCGCGACCGAATCGAAGTCGGCGTCGGGCTGAGCCTCGGTACACCAGATCCGCCCAATCGGCTCCCCAGAGAAGCGCCGACGGAACCAGCTTCGCTCGACTTCGGCCATGTGGCGGACAAGTCCAAGCAGGGTGAGATTGGAGGGAGGGACCGACGGCGTCTTGAGCTGAGCGTCGGAGAGTCCCTGACACTTCCAGGCCAGGGTGGATCGCTGATCCTCAAGGAAACCCGTCAGGGTCGTTCGCTCATCCCCGTTCCACGCCGGGTCGGGAGTCTGCCCAAGCACGGTTCCATCATAGTCACGAGCGCAGATGTCGTCCGTCGAGCGAGGGGTGAGTGGTCGGGACCGAGGAGACGGCGGCGATCGCGGCGGATACACAGCCGGTCCTGGACGATAGAACTACCTCAAAGGCGTCAAGGAGGTCGGCGATGCCCACACCGGTGACCACTCTGGACCCGCGGTACAGTGACCCGGTGGCGGTCGCCACCCCATGGGATGAGACCCGCCGCGTACTCGAGAAGGCCGAGCTGTTCTGGATCTCTACCGTCAGGGCCGACGACCGGCCACATGTGACCCCAGTGGTCGCGGTGTGGGTCGACGAGGCTCTCCACTTCTCCACCGGAGCCGACGAGCAGAAGTACGCCAACCTGCGCAGCAACCCGCACGTGGTGCTGACCACTGGCTGCAACGGCTGGGACGGCGGGCTGGACGTGGTCGTCGAGGGCGACGCACTGCGCGTCACTGACCACGAGGTGCTTCAGCACCTCGCTGCAGCCTGGGGAACCAAGTGGGACGGGCGGTGGCGCTTCATGGTTCGAGACGGCTGCTTCTACGATGGAGGCTCCCCGAGCCATGTGTTCCGGGTGGCGCCGACCAAAGTCTTCGCGTACGCCAAGGGCGATCCCTTCGGGCACACCCGCCACAAGTTCTGAGCCGGGGCCTTCATCCCGCCGAGACCGCTGGGGTGAGCGGCGAGGCAACTCGGATTCGGAGCCGAGAGCGGGAGACGAGACTCGAACTCGCGACATCCAGCTTGGAAGGAATGCGCTCAGATTCGTATTCGGATCGGCTCGGTGGCGGCGCTGGTGCGCATTGCTTCGGGTTGTGATGAAAGGCCAAGTATTGCCACGGCGTCTAGCGGAGATCGGGAAACCCCTTCAATAGCAGGCAGATTGGGTCAGGCTGTGCCAGCCCGTGCCAGCAAATGGCACAGTGAAAGGCACAGTTGTGGTAGCCTCCGGCCACCATGGCGGCGATCGAGCGGCACCGGCACAAGGGGGACGGGTACCGGCGCGACGACGGCCTCTGGGTCATCCGGGTCCAGCTGGCGGACGGGAAGCGGGTCGCCTGCTACGGCCGGACCCTGGCCGAGGCCCGACGCAAGGCCGAGGCGAAGAGGGGGGAGTGGCGGCCGGCCGCCGAGGCCTCGGTCGCGTCCTTTGCCCAGGACTGGCTGAGCGAGCGGCGGACCTCGATGAAGCCCCAGGGGTGGGCCACCTATGAGCGGACCCTCCGGCTCCACGTCCTCCCGGTGCTGGGCGACGTTCCCCTGGCCAAGGTCACCGAGCGCCACCTCGCCGATCTCTACGGCCGGCTGGCTGCCCAAGGGCTGGCCGGGTCCTCCGCCAACTTCGTCGGCGTGATCCTCAAGGCTCTCCTCAACGACGCGGAGAAGCGGTCGCTCATCCAGCGCAACCCGTCGCGCAACGTCCGGCTCCCACGCAAGGTCTACACCCGGGAGAAGGTGATCCTCGACGCCGCGGAGGCCAGGCGGTTGATCGAGGCGGCGAAGGGGGAGGGGTTCGCGGCCCTCTACACCCTGGCGCTGACCACGGGGATGCGCTCGGGCGAGATCCGCGCCCTGCGTTGGAGGGACATCGACCTCGAGGGCGGCCGCGTCCTGGTCCGCGGGACGGTCACCACCCGGATCGGCGGAGGCCGGATTATCGACACCCCCAAGACCACCCGGAGCCTCCGCGACATCCCGATCCCGCAGGTCACCGTCCAGGCCCTGGCGGCCCACCGGGCAAGGTCAGCGCCGGCGGACGGGATGGTCTTCCCGGGGAGCGACGGGACCCTCATGCACTCGCAGACCCTCGGCCGGGCCTTCCACACCCACCTGGACAGCGCCGGGCTGCCTCCGATGACCTTCCACGCGCTGCGCGATACCGCGGCCACCCTGATGCTTCAGGGCGGCGTGCCAGCTCACGTCGTCAGCCGCATCCTCGGCCACGCCTCGGAGGCGATCACCCTCTCGGTCTACGCCCATGTCACCCGCGGCATGGAGGCCCAGGCGGCCGCCGCCGTCCAGGCCATCTTCGGGTAGCCTCCGGCGCTGGCGACCGTCGCCCGCTCATCGCTGAGCAGCGGGGGATGCTGTTGCGCCGACCGTAGTGATTGTCTTCCCTTCGCGGCCGCGTATCCTTCGTGCCGCCGCAATGCCTGCTGCCACAGCGCAAGGGTCCGTCGAGCTGGTCCTACGACCTCGCTTCAGTCGGACACGGCTTGTGCGGTGGTACCCACCGAGCGCCGTGGTGATACTGGCCGCGATGGCCGCCGCCAGCGGGGTGGCCACCGGCTGGACTCCTCTGACCCTGGCATTCACCGGTGGCTTTGTGATGCTCCTCGGTGGCGCGATCGAATTCGGCGTCATCACCCGCGACCTGGTGACGGTCCGCGGAGGAGCGATCACCGTCCGGAGACCTCTTCGGCACGACATCCAGCGGCCAATATCGACGGTGATGCGCGTCAGCCTGCTCCCCGGCCGGCCTGCCACCGGTCGCCGAGGGGCCGGCGGCTGGTACGCACTGATTCTCGATGACGGATCGACCCTGACAGTGCTTCTCAAGCGGAGATATCGGAGCGATGACCTCTCCACCTTCCTGGCGCTTCTGCCAGCGCCCGAGCCGGTCGAGGATACCCTGGAACGTCGTGACATCTTCAGGTCGTTCAGGGCTTCAGCACGTTCCTCGGGGCAGGACCTTGTGCTGGTGGGCCTCTCCTACGTACTCGTTTTCGGTGGCGGGGGGATGGCCCTCGCCGGCCTCCTGGCGATGCACAGGTAAGTCAACGGTGGTGGATACGACGTCGGGATTGGTGCTGAGGAGTGGACGGCTCGCGACTGGCCAATTCCCGGATTGGGTGTCAGTTAGCCTCGTCAGCCGCGTCCTGCCGGGTTGCGCTGGCAAGGTAGCGCGATAGGCCCCTCGGCGTGACCGAGCCAGGGGCCGCCTCGTCCGGCGGGGATATCGAGTCCTAGCTGATCCACGGAGAGTGCACGCACGTGCTCACCTGGAACGGGCGATCACGGTGTCAGGCGTGGTCGGATTGCGACCAGGGTTTGGAGCACGCTCTCGAAGGATGGCGAGGCGCCAAAGAAGAGGCTGCGGTCACGCTCGTATTCTCGGGCGAGTGTGGTGCGGAGTGGTTCATCGGGGAAGAGACCCGAACTGCCAGCGAAGTCGAGATCGGGCGGACCAAGGTGGTTGCGGAACTCCCGTGAGCCGAGCGCGTCGTGATCCTTTGCCATCTGCCAGAATGCGCCGGTTCCGACGGAGGCCCTGACACTGTCATCGCCCAGGAGTCTGATCACATCGTAGTAGTGACGGCCAATGCGCGTCAGTGAGGACGTGTCGGGATCGCTCAGGTGCCGTGCAACCGTGCCGTGGATGACGAAGAGCTTCTCGACCAGGGTTCGCTCGGCGCCCAAGACGGACAGGCTGCACGAGGGAAGCTCCGCATCGGCGGCGGGCACCGCATCGGCGAGCAGGGTTCTCAGCTGCAGAGTGGCGACGGGAGCGAACGCGCTCCTCACTCCCATCTCCAGCAGGACGCTCGGCTGCACCAGTTCGCCCCCAGCCCATATCGCATCGAAGCCGTAGGCCAGGGTCCGGTGCTGGCCCCTGCCACTGTCCTTAAGCTTTGAGGGCAGGGAGCACTGATCGGCGACAGTGCGCGCGATGCCTTTCAGCAAGGTGTCTCGAGCCGCCTCCCCGCGCCCGCCGGGGTTGACGGCGAGGTCGATGTCCTCGCTGAATCGCTCGGTGAGATGCCAGCCCTTTGAGAGGCTCGTACCGCCCTTGAGGACGACATCGTCGGAGTGCCCGTCGGCGATGGCGCAGAGGGCGCGGGTCACCCAGTAGTCCTTCTCGAGGATCGCCAAGAGTGCCGGGTTGTTGCTGTGCAGGGCATCAGCAGCGACCCGACAGAGGTCGGCAAAGTCTGCCTTGTCGACGCGTGGGTCGATCACTGAGCTCCCCAGGATCGGGCAGTCGGGAGGTCGCGCAGCGGACCGAAGGCGTAGCGGGAGCAAGGATGGACCATCTCTCGGTATCGCTTCACAACCGCGGCCGGGGCCTCGACGGCCTCAGCCAGGGCGCCAAGCATGGCTCGGACCCTTGGCGGCTCATCCCAGGCTGCGGTGGCCATGCGATCCAGAGAAACGACCCCATCGCGGATGAGTTGAACGGCCCGAGCGCGGGTCTCCTCCGCGGAGAGATCCGAGAGGTGTTTGATGTCGCGGAGCACCTCCAGAAACGCATTCTCGTCAAGGGTCAGGGAGCGCCTCGCCGGGCTTCTCTCGAGAATCCGGAGCCCCTCCAGCCCCCGTCGGCGCAGCCGCCGGCCTCGGGTCGAGATGATGTCGGCGCGCCCCATGGGCAGCTGAGTGGTGAAGCCGAGGGTGTTGGCCGCGGTCACGCCGCCGGGCGTGTAGCGGACCTCATCGAGGGCTGAGAGAGCGACGTGGAGACGGTCAGCCGGGACAGGTCCGAACCTGCTCGTCCTCGGCACGTAGTAGTGGCCACGTCGAACGCGTACGAGTTCCCCTCGGGCCGCCAGACGGGACAGGGCATGAGCCGCCGTCGATGGCGGGAGCTCGCGGAAGGTGGTTGCCGTGACGATGTGGCCCGGCTTGGTTTGACGGTGGGCGGCAAGGGAGCTCGTGCGGGCCATGGCGCCATACTAGCACATAAATGATGGCAAATATATGCCACTTACCCGGTCACCGCCCCGACCGGACCAAGGCGCGCTCGGCTGCACGCCGTGCCTGCCGACTCCGTTCGGCTTCTGGGTTCACGACGTGGGTCGCCTGAGGTCACGGAGGTGCTCGGCAGCCTCTTCCCCGCGGACACCGAGATGACGCAGGTCTGCGAAGATCCGGGGCCAGGGGGCGATCCGCAGACCATCGGTGTCTGTGGTGAGATGTCGCGTTCCGGCGCTCGGGAACGGCCGGAGGATCAATCGCCCACCGGCCATCGGCTCGCGACTGCCAGCCTCGGCCACAAGGCGCAACGCGGGCTCGGTGCGGGCGTCGACAAAGACGTCGGCGGAGGAGACAGTGGTCAGCAAGGGGGCGACGAGGCTGGCGGCCATCGCCCCGGTCAGCGCCCAGCTGATGCGGCGCTGAGCCCAGCGGTCACCCAGATCCCGGAGTTCCGAAGCCGGATCGCGCCAGAGGATGCCAACCTCCAGCCGCAGAGGCGGGGCGAGGCGTGCCACAGCGTCCGCGTAGTCGTCCAGCAGTCGGTCCCACTCGGCGATCCTCCGTGCCGCATCCGGCCCGCGCCGCTTCTCCGCTCGCAACAGACCGCGCGTCTCGAGGAGCGCCAGCCCCACCTGTGCCGATCTCGGCGAGTACCCGGTCGCTCGGGAGATCGCGTCCACGGTCCCTCGAACCCCGGAGAGGAGCGCCTCCGCGATTCCGAGGGTGGACGGGCGCCAGCCGCTCGGCTCTGGGGTGAACCGGTGCGAGCCGCTTCGTACGACGAGAAGCGTCGGTGTGCTGATCTCTGCGGCGCCGCTCTCATCGAGCCACCCAACGGAGTGACGCCGGGCGACTTCCTGCGCTCCTGGTGACATCTGGGGGGCGATGACCACGTCGGGAAGCGGTCGCTGGTTCAAAGAGTTGGTGAGATCGCGAGGCCAGCCGCGCGGCACCCACCGCACGGAAAGGCGCCTCCCGTTCAGGCGCAGCAGGCTGTCTGCACCGGACTCGTCGAGGATCTCCACCCGGGCGGTCGGCGGCAGGACGCCGCGGAGGGCCGCCACGACGCGCTCCGCACGGGGAGAGGAGCGGACTTTTAGGCTAACCATATGCCATAGTATACTGCGGCAGTATAGTAAGAGATAAATTAGTCCTTAAAGTCTCCCACGCGGCCGTCTCCACTGGATGGTGCCGGCAGACCAGGCTCTTCGGGGCGGCGCCAGAACCAGGGAATCGCCGCGCCTTGAGCCCAAGCGAGCGAGCTTGTCATTATGAGTGAGCGGTCATAGACTGAGGCCATCATGAGCGGCTGGGACGAGTTCTACGCGGAGATCGAGGCCGAGGCGAAGGCCGAAGGGCCGGCGGCCGTTCGCGACCTCCGAGCCAAGGAGCTCAAGTACAGCCTCATCACCTCCCTCATCGCCGGCCGGCGTGATCTGCACCTCACCCAGGCTCAGCTCGCTGCCCGAGCAGGAGTGGCCCAGGAGGAGATCAGCAGGATCGAGCGCGGCCGCAAGAGCCCCACCATCGACACCTACGCGCGGATCGCCGCCGCCTTGGGTCTCCAACCTCAGCTGCGCCGCCGCGTTTCCCGCGCCCGGGCTCGCGTCGCCTGACCCGGCATCTCGAGGCGGACCGGCAACGGGAGGGCAGAGCGCGCCCGACGGCCGAAGTCGACAAGCGTGGGCGTTGCAGCTAGCCAAGCTCTCATTCGATCGACCTCAGACCTATCCTGCGGCTCTCCGCACCGGCCGTCGATGCCAGCGGGAGGCGCGGGCTGCGAAGTCGCGGATCGCCTGATCACTGATCCGCGCCGACCCTCGGATGTGCGCGACGGGAAGAGTGCCGTCGTCGACCAGGCGCCAGACCGTCCGCACGCTGACGCTCAGCATCCGGGCTGCCTCGGGGACAGTCCGCAGCAGCGGGGCGACACGGGTTCGGCCCGTGCCCATGGGGAGCGGCTCGACGAGAGGCTGCTGCACGGTGCCATCCCAGCAGCCGGCGCGTACGAATCGCGTACGAGTCGCCTCCGGGCCCCGCGCCCTTACCGCAGCGAGCGACGAGTACGCAGCATACGCTGCGTACGTCACGGCGCTGGTGTGACGTGATCGTGGGTACAGACGCAATCCCCCGAAGCGTGTGAGCGTACAGACGCGCTTGTCGGTGGCCGTTTGCGCGTACAGGAGCGTACGCGGCGATCTGGTCCGTTACAACCTTGTCACACACCTTGTCTGCAGGGTCGACGATCACCCTCCGCCTCGTACGCGGCGGCATCCGCAGGTTTGCTCGTCTTGAGCCCTCCCTGATGCGCTGGCGGAGGTAGGCACGGCGCGCCGGCCCGTCCGGCGTGGCCCAGCCGTCTGCCGAAAGGTCTGACCCCGGCCAGGCGCACGACGTGACGGGCTCAGAGCTCCTAGAGGCCGCCGGTTTGGGGCCGACGTGGCGCCAGGGAACGGTGGATCGAACAGATGACCGGAGGGTGCATAGGGTACGGTATCCATGAACGGCGCAAACGCAAGAGAGGTGAGCGTGGAGGCGGGGGAAGGCGTACGCGGCGTACGGAGCGTTCGGATGATGGCGTCATGGGCGGGTCTGGCGATGACCAGAGACGACCCGGTGAGCCGTGGGCACCGTCCGCGTCATGGGCGTGTTGGTCCCTGATACTCGGCGGCGAGATGCTACGGTTGGACCATGACCCGCGCTGACCTCCACCGCCTGGTCGACGAGCTGCCCGAGGCCTCCCTGGAGCCCGCGGCGGTGCTGCTCGAGCGTGCCCAGGACCCGGCCATCGCCCGCCTGGAAGCTGCCCCCTGGGACGACGAGCCGTTCACTGACGAGGAGCGCCGGGCGGTCGACGAGGCCCTCGCCGACCCCCGCCCCAGCATCCCCTGGGAAGAGGCTAAGCGGGAGCTGCTCGCTGACTGAGCCGAGCTACCGGATCGACGTCCGACCGGAGGCCCAGAAGTCGCTCCGCCGGCTGGGGCGTGACGTGCGGGAGCGGCTCGCACGGGCCATCGACGGGCTGCCGGAGGGGGATGTCAAGCGCCTGGCCGGCAGCGTCGGGCTGTGGCGGCTGCGGGTGGGCGACTGGCGGGTGATCTATCGTCGCGACGAAGCCGACCTGGTGATCACTGTGGTCACCGTGAGCCCACGGGGCGGCGCCTACAAGCCCTGACGATCTCCGCCGGACCGGGGCTGACGGGCCTCGGCACGGACACCGTCCCGCCGTCCCCACGGTCCTTCAAGACGGCGGGGCGGCGGGGGTGGTGCCTGCCTCGATGGCGCCGTCGGCGCCCACCTGACCCGGCTGCCGAGGCGCTGACCTGGGAGGGTGCGGGCCATGTAACACAGCACCCTCTCGATACCTCCCCTGAACTCGCGCCTGAATTCGGGGCCCTCCGAATTCCCGGGTATCGAGAGGCTGCCTGCGGGGTGCCTCGATACTGGCGGTGACGACGTCGCCGACATCGCCCCTTTAGTCGCCCGCCTGGCCGACAATCACTCCTCGATGCCGGCCGCCGTGACCCCCAGCGCCCCCCCGACCGCCTCCGGCGCCGAGGCCGTGTGCCCCGAAAACCGCGTTAAGGCGCTCGACGTCCTCTCCTGGCCGCGCGTCGGGGTCCGCAGGCCGGAATCCCCAGACCGGTGCTGGGAAAACCGGTCGAGGTACGACGGGAAGGCGGTGGGCACCCTTCTTGCCCGCTATTACGATCCCAGCACCGGTCAGTTCCTCAGCGTCGATCCCCTGGTGGCCAAGACCCTGAGCCCTTACGGCTACGTCCAGGGGAATCCACTCAACAGCTCCGACCCGAGCGGGGACTGTGGGCTTTGGGGCAGCGACACCTGCTGGGGTGACGCGGCAGGTTGGGTGAACGACGCCGTCCACAACAATGAGTTCGGCTGGTGCGTTCAAGCCTCGGCTGGAGCTGCGGTCGGCGTGAGCGGCTCAGGCTGCTTCGTCTTCAACGCCAACGGCATCGGGTTCACCGGAACCATTGGCGGCCAATTGACTGCCGGAGCCAGCGCGGGGATAACGACAGGACCGTTTGTGGGCATCGGCGCCCGGACACCAGAGGACCTTGGAAACAACTTCGACTACGCCGGCGCTTCCGGCGGTGCAGGCCCCTCGTTTGACGCGACAATCGCGGGTGGGACTGGGAGTTGCGGGCAGCAGGTGACCACAATCTATGTCGGCGGTGGATTGGGCGTCGGGATCAGCGGCCAGGCAGGTGTAAGCAACACCTGGGTGTGGCAACCGTGATGCCGGGTACACACGCGCCGCCGAGGGGCGGGGAAGCGCGGTTGACCGGGGGTATGAAACTGGGTCTCTTCAACGCTTCAATCCCCCTGGCCCACCTCACCTTGCGTGCGGACTCGCTTCGTATCGGCCTACGAGCACCGATGAGCTTCTTCTTTGGGTGGTGGGTGCGCGGATCGGATATCTCGTATGAATCTATCCGCGCACTAGGGATGGTCCGTTCCGACTTCGGAACGCGGGGACTCGAAGTCATAAGAAAGGAGCGCAAACTGTTGGTCTTCTGGTACCGCGCCCGGGACGAAACGGCGCTACTTCTCGAGCTTAGGCAGCGTGGATTAACCGTGGCGACTCTGAACCGATCGATCGGCATCTTCACGAGACGATCAGCTCATGTCCCACCGCCACCGTGACGCTTTGTGCACCGCTCTTGCCCGCTATTACGACCCCACCGTCGGCCAGTTCCTCACCGTGGACCCAGACGTGGCAACCACGCTGTCCCTCTACGGCTACGTGCAGGGGGATCCGCTGAATTCGGCGGCGCGGGCGGTCCACGGGGAGGACGACCTGAGGGTGTTCCTCCAGGACTTGATGGACCGGACGATCGCGGACCTCGACGGGACCCACTTCGACATCCCGGAACCGCTGACAAGGGTCGAGGCGATGATCGCTCCGCCCGGCGGAGCCGCCGCGGCCTACTACACCGGTCCGGCGGAGGACTTCAGCCGGCCCGGTCGCACGTGGTATCCCAAGGACGGACCGTCTTTCCGCTCTGGGCTGAGGTCACCACCTGCTACCACGAGGGGGTACCGGGCCATCATCTCCAGATCGGCCAGGTGCGCTACCGGAAGGATTGGCTGACACGCTTCCAGCGCAGCGTATGGATCAGCGGCCACGGTGAGGGGTGGGCGCTGTATGCGGAGCGGCTCATGGGCGAGCTTGGCTATATGGAGAGGCCCGAATACCGGCTCGGCTTCCTGAATGCCCAGCTGTTGCGGGCTGTCCGAGTGGTGGTCGATATCGGCATGCACCTCGAGCTCCGGATCCCCGTCGAAGAGCGCTTTCACCCCGCGAAGACGTGCACCCCCGAGCTCGGCCGGGAGTTCCTGTTCACCCGGACCTGCTCTGCACGCGACTTCCTGGCCAGCGAGCTTGATCGTTACCAGGAAGGCCAGGGCAGGCCATCGCTTACAAGGTGGGAGAGCGAGCGTGGCTCACCGCCCGCGACGAGGCCAGGCGGCGCCTCGGTCCGGCGTTCGATCTCAAGAGTTTCTACGCTGCTGCCCTCGACCTCGGCCCCCTTGGCCTCGATCGACTCGTCGCTGAGTGTGCAGCTTGGGCTGGGGGCATCGCGGCCGACGGCTCGTGATCCGCCCCTGCAGTCCATCAGCCCCTGCGGCGCGGGGCATGATCAAGGGCTCAGCTTCGAGGGCGATCCACTCCAAGAGCTGACGGCACGCCGGGCTAAACCGCCCGGGGTTCGTTGGAGATTCTGGGGTGTCCTGAGTTCGGTGGAGCCCGATTCTTGGACTCATGCTGCCGTCGTTGGCTGGTGGCGAACCTCGAACTCGACCGGGGTGAGCATACCCAGAGACGAGTGTCGACGCTGCCGATTGTGAAAGATCTCGAGGTACTCGAAGATCGCGCTGGCCAACTCGATCCGCGTTTCCCAGCGCTTTCGATCCAGCAACTCGACCTGCATCCTGCTCCAGAATGATTCGATGACCGCGTTGTCGAAGCAGTCACCCACCGAGCCCATGGATGGCAAGAGGCCGGAATCGACAGCTCGGCGAGTGAAGGCCCACGAGGTGAATTGGGTGCCCTGGTCGCTGTGGATGATGGTCTCCCCTTGGGGCCGGCGCTGCTCGATGGCCATCCCCAGAGCGTTGGTCACGAGCGCTGTGCTTGGTGTTCCGTCGATCGACCAACCGACCACCCTTCGTGAACAGGCATCGAGAACGACGGCGCAGTAGACTTTGCCCTCCCTGGTTGAGTGCTCGGTGATGTCTGTAACCCATAGCTGATCCAGATCGTCGCGATGAAACTGCCGATCCATGTGGTCGCTGGCGGTGGCCATGCCGGGGATGTGCCGGAAGCGAGGGCGACCCGAGATCCCGTGGATTCCGGCACGGCGCATGAGCAACTCGACGGCCTGATGGCCGATGGCGACACTCTGCCCGAGGGTCAGGTCGGCGTGAACGGGACGGATCCCATAGGTTCCCCGCGAGGCGCTGTGGACCTATGGGATCAGATCGGTGAGCCAGGCGTGTCGGACAGCCCGCGCGGAAGGCGCACGCGACCGCCAAGCGTAGAAGCCGGACTCGGACACCTGGAGCACACGACAGGCGAGCTGTGCTGGCAGAGCGGACGCGGTGATCACCTCAATGGCCGCGCACCTACTTTTGGGCTTGTCGCTTCTTTCAGCAACTCGGCGGCCTTGCGGTGGATGCCGAGCTCGCTCTCGAGCTCTCGGATGCGTCGCCGGGCCGCCGCCAACTCGGCGCGCTCCACCGAGGTCAGACCCGCCTCGACCCCTTGGTCCACCCGCGCCTGTCTCCGCCAGCTGTATACGGTCTGGTCGCTGATGCCGAGGTCGCGGGCGACATCGCCGACACGGCGGCCTGCTGCGACGAGGTCAAGCACCCGTTGACGGAACTCCGGCGGGTAACCCCTTCTTCCCATGCTGTCCTCCTGGTGCGACAACAGCATGCCAGTCCAGTAATCCGACTCCACAAAACCCAGGGCAGACCATTCAGCAGTTTGGATTTCGTCTCCCTGACCCTCACGAGTGGTCCGGGAGCTCTGTCGGAGGTGAAGAGGCCGTGGTCACGGAGCTGAGACCGACCAGTACCCCCTGCAGGACTCGAACCTGCGACCTGCGCGCTTAGAAGGCGGCTGGCCTTCCTTCTGCCTGCTCGCTCAGATCGGAAGGTAGGCACGCGGCTCACCCGGGGGGAGGTGAACCGGGTGCCACCGTGAAAGCCACCCTCTCAGTGCTCGAACCATACGTGGCCTGCATCGTCCAGCAGCCGGCGGCGGTGGGCATGAGCCGACCCTCGACGAAGGCCCAGCCGTTCGCGGTGGGTGCGATGGTGACGGTCTGCTCGCCCTCGAAGGTCGCGCTGCTCCCGGTCGGGCCAGTGAAGCTCACCGTGACCGGATCACGGACGCTGGGGTCGACCATGATCGCGGTCTCGTCGCCGGACTCGTACCAGACGAGCTGACCGGTCAGGTACACGGGTCCCGAGCCGTATCCGTAGCTGAACAGGAGGCCGTGATCGAGTTGCGTGTACTCGGCGGCGGGCAGAGGAGAGGGCGCCACGGCCGCGAGGTCATCCTGATACGCGGAGTCGCAGCCAGGGATCGGGGTGGCCGGAGATATGTTGGAGCCTCCGCCCCCAGAGCCCGGAGAGGGAGGCGACGTGGAGCTGAGCGGGCTACCGGACGCCGACACATTGGTGGCGTCGCCGACCGCCCAGCAGTCGTCGGGCGCCGAGCAGGCCACGCCGTTGAGCTGGACGCCGGTCGGAGGGGTCGACACCACCGATGTCCACTCGCTGCCCTGCCACTGCTCAACCAGCGTCTCCTCGGCGGCGGCGCCCGAGTTGTCCACGGACCCGACCGCCCAGCAGTCGTTGGGCCCGGCGCAGGTGACGGCCACGAGAGCAGGCGGTCCAGTTACCGGCCATGACGGAGCACTGAGGACGCTCCACCCGGTGCCGTCGTAGTGGACCACGCCATTTCCGACCGCCCAGCACTCGTCCGGTCCCGAACAGCTGACGCTCTCTAACGAAAACCGACTCAGACTCGTGGACCCAAAGGCCACCACCCATGCGGTCCCGTCGTAATGCCAGATCAGGCCGGAGGAGGTCGAGGAGTCGCTGCCCACCGCCCAGCAGTCATCGGAGCTGGCACACGTGACCGCCCGGAGGTCGATCTCGTCGGGTCCGCTGCCCGTCGGACTGGGCGGCCCGGTGACGACCGTCCATCCGGTGCCGTCATACCGCTCGAGAAGGGGCTCAAGCACGGGCTCGAGCGCGGTTGAGTTCGGACTCGTGGCCCCCACCGCCCAGCACTCGTTGGACGTCGGGCAGGTCATGCTGAGGATCTCCCCCTGTGGCGGGCCAACGGCTGCGCTCCAGACGCGACCGTCGTAGTGCTCGAACGCGGCCGTCGACTGGTTCGCGGCCGAGCCACCAACTGCCCAGCAGTCGGTGGAGCTTGCGCAGGAGATCACGTCGAGGACGGAGGAGGGCTGGGCGGCGACGCTCCACGAACCGCCAGCCAGATGATCGATCAGCCCGTGCGCGTTGACCTCGCCGACCGCCCAGCAGTCGCCCGGTGCCGGGCAGGCGATGGCCTGCAACACCGGCATACTCGCCCCTGGACCGCTCTTGGCAGGGGGCGCCGTGCGCGGTTGCACCAGTGCCCAACCCCCACCGGTGAGGCGCTCGATTCCTGCTCCGACCTGATCCGCTGTGGGTCCGAACACCGGCGAGGGTGCCACCGGGGACGGGCTGGGGGTGCGCTGCACCACCGTGTGACGGTGCGAGCCGGAGCCAGCTGTCGCGACCACGAGGATCGCAGCCGTGACGGCGGCCACGACCACGAAGACCACTACCGCACCGATTCCCCGTGCGCCAAAGCGGCGGCGCCGGCGCGGCGGCGCCAGCCAGTCCTCGAGTCCGGCGGGAGCTGGGTGAGATGTCGACTCCCCAAGGAAGCGTCGGAGCCGGGCGCGGCTCTCCTGGTCGAGCTCGTCGTCGGTCATCGGCTCATCACCTCCCGGAGAGCGACTAGGGCGCGATGCAAATGGCTGCGCGCGGTCCCGGGCCGGCAACCCATGATCTCAGCAGACTCGTCGAGCGAGTAGCCGAAGAAGTAGTGGAGCATGACCACCGCGCGCTGCTGCGCCGTGAGGCCGTCAAAGGCTCGCGCAAGCTCGGGATCGAAGGGCTCGGGGTCGTGGCCCATCATCTGCGCGTGCAGGGCTGTCTCCCGGGTCCGGAGCCGGCGAAGGTGGATGCGGCGACTGAGGCTGCGATTGACGCAGATCCGGGTCAGCCAGGGTCCCTGGTCAGCGAATCGGTCGGTGCGGCGTCAGGCTCGCCAGGCACGCACCAAGACGTCCTGGACGGCGTCCTCTGCCTCTGCCGGGTCGCGCAGGATCGTATAGGCAATACCGAAGAGATGGCGGGCCTCGCGCCGGGCCACCGCCTCGAAGCCTGCGTCGTCGCTTTTGTCGGCTGGGGCACCCTCCACGGTCGGTAATTGGACCACGTCGTAAAAACCCCGGAGCGGCGACGCCGGTTTACCTGCAGGGAGTCCCGGGCTCAAAGGCCCGCCGGGCGCCCCGCCAAGGCAGATGTCGCCCTTGACAGCTGGGCCTGACCCCGTAAGACGGACCACGATGCTGTGGGGGGCAACCAATGCGGTGTAACGCATGTGGCGGGTACGCTGTTATCGGGCCCAAGGTGCTCATCTCGTCGCACACCAGTACCCCCTGCAGGACTCGAACCTGCGACCTGCGCGCTTAGAAGGCGGCTTTTCTATTGATTAGGCGGTTGCTTAGTACCTCGCGAATTCAGGTGCATCATCTAGCTGGGCCAGCCCAGCGTCCTCTCTCATGACGTCCGCTGGAGGCGGCGGGGTGGCGTCTCAATAGGCTCAGTAAAGGCACAGTGCCGTGGGAAACCCCTTATATATCAGTGCAATGTCCGCGCTGTTCCGCAAGTACAAGTTTGGACGCGGCTGCGGGAGCCCGGAACTGCAAACGCGCTGATCACGTGCCAGGCCCGCTGACTTTTCATCTTGCCCTCAACTTGCACGGATTGGCACGGCCGCTGGTCCGTGGTCAAGGAGCCTTGACAGGCGCTCAGCGTCAAGATACCCTGACGCCATGGACATCATCGAGGCCCTCAATCGGCACCTCCGGGAGGCAGCAGCAAGCGACCCCCTAGTTGCCTTGGCCGAGATCGCTGCGATCAAGGCGGCGGTCGCAGAGCGGGAGCGTGAGGCCGTCCGCTCTGCACTCCCCCACCACTCGTGGCGTGAGATCGGAGAAGCGCTGGGTGTGACCAAGCAGGCGGTGTTCCAGCGGTTCGGCGCCGAATGGGCCGGCCGCATCAAAAGTTCGATGCCCAAGAAGCAGTGGCATGAGGAAGTGCGTCGAAGCCTGCGCGATTGATGACGTATGGGGCCTTCGCGCTCGGCTGACACGCCAGGGGCCGAGGGCGACCCGCGGTCAGCAAGTGACGTGGAGGATGGCGTTGGTATCCTTCGCGTCGCTGGCGAGAACGTCGATGGCCTGCGCGGTCGGCACCGTCACCAGCTCCACATGGCGGCGGCGGGCCTCAGCCTTCACCGCCTCCATCACCGGCAGCGCGCCGGCGGCCCCGGTCCCGATCACCAGCCTCCGGCAGCCCCATGGGATCTTCTCCTCGGCTGACAGCGGGGTGTGGCCGTAACTCTCGCGATGGCGCTTCGACGCGCCCTTCCGGCGCTCCCGCACCCGCCCTCGGTCGATGACCACATCGTGGTGATAGGTTTGCCCGCCGATCCGGATCGAGCCGAAAGAGAAGTTGTCGATCCGCACTCCCGGTTCCACAGGCCCGAGCCTACTCGCCCCGGTCGCCCGCTGCCAGGGCGGCCCTGCTCAGCAAGGCGCGATGCGGGCTGGCCTGGGCGAGCAGCCATGGCGGGTAGCCCAGGCGAACCGTCTCACTCGCGGGAGCGGGAGACGAGACTCGAACTCGCGACATCCAGCTTGGAAGGAACGTGCGCGGATTCGAATTCGGATTCTGCGAAAACCACCGTTTGAGCGCCTTCACTCAGCTTCTGGCAGTGGGACAAAGATCGGTCGAACGTCGCCCTGCGCTCCCCGACAGACCACGCCTGCTCTGGCCGGACGGTCATGAGCCTCGGCACCAGTATCACCAAGCTGGCTTTCCCGCCTGGTCAGGCTTGCGCTACCACCGCCGCGCTCTCGACCGACAGCCATGCCGCCGCCTCCTCGACGGTGGCGAACGCCTCAGTCTCGACGTATTCCCGGTAGCCGCACATCAAGCTCTCGACCGTGCCGAGAGCCACCTGGCTAATCGGCAGGACGATCGCCAGTCGCTTCAAACCGAGAGCCGCCGCTTGAGGGACCCAGCTTCCCATGAGCAACTTCTGCGCATCGGGCTGCACGACCCGTCGGTGTCGCGAGTCGCTCAAGCACTTGGTAGCCCGGTGATCCCGCTGCGCCTTGAGGAACGCCTCCATCCCGGTATCCACCTCCGCAGTGGCGAACCACTCCCGATACTCGATGTATATCCACCGAGCCTCGCTGTCCCAGTGCACCCGCACTCTGGATGTTTCGAGGTAGACCTCAATGCTCATCTCTGCCTTCGCCTACGAGGTGATGTCCTCTCCGAGGGGCCCGATCCAGAGCGATCGTAGCCCTCGAACCAGTAGGGCTCAGGTGGCGGAGCTGTCACACGGGTGGGCACTCGATGTGACAAGGGTGCGACGACCGGCACTCTGATCCCGGGAGCGGCTGGGACCATGCGGGAAGGCGGTGCAGCCGCTTGAGCCGGCGGCCGACACCCAGCTTGGGAGGCAGTAGCTGCATCTCCAGGCTATGCGCCGACCCAATCTGAATTCGACAGGAGCACCTGCCTGCCGGACTGTGGTCTTCAGCGCCGGGACCAGGGTGCCGCATCCGGGCCGCCTCGTGGTGATCGTCCCAGGGGGTGGGCACTCCTCCACACCGATCCGCTGGTCCTTGCCGTGGCTAGGGTCTCTCGTCGGCATCAGGTACCTGTTCGACCCCACGTCGTGCGCCGCGAGCCCCCCTGTGCTCGTGGCCGACCTCGACCCGCACTCATGATCGACGATGGAGCGGGAGACGAGACTCGAACTCGCGACATCCAGCTTGGAAGGAACGTGCCCAGATTCGTATTCAGATTCCTGGGAACCAGGCGTTTGAGCGCATTGCATCGCCTTCTTGCACTTGGGCGAACGGCGATGACCTTGAGACGCGCTTCCTGGCCCCCCAACAGATCGACGCGTTCATAGAACGGGCCCCGGCCCTCGAACCCCTCCCCTCCTCTGCCCACCCCATGAGACCAAAGCCGTGAAGCTCATGGTCTGCGACTGCTGGGAGATCGCCCTCTTCCGCCCTCCACCGCGCCCTCGCGTCGCCGCGGGCCACGCCCCTTTTCTGCCAGGGTGGTGGGCATCAACACGCCCGCTACGATGCGCCGTCGCCGCCCCGGGGCGGGAGCGTTCGCCATGCGGGGCTGGACCACCGGAGCCAAGTCATGGAGGAACTCGGCAAGCTCCGCGTCGGTGAGCCACAACGCACCCATGCGGTAGCCCACGCCGTCGCGCGCCGGGTCGGGTTCACCCAGAGCGAGGTAGCGGTCGAAATCGCCGAGCAGTCCCGCGACGAAGGCCATGAACGCTCGCCGGTGTTCCTCGGTGGTCATGGCGGCGTCAGCCTGGGCGGCAGCCACCCGGAGGATGTACGTGCGCTCCACGGCGCCGCGGACCCGATGTTCCGCGGCGATGCCGAGCACGCCGGCGCTCAGCAGCAAACCGACGTGGCGGTACAGGCTCCCGGGAGGCACGTCGGGCAGCTCGGCGGCGAGTTTGCTTGTGGTGAGCGCCCGATCGCCCAG
>PLNE01000178.1 GCA_003141695.1 Candidatus Dormiibacterota bacterium
ACCTCTTCCGCCGGCGCGGGTGGATGGGCGGCCCGACCGAGTGAGGCATCCGGCTCAGCCGGTGTAGCCCTCGACCGTCCCCGCGGAGCGCAGGACGGCCTCAGCGGGGTCCTCGCCGTACTCGCGCCGGGCCTGGCGCTGGCGGAGCAGGTCCCAACACTGGTCGAGGTGGACCTGGACGTCGTGGAGTCGCCGCTGCTCCTCGCCGTCCATACCCTGGCCATCCGCCGCGTGCGCGTAGAGCGCATCCTCCTCGCCGACCAGCCGTTCGATGTGGTGCAGGACTTCCGTGTCTTCCATGGCAAACCTCCTCGCGTCCCGGCGGCGGGTTCTCTGCCGGGACGGCTTCCCTGACATCCTCTCATCCGGTCCGGCCACCACGGGCCATGCCGGCGCTGACCTTTGGCCGCCTCCTTGTTACCATCCTGGCAATGGCAAGCCTGGCCACCACCAAGCTGTTTGCAGGACTGCCTGACCAGGACGGACGTGACCATCTACTGGCTGCCGGGGTGGGAGTTCAAGCCCCTCCTGGTCGCCCATCCGGAGGTCTGCTACCGCCTCCTGGAGCAGCTGAGCCGCCGGGTTCGGCGGGCGGAGGGGGCCGACTGACGCGGGTCGGGCTGCCGGGGAGGGCAGGGGGAGTCCTGCGGATCAGACCGAGACGGTCTCCACCTCCACGGGCCGGAGGCGCTGGGCGCGCTCCATCCAGGGCTGCGCCCGCAAGCGCGTGAAGGCCTTCAGCGCCTCGTCCGTCAGGCCCCGCGCATCCTTTGCGCCTCCCCCGGCGATCAGCCACTCCCCATGCTCGAGCTGGGTCACCGCCAGCCAGAAGCCGGCGCCGATCTGGCGGAAACGACCTTCCGCGGCCGCGAAGTCGGTCTCCACGAGGGGACCGTCCTCGCCCTCAAGGACCAGGAGCCGAGCCCGGAATCGGGATGCCTGGGCGTTCAGAAAGGGGAACCGGTCGACGGGCGGCATCTGTTCCACCATCTCGAGCAGGCGGGCGGCACTGGACCGGTCTCCCAGGGCGAGGGCCGCCTCCATGGCGTGCACGAAACCCAGTCGCATGAACTCCTGCGAGTCGTGGAGCTCCTGCCCCATCCGGAGGACACTTTCCGCGGCCTCCAGCGCCTCGCGATGGTTGCCGGTCATCCCCAACCAGGCGGCCTGGATGATCGAGTAGCCGCCGCGCTCCTGGACGTCGGAGGAGTCCTTGAGCCGTGCCATCGCGGAGAGCGCTCGTTCCACCGCCGCGGGATCGCCGCGCTGGGTCCCGATCTCAGTGACCGCAGTCATCATCGGCTGGGATTCGTGCAGGGATTCCTGGGCCGCCGCTTCCGAGATCTCGCCGGCTTGGTTCAGAGCCTCGTCCCAGTCGCCGGTCAGGGCGAGGACGAAGGTGATCTCTCCGGCCAATGCCATCTCGAAGACACGATCCCCCACCTTGCGGGCCAGGGCGAGCGCTTTCCGGTATTCGACCAGGGCGTCGGCGTAGCGGTCGGCTTGGACCAGCCCTCCCGCCAGGTTGTAGTACGCGCGCAACGCTGCCGAGGGCAGGTCGTTGGCCAGTGCGATCTGGAGCGCGTGGGTGATCAGCGCCAGCGCCTCCTCCGGATGCTTGGAGCGGACCGCGACCAGGCCTCGGGTGTTGAGGGCGCGCGAGATCACCTCGGGAAGACGCAGGCTCTCGGCGATGTCGAGGGCCTTGGCGATGCGCCGTGCCGCCATATCGGTGTTGCCGGTGAAGAAGTAGAGGGTTCCGAGGGCCTCCGCCAGCGTGGCCAGGTCCGCGTCGGGCTCGTCGTTCTCGATGACCTGGAAGCCACGCTCCATGCGTTCGATGGCCTGGTCGGCCTGACCACGCGCCGCCATCACCCGTCCGAGGTACGCGGAGACGCGCGCCGCGGCATGTGCCATCTCCTGCTCTTCGTAGAGCTCGAGAGCGCGTGCGTACTGGCCGAGAGCGGCCTCGCCCCGGAGCGCACGCCAGGCGACGTGGCCGGCTCGCTCGAGCAGAGCGGCCTGCGCCGCCGGCGTCGCCACCAGGCTCGCCGCCTTCTCGAAGTAACGCTCCGCCTCGGTGTTGGCGGCCAGCGAGCTGGCCCGTTCCCCTGCCGTGACCAGGGTTTCCGCAGCACGCTGCCTGATCCGCTCGGCGTCCGCGTCCTCGGGGGCGAGGCGGTAGGCCTCCAGGTAGTGCGATGCGACGATCTCCACCACCTCGGCGTCCTCGGCACCGCGTGACTCCTCAATCCAGGCCGCCACGGCCAGGTGCCGATCTTTGCGGTCGCGTCTCGAAAGGGTCTCGTACGCGACGCGCCGCACCAGCTCCTGGACGAATCCGTACTGGCCGCGATCCGGGGAGCGGGGGTCCACCTGGAGCGACAGCAGCTCCTTCCGCACGAGCTCCGCAAGCAGGGGCTCCGTCCGATCGGAGGGAAGGCCGCTCACCGCGACCAGCGATGGCGCGGAGAACGTCCTGCCCAGCGCGGCGGCGTCCTGCAGGAGGTGCCGAGCCTCGGGACTGAGGCCGTCCAGCCGGGCGGCTATGAGGCCATGGAGGCTCTCCGGGACAGCGGTGTCGTCGATCGGACCACTGATCCTGTAGACGCTTCCATAGGCGGCGATGAGACCGCGGTCGAGGAGCATGCGGACGGTCTCGACGGCATAGAGCGGCACCCCTTCCGAACGTCGGAGCAGGTGCTCGCGAACCTCATCCGGGAGGCCGGGCACCAGGCCGTCGATGAGCTGCTCCATGTCGGCGATGGCAAGTGGCTCCAGGTGCACCGAGGTGAAGTTGTGCCCTCTGGCTCCCCAGTTGGGATGCAGGTCCACGAGCTCCGGGCGCGCTGCGGTAAGGACGAAGAGCGGGTGGTTGCGCGACCACTCCATGAGGTACTCGATGAACTCGAGGAGCGAGGTGTCCGCCCACTGCATGTCCTCAAAGACCAGGACGGTGGGGCTGACGTCGGCCAGGCGCTCGAAGAAGAGCCGCCAGGCGCCGAACAGATCCTGGCGGTCGTGGCTGCTCCCCTCCTCGAGACCGAGGAGGTGCGCCACGCGTGGCTCCACCCAGCGCCGCTCCTCCGCGTCGGGCAGATGCTCGTCGAGGCATTCCTGCAGCTTCCCCCGGGCCGTCGCGGGCTCCTCGCCCTCAGCGATGCCCGCCCGCATCCGGACCATCTCGGCCAGGGCCCAGTAGGTGACCCCCTCTCCGTAGGCCAGGCACCGTCCGCGGTGCCAGAAGATCTCCTTCGCGACGCCATCCAGGTACTTGAAGAACTCCCAGATCAAGCGGGATTTGCCGACCCCGGCGACCCCGACGACCGATATCAGGTGCGCCCGGTGCTCGTCGGCGCTGGCATGGAACAGCTCCTTGACCAGACGCAGGTCACGCCCTCGGCCTACGAACGGCGCCTCGAGGCGCTCCGTCTTGAGGGCCCCGCCCCGCCCCCCGATGACGCGGACGGCTCGCCAGAGGTGCGCGGGCTCGGCCTTGCCCTTCAGGGTGTGGTCGCCGGCGTCCTCATAGACCAGGACGGCTTGGGTGGCCCGACGGGTCGTCTCGCCAACCAGGACGGTGCCGGGCGAGGCCTCACCCTGGATGCGCGAGGCGGTGTTGACGAGGTCTCCGGCGATGATCCCGTAGCCCTTCGCCTCGGGGGTGAACGCGGCCTCGCCGGTGAGCACGCCGGCGCGCGCCCGGAGGGCGGGGTCACCGACCGTCTGACCCAGCGCGCCCACCGCCTCGACGACCTCGAGGGCGGCGCGGACCGCGCGCTCGGCATCGTCCTCGTGTGCGGTCGGCGCGCCCCAGACCGCCACCACCGCGTCACCGATGAACTTCTCGATGGTGCCGCCATAGCGGCTGATGAGCGCGCGGCAGACCTCGAAATACTCGGTCAGGAGCTCCCGCACGTCCTCGGCGTCGCGGCCCTCCGAGTGGGTGGTGAAGGCGACGAGGTCGGCGAATAGCACGGAGACGATCCGGCGTTCGGTCGCAGGGGGCGCGGCGGCCGAGGCGAGGAGCCGCGGAAGGGCCGCCCCGCCCTCCAGCTCGATCCCGCACTCGTCGCAGTACCTGGCATCGGGCCTGGCCGGTGTCGAGCAGCCGGGGCACACTCGCGCGGACGGCGCGCCACATTCGGAGCAGAACTTGCTCTCTGGACGGTTGTGGGCGCCGCAGTTGGGACAGGCCACCGCAAATACTTGTGAGTGTGTGGGCGCGTCAAGCATCGCAGATCGGCGGCGGAATGCGGGCCGAGAGCTTCCCTGCCATCCTGTGGCGACGGGCTGTCAGGCATCGCGCCACGGCGGGCCGGCGTCAGCCGCCACGCGCCCAGGTAGGAGGGTCCATGAGCACGGCTGCGAGAGCTCTGCTGACCGACGTCCGGGACACCCTGTTTCCGGGGCGCGGCGGCAAGTACGGCCTGCTGCCGCCCCTGCTGGTCGGCCTGACCGTTATCACCGGCCTCGTCGACGCCTTCAGCTACCTGACCCTCGGCCACGTCTTCGTCGCCAACATGACGGGCAACGTCGTCTTCCTCGCCTTCGGACTGGTAGGGGTCGGCGGGTTCTCGGTGGCCACGTCCCTGGTCGCCATCGGCGCCTTCATCCTCGGCGCGCTGGGGGGTGGCTTCTTCCGCTCGCGCCTCAGCTCCCGACTCCGGCGGCAGCTCGCCGCCGCGACCGGCTCTCAGCTGCTCCTCCTGGTCGCCGGTGTCATCCTCTCCGCCATCGCCGGAGGCGTGCTCCAGGGCGGTCTTCGCTACGGCCTCGTCGCCGTCCTGGCCGTCGCCATGGGGATCCAGAACGCGACCGCGCGCGGTCTCGCCGTCCCCGATCTGACCACGACCGTCCTCACCATGACGATCACCGGCATCGCCGCCGACACCCACGCGGCGGGGGGCACCGGCTCCCGGGCCGGCCGCCGTCTGATCTCGATCGCCGCGATGCTCGGCGGCGCGGTGGCCGGCGGAGTCCTGATCCTTCGCGGCCAGGTCACCGCCTCCCTGGTGATCGCGGTGATCCTGCTCGCGGTCGTCGCCGCGGGGACCCGACTGGCCCCTGCAGCGCTCACGAGCTGACGGCCTGCGCGGGGTCATCACATGGCGAGGCGCGCGCGGACCTGTTGACTGTACGGCCGGTCAGCGCGCCCGCGCGACTCGAAGCTGTGATGAAGCGATGGCGGCGGGCGTGGCCTCTTCCGGGCGGTGCCATCCTCGGCTTCGCCGTGGCTGACAGAGTCTGCACCAGCTGCTGGACGTGGTTTTCCCCCACCCTCGGGAGCTGTCCACAGTGCGGTGCTCCGTTCACCGCGGCCAACGCCGCGCCGCCACTGGGCGCTCTCACGACCCCTCCCCGCGTCGAACCGTCCCCGTCGCCCCATGCCCCCCCCGACAGGGGAGTGCACTGGCTCCGTTGGGGGCTGGTGACAGCGATCGTCGCCACCGTCGTCCTCGCCGTCTTCCCGATGCCCCAGCTCGGTCTATGGGGCAATCCGGGATGCAGCCTCCCCGGCGCCACCTGCACCAGGGTCCTCTTCATTGGCGACAGCTACACCTCCGTCAACGACCTCCCCGACGCCTTCGCCGACCTCGCCTGGGCAGGTGACCACCGCGTCCAGACTGAGGCCCTGGACGAGGGAGGCTGGACCCTCGCAGAGCATCTGGCGGCCTCCGAGTCAGCGACCACCATCGACTCCGAACGGTGGGACGACGTGGTGCTGCAGGAGCAGAGTCAGCTCCCGTCGCTCGCCGTTGACAGGAGCGGCTCGATGTACCCGGCGGCGACCAAGCTGGTCGCGATGATCCGGCAGCAGGGCGCCGAGCCGCTCTTTTACCTCACCTTCGCGCACCAGGGTGGCTGGCCCGAGGAGGGTCTTCCCGACTACCCGAGCATGCAGGCCGCAGTCGATACCGGCTACATGGGAATAGCGGATCAGTTGGGGGTCCCGGTGGCGCCGGTCGGCGCCGCCTGGGAGACCGTGGTCGGCGGGGCATCCCACCCGGCGATGTGGCAGTCCGACGGCAGCCACCCCACCGTGAGCGGCACCTACCTCGCGGCCTGTGTCTTCTACGCGACGATCTTCCGGCAGAGCCCCCTCGGGTTTGGCTACGACGACGGCCTACCGAGCGCCGAGGCCCGCAGCCTGCAGACGGTGGCGGCGGCCACCGTCCTCGGCGACCCCGCGTATTGGGGACTCCTGACCTAGCTGGCAAGCGCGCTGTGCGAAGCACCCCGTGGTCCAGCGCGGCGCACCACGACATGACCGTCATTCGTGGAGAATGGGGTCGTGGCGACCCGATACCTGCGTCCCGGCTGGTTCACGACCAACGTCTTCAACCGGCTGGTGGCGGGGCTGACCCGCATCGGGATCAGTGTCCTCGGCTCGCGGATCCTGGCGGTGCGCGGGCGCAAGACGGGAATATGGCGGACCACCCCAGTGAACCTCCTCACCCACGACGGCTCGCGGTACCTGGTGGCGCCCCGAGGCGTCACCCAATGGGTGCGCAATGTCCGCGCCGGCTGCGACGTGGAGCTGCGCATCGGTCGCCGCAGCCAGCCGGTCACTCTGTTCGAGTTGCCGGAGGACGAGAAGCTCGCGGTCCTGCGCGCCTACCTGCGGCGCTGGAAGATGGAGATCGGCGCCTTCTTCCAGGGGGTGGGGCCGGACGCGCCGGACGCCGACCTGGCGCGGATCGGGCCGGGTTACCCAGCCTTCCGGGTCGAGAACCGCAAGGACGCGGGCTGACCCGAGCGCCGGCTGCAGGGATCAGACTCCGAGAGATCAGTCGTCGGAGGGGACGCAGGCGGGCGTGGCACCGGGAAGCCGGTGCCGGAAGCGAGCAACCAGGCCGTACACCGCCCACGCCACCCAGGAGAAGGGCGGAGTCAGACACAGCCAGCTCACCGCCCGCCACCATCCGCCACACGCCTGCAGTGCTTTTCCGATGGCTCGGTGGCCGCGATAGACGCGCCTCCGATCGTCGACCCACCATGCGGCCGCTGAGACGTCCTTCGCCGTCAGGCCGTATGCGGCAACGTCGACCCGCTGCCCGGGCACGACGTCAGCATCCCGGAGCCTGCGTTGCGCCCACGTTGCACACGCGGTGCAGAAGCGACAGTCGCCGTCGAAGATGAGCAGCGGTCTGCTCATCGACGCAGATCCGGTGTCCAGCCAGGTGAGCGCCGGTTCAGCACGTCACCTGCGTGGAGTCGCACTTGCCGTCTGGGTGCGCCTGACCAGCGAGCGACCCAGCAGGAGCGCATTGCGAGGATGCTCGCCGACCCGGCGCACGGCGTAGGGCCACCAGGCGACTCCAAAGGGCACGTAGAGCCGCACCGAGTAGCCCTCCGCACGCAACCTCCGCTCCCCTTCCCGATGGGCGCCGTAGAGCATCTCGAACTCGTATCCGTCCTGCGGCACGCCCATCCCTCGGGCGACCCCGGCAACCCGCCCGATGAGCCCGTCGTCGTGGGTGGCGAAGACCGGGTGGAGGCCCGCCTCGCGCGCCGGCGAGCTGAGCATCATCTGTGCCAGCGAGAGGTAGCTCCGCTCGATGGCGGCCTTCCCCTGGTGGTCGTCCTCCGGGCCGCGGGGGAATGCACCCTTCACCAGGCGGACCGCCGGCGCACGGGTCAGGACGCTCTCGAGGTCGCCCTCGGTCCGCCGCAGCCGGGCCTGCAGGGTCACCGCGGCCGGCAGCCCCTGGTCGAGGAGGTCCCGCTGCAGGCGGAGCGTCGGCTCCACCAGGGAGAGGTCCTCCATGTCCAGCATCAGGAAGTTGCGCCCGGCCGCCGGCTGAGACGCCACGGATCGGGCGATCCGCTCCGCGTTGGCGCGACAGAGGTCCGGGCTCGCCAGCTGGCCGATCGCGGTCGGGTCGACCGAGACCTGGACGTCGAGACCGGCCGCGCCGAGGAGCTGGGAGACGGCAAGGGACGCCTCGACGGTGCGGTCGATCAGCACCGGGTCGCTGACGTACTCGCCCAGGTAGGAGAGCGAGGCCGAGATGCCGCGCCGGTCGCGCAGCCGGCGCGCCGCGGCCGCCGCGGCCTCCGGTCCTCCGACCACCACGAAGCGGCGGGCAAGCGCCGTGGCTCCCCCATGGCGCTGCATGAGGCCCGTGACCCGCTCGCTCCGCGCCAGCCGGATCATGGTTCGCTGCCAGAGATCCACGGAGCCTCCAATACGCCGGGCGGCGGGGTCGCGCCTTCAGAAGAACGTGGTACCCGCTACAGGACTCGAACCTGTGACCAAGGGATTAAGAGTCCCCTGCTCTACCAACTGAGCTAAGCGGGCCAGTCCGGGGCCGGCGATCGGAGCCGCCGGCCACCCCCAGGCGACCGATTCTACCGCCGCACGGCGCCAGCGCTCGGGGAACCGGGGCGGCCGCCTACTACCCCTCGCCATCGCTTGAGGTTCAATTCGATGAGCGACCGGCGCTGCTGACCCAGCCGCAGGGAGAGCGGCGGCCCCACCGGGTCGAGCGCGCGGAGCGGGGAGGTGGTGCCATCCTCGATGGCCCGGCGGAGGTCGGCCGCCCCGCTGCCGGGGTAGACGGAGACCAGCCGTCCCAGGTCGTGGACGCCGAAGTGGCTGTCCCCAGCCGCCAGCAGCGCCCCCACCCGCTCCCGGTGTGCCGCGCAGAACTCGTCCAGCCGCCTCCAGGTGCCGGGCAGTACCGGGGCGGTGTGGCGGACCTCGATCCCGTCGATGGCCCGCGTCTCCAGGAGGCGGCGCAGCCGGCCCTCGGTGATCGAGGCGAACCAGGTGGGCATGAACGGATGCGCCACCACCGCCAGGCCGCCGGCGTCGTGGATGGCGTCGACGGTGTCCTCCACCGGCATGTGCATCCGGATCGCGCGGTCGATGAAGAGGGCCACCACGTGGATGCCGGGCGGGAAGGCGCAGGTCACCTCCTCGCCCGCCACCACCTCGACGCCCAGCTCGGCGCCGACCTCGGTGGCCTCCTCCAGTGGCGAGAGGGTGTCGTGGTCGGTGATGCAGATGACCGACAGCCCGATCGCGGCTGCCGCTCGCACCAGCTCCACCGCGGTGACCATGCCGTCGCTCGCGAGGGTGTGGCTGTGGGCCTCGGCCGCGCTCAACCCGGCACCGAGCCGGATGCGCTCAGGCACCCAGGGGCCCCACCGGTGCGGCCGTAGCCTCGAGGACGGGGCGCGCGGTGCGCAGGACGGTGACGTGGGGCACCACGGCATGCATCATCACCCACCACGCGGCCGAGGCGAGGAGCACCCCTCCGATCACGTCGACGACGTAGTGCTCACCGAGGAAGACGACGCTCACGAAGACCAGGCAGGACCAGCCGAAGAGGATCCAGGAGCCGCGCGGGTAGACGCGCCGGAGGGCCAGCCAGCCGAGGGTGGGGAATGCCGCGTGCAGCGAGGGGAAGGCGGCGGTCGAGTTGGGGTTGAGCAGGCTGTAGAAGGGGCTGATGTTGCTGGGCAGGGTGTGCTGCGAGTTGATCAGGTCGGTGACCCCGCTCAGCAGGTGGTCCTGTGCCGCGTACCAGGGCGGCGCCGTCGGCACCAGCATGAAGAAGACGAAACCGACCATGCACATCCCGAGAAGCGCGGTGACGAAGCGCAGGTACTGGGCGCGGTCCTTGAGCCAGAGCACCAGCCCCACCAGCAGCGGCACCACGAAATGGCAGAAGTAGACGACGGTCGCGGCCACCGCCAGCACGTGCAGGGTGGTGCCGCTCACCGCGTGCTGGAGAACCTCGCTGGGGTCGTGGCCGAAGAAGAGCCACTTCTCGAGGTTGGCGAGGCTCGCCACCTGGGGCGCGATGCCGTCGTTGTGGACGATCCCGCGCATCGCCTCCCACCCCAGGAAGATGACGATGAACGGCACCCAGTCGCCCAGGAAGCGGAAGAATCTGCCGCTCAGCAACGCCACCGGGATGAAGATGAGCAGGAGGTAGTCGGGCGAGACCGAGATCCCGCGCCAGATCATGATCCCCGCCACCACCACGACGTAGGCGAGGCCCACTGCGACCATGGGGCCGGAGCGGCGGGCCCAGGCGGGGCGGCGGCTGAGCCAGGCGACCACGCCGGCTGCATTGGAGGACATCCCGGGCAGTCTAGCGACCCTACTCTTCATCCCCCCTTAACCGCCTCAGCGCGGCTTGGGGAAGGCGCGGGCCGCGCTGAGAGGTCGATGAGAAGCGGACGCCCGGCCCGGTGAGCGGATCGATTGACCCATATACTCGGACCCGAGATGACCGAACGGGGCCGCATCCTGGTGGTGGACGACGAGCCCGCGATCACCGATTTCATCGCGCTGGGCCTCCACCACGAGGGCTACGAGGTGGCCACCGCGGGCGACGGGCACCAGGGGCTGCGCGCCGTCGACGAGTTCAAGCCGGACCTGGTCATCCTCGACGTGATGATGCCCCGGCTGAATGGCTTCGAGCTGTGCCGGGCGATCGCCGGGGAGCCGCGGAGGGGGATCATCATCCTGAGCGCCCGCGACGAGACCACCGACCGCATCCACGGGCTGGAGCTGGGCGCCGACGACTACCTGGTCAAGCCCTTCGAGTTCGGAGAGCTGCTGGCCCGGGTCAAGGCGGTGCTGCGCAGACGAGCACCCGATCTTGAGCGTGTGGTTAAGGTGGGCGATCTGACCATCGACACCGCGACCCGCGAGGTCCGCGTGGGCGAGCGCCAGCTCGATCTGTCCGTGCGCGAGTACGACCTCCTCCACTTCCTCGCCGTCCACGCCCATGAGGTGATGCACCGCCAGCGCATCCTCGACGAGGTCTGGGGCCACAACTTCTTCGGCGACGAGAACAACCTCGAGGTCTACGTCCGCTACCTCCGCCAAAAGCTGGGGGACGCGGATCACCAGCGCATCCAGACCGTGCGCGGCGTCGGCTATCGCCTCCACGCGGTCGGCGGGGTGGCGCAGGAGTGAGGTGACCCCGTGAGCCGCATCGGCCGGGCGCTGCGCAGCCTTCGCTGGCGGCTCACCCTCACCTATCTGGTGCTCATCGCCGTGCTCCTGGCGGCCCTCGGCGCCTTCCAGTACGTGTCGCTCCGGAGCAGCCTGATCGACGGTCGCGTGCTGGCGTTACAGGGCGACCTGCTGGCGGCGCAGAAGCTCTATGCGAGCGGTGACCTCACGTCCACCACGGCCGCCGCCAAGGTGCGCACCCTCGGCACGCTGATCCGCTCCGCTTCGGGCCAGTCCGTCACCGTCGCCCTCTTCGGTCCCGAGGGGATCCGGCGCGTCGTGATCCCCGCCGGCTCAGACCCGCCGCAGCTCGACCCGGGAACCTTCAGCACACTGCTGTCCGCGGGGAAGGGCCAGCACGAGATCGTCGGCTCGGACCTGGTCGCCGGCTTCCCTGTGGGGGTGAAGGACCCCACGGTGGTGCGCACCACCGCGGTGGTCGAGGTCTCCGAGCCGATGACCCCCATCGACAACGTGCTCGCCGGCGATGTCGAGGGGCTCGCCATCGGAGGTGGCGTCCTCCTGCTCCTGGTGCTGTTCCTCGGCCTCCTCCTCACCAGTCGCGCCCTCCGCCCGCTGCGCCGGCTGACGGACACCGCCGGTCAGCTGGCGGGAGGCGACCTGCGAGCCCGGAGCCGCCTGGTGCCCCGTGCCGACGAGGTCGGGCAGCTGGCGAGTGCCTTTGACCATATGGCGGACCGGATCGAGGATGCGTTCGCGGCCCAGGTCGAGTCGGAGAACCGGGTGCGACGGTTCATCGCCGACGCCTCGCACGAGCTGCGGACGCCGGTCACCGCGCTGGGCGGCTACATCGACGTCCTGCGCCGCGGCGCCGCCCAGAGCCCGCAGGCCATGGATGCCGCGCTCGGCATGATGGCCCGGGAGTCGGACCGGCTCCGGGTGCTGGTGCTCGACCTGCTGACCCTCGCCCGGGTGGACGCGCGCAGCCAGCAGAGGCCGGAGGACTTTGACCTGGTCGCGGCCTTGGGCCGGCTGCTCGACGAGGGGGTCCCCGCGATGCCGCCGCAGGTGGTTCGGGACCTCTCCGCATCCCCGGTGATCGTGCGCTGCGACCGCGGGGCCCTCGCCACCGTCGTCCGCAACCTCCTCACCAACGCCGGCAAGTACGCACCCGGGGCACGCCAGGAGTGGTCGGTGCGTGTGGACGGCGCCCGCGCCCGGGTCGATGCGCACGACGACGGGCCGGGCATCCCGGCGGCCGACCTTCCCCACGTCTTCGAGCGCTTCTACCGCGGGGAGAAGACGCGGTCCCGCGAGGAGGGGGGCAGCGGGCTCGGGCTCTCGATCGTGCAGGGGCTGGTGCGCGCCCAGGGCGGCGAGGTCGCCGTCACCAGCGCCGAGGGCGCCGGGACCACGGTCACTTGCTGGCTGCCGCTGGCGGGGGGTGGGGGCCTGCAGGGTGGTGCCGCACCCCGCTAGGGTCGCGGCACTGCCGGGTACGCCTCCATCAGACCGGCGATGCTGGCCAGCCACGCGTCGGTGATGTCCGCGACCGTCCCGCCCGCCGGAAACGTCAGGGGCTCGCCCAGCACGATCCGCACCAGCCGGCGGAAGTGCCGCGGCCGGAT
>PLNE01000192.1 GCA_003141695.1 Candidatus Dormiibacterota bacterium
CCTAACTGCTGCCTCCCGTAGGAGTCTGGGCCGTATCTCAGTCCCAGTGTGGCTGATCGTCCTCTCAGACCAGCTACCCATCACCGCCTTGGTAGGCCGTTACCCCACCAACAAGCTAATAGGCCGCGAGCCCGTCTTTGAGCGGCTTACGCCTTTACTCACCGTCGGATGCCCGACAGTGACCACATCCGGTATTAATCCTGATTTCTCAGGGCTATCCCGAACTCGAAGGTAGGTTGCTCACGTGTTACTCACCCGTTCGCCGCTAGATGTGTGAACCGAAGCCCACACACCGCGCTCGACTTGCATGTTTGATGCACGCCGCCAGCGTTAATCCTGAGCCAGGATCAAACTCTCCGAAAAAACGTCCTTGTTCCCGCTTGCGCGGGTCAAATTCGAACGTTAACGAGGCCTGCGTGGGAATCCGGCGCAGAACGCCGGCCCCAGGGCCTTCGCGGATAGTCGTCTCCACTCTTCAATTGTCAAGGAACGAGCCGCGCGCCGAACCGTTCGGAGAGGTAACGCGGCGATCCGGCCGGGTCCCGCCCCGTCCGGGGTAACTGACGAATGATACCGCCGGAGGCCCTCGCCGTCAATGCGAGGGTCGGCGCCAGCGGACGGCACCCTTGCCGCCGCGCCCGCGGATAATACCCGATCCGGGGTCCCGGAGGCTCAGATCGCCCGATCGGCGTCCAGACTGCGGCGCCCGGCCAGCGCTCGGGCGATGGTCAGCTCGTCCGCGTACTGCAGGTCGGCCCCCGCGGGCAGGCCGTGGGCGAGCCGCGTGAGCCGCAATCCGGGGACCGCGAGGCGCTCCGACAGGTAATGCGCGGTCGCCTCCCCCTCCACGTCCGGGTCGGTGGCCAGGATCACCTCGGTGACTGCGCCGTCCCGAAGCCGGGCCTCCAGCTCGGCCACCCGGAGCTGGTCCGGGCCCACCCCCTCGATCGGAGAGAGGGCACCGCCCAGGACGTGGTAGAGCCCCCGGAAGCCCCCACTCCGCTCCACGGCGAGGACGTCCAGGGCGTCCTCGACGACGCAGATGGCCGACGGATCCCGGCTCGGGTTCCGGCAGATGGCGCAGAGCTCGGCGTCAGCGATGAAGAAGCAGCGCGAGCAGGCTCCGACCGCAGACCTCAGGTCGGAGAGGGCCGCGGCCAGCTGGGCGACCTGGCTCGGGTCGCTGCGCAGGCAGAAGAAGGTCAGCCGCTGGGCGGTCTTGGGGCCAATGCCGGGCAGGCGGCCCAGCTCGGCGGCCAGGCGCTCGACCGGCTCAGGGATCAGCGACACGCGTCAGAGGAGACCGGGGGGAAGGTTGAGGCCGGCGGTGAGCTGCCCCATCTGCTGGTTGGCGAGGTCGCGCGACTGGTCGAGGGCGGCGTTGACGGCCGCCAGCACCAGGTCGCTGACCATCTCCGCACCCTCCTCGAGCACCTCGGCCTGGATGGCGATGCTCTGGATCTGCTGATGGCCGGTGGCGACCACCGTGACCGCCCCGCCGCCGGCGGTCCCGGTCACCGTCATGGTGCCCAGCTCCTCCTGCATCCGCGCCATCCGGGTCTGCATCTGCTGGATCTGCTTGAGCATGTTGGGGTTGTTCACACGGGTCCCCCGGAAGGTGGATAACGGCCGCAGTCTACGACGGGTGGCGCCGGGCGGGCCGCCGGCGACGACTGCGGTGCGCGGGTTCCGCGGCTATCCCTCGGAGACCGGATCGTTGGCGTGGTCGACGAGCCGCGTCGACGTGATGCGGCTGCCGGCGAAGGTGGCGACCACGGCGTCAGTGAGATTGGCGCCCGAGTCCACCGCTCCCGCCCCGCCGCCGGCCGGCTCGCCGCAGAACTCGATGGCAAGCTCGCGGGGGCCGCCCGCGAGCTCGGCCACCGCGCTGACCAGGATCGGCCTCTTGACTGGGTTGCCCAGCTGCTTGAGGTGAAAGTCATACGGCGCCCCGACCACCAGCCTGTCCGCACCCGCGTCCAGCGGTCGACATCCGCGCAGAACACCGGCGAAGACCTTGTCGCGCCGGTTGACGGCGTCGATCAGGGCCGGCCAAGCCCGCTGCCACGCCTCCAGAGAGACGAGCTCCTCCACGCGCCCCCCAGGGTCCGCAGGGCCCGGGAGGGGCATCGACACGTCCCCGGCGTCGAGCCGAGGAGCCGACGCCGCGGGAGCCGCGGAGCCGGTGGTGGCGGGCTGCGAGGGGGCCGCCGGGATCGTGTCCACCGGCTGCGTTGGGGCCGCAGCGACCGTGGCCGCGGGCTGCGAGGGGGTCGCAGCCTGGGCGGGTCGCAGGTGGACGGCCCTCGGGGCGCTGGGCGCGGTGGCGGCCGCCGGTGCACCATCGCTGTGGTGCGCGGTGGGCCGGGCAGGCCCCGGAACCGGGCTCGTCGCGCCTGCCCCGAGCCGCCGCTCGACCGCGTCGAGCCTCTCCTCCACCGCGGCGAGACGCTCCGCCTGGGCTCCGGCGGCGCCCCCCCGGCAGAGGCGGAGCAGGCAGGCCTCCACCTGAAGGCGCGCGTCGACCGGCTGGCGCAGCTCGAGCTCGGCGGCGCCCATCTCCTCCAGCACCCGCAGCCAGAAGCCATCCGGCTCCCGCGAGGCGAGCTGGCGGCAGAGATCCTCCTCGTCCGCATCGAGGCGGGCCCCCTCGGGGAAGCCGACCGCGACCAGCTCGGCGGCGCGCGCCAGTCGCGAGCACTCCCGGAGGAGCTGGCGCGGATCCGCGCCCGCATCGAAGGCGGCGGCGGCCGCCCGGAGCGAAGCGGCAGCATCCCTCCCGGCCAGCCCGTCGAGCAGCTGGCGGACCACGTCCGGGTGCGCCAGACCGAGAGCGCGGCGGCACGTGTCCGAGGTCACCGGTCGGTCGCCGGTGGCGAAGCATTGATCCAGGAGTGAGAGCCCGTCCCGCACGCTCCCCTGGGCGGCTCGAGCGATCAGGCGGGCAGCCGCGGGCTCCAGCTCGACCTCCTCGGCGGTGGCGATGGCCCGCAGGTGCTCGTCGATCCTGGCACTGGGCACCCGCCCGAAGTCAAAGCGCTGGACCCGGGAGCGCACCGTGTCAGGCACCTTGTGCGGCTCGGTCGTGCAGAGGATGAAGAGGACGTGGGCGGGGGGCTCCTCCAGCGTCTTGAGGAACGCGTTCCACGCCTCCGAGGTCAGCATGTGGGCCTCGTCGATGATGTAGACCTTCGACCGCAGCCGGGCCGGCAGGTAGCGGACCCGCTCCCGGAGCTCGCGCATCTCGTCGATGCCCCGGTTGCTGGCGGCGTCGATCTCCAAGACGTCCACGGCCGACCCGTCCAGGATCTCGCTGCAGGCGCTGCAGTGATTGCACGGCTCGCCGTCGACAGGCTCCAGGCAGTTGACGGCCCGGGCCAGGATCCGCGCTGTCGACGTCTTTCCCGTCCCCCGGATGCCCGCAAAGAGATAGGCCTGCGCGACATGCCCGGCGCGCAGCTCGTTGCTCAGGGTGCGGACGATGTGGTCCTGACCGATGAGGTCGGCGAGGACGGCGGATCGGTACTTCCGGTAAAGAGCGGTCACGTCCGCCGACGATAGCCGACCGGCAGGGCCGCACGCGGCAGGCCGCGCGGGCTGCGCGCACCGCATCCGTGGCGGGGTGAGCCGGGTCCGGCTCTGCGGGGGTAGGCGCGCGTCGTGTGCGCGTCAAAGGGGGGCAAGAGCCCCCCTGAGGGGCGGTGAGCCCCTATCGAGATGAGAGGGACCCCCACGCCGCTCCGCGGCGTGGGGGTAGTCGCGCACCCCACGTCGTTGACTCGCCACCGGCGCTCACCCGATCCAACGGCTCAGGCCAGATTGGCTGCGGCACCCCCGGGGGACCGCTTAGCGCTGCTTCCTTCCGGACCTGACGCGGTTCACGGGCCCGGGCTGCGCAGGACCCAGCCATCAACGCCGCTGAGATCGGAGCGGACCCGGCAACGCGCCCCCTCGGTGGGGAATTCGACCCCGCTATAGCGGATTGCGGGTACAGGGCACCGCTGACTCCCCGTCTAGCGCGACCGCCTCCCATTGTACCGGGCGGCGGACCTCACCGCCCACGAGCCGCCCAAGGTCAGATTCCTTCGTGCTTGACAACGCGAGCGACGGCTCAGCCCGTCGTGGAGGTCGTCCGTCCTCCGCGGGGATAGTTGGCGGCTCCTTCCCCTTTCAGCAGCCGGTCGATGTCCTCGTCAGCGAAGGAAGAACGCGGCCCCGTCAGCGGCGTACAGGAGAGGCCCGGCCACGAGCGTCGCCACCACCCCGAAGACCGCGCACGCGGCCCCGACCAGGCCCGCCAGCTGCGGCACCGCCGGAGCCACGACCGGCAGCTCGTCGTCCTCGACGTACGCCGCGGCGATCCAGCGCAGCACGGTGACCGCGTAGATGGCGGAGGCGGCCACGCTCGCGACGGCCACCCATGCATACCCGCCGGCGACCGCGGAGGACGCGATCAGGATGCGCGCGAGGAACCCCGCGAGCGGCGGCAGGCCGGCCAGCCCGGCCAGCCCCAGGGAGAGCAGCGCGGCGGTCATCGGGGAGCGTCGGGCGAGGCCGCGGACGCCGACCATGTTGCCACCGATGCCGTCCGCTTCCAGCCGCCCCACCGCCTGGAAGCTCGCCTGGATGGCGAGCACAAAGACAACGAGCGCGAAGAGCATGGCCATCACCCCGCCGGCCGACTGGCCGTCGGCGCCCAGCCCGCTTCCCACCAGGGCGCTGAGAAGCAAGCCACCCTGGAGACAGGCACCGAGCCCGATCAGGCGGCGCACGCTCCCGGCGACGACGCTGAGCAGCGCCGGGTAGAGGCAGGCGGCGGCGCCCAGGACCCCGGCCAGCACCACCCACGGATGCATGGTCGCGCTGAAGCCGCTCACCATCACCCGGACGAGGGCGATGCCGCCGGCTGCGACGGCGAGGCTGACGACCGCGCCTGCCACCGCACCGGTGCTCGCCGCCGACACCTGGAGCATCCAATGGTGCAGGGGAGGCGCCCCCACCAGGTAGGCAAGTCCGAGCAGGGTCAGGGCCAGTCCCAGACCCTCCAGCGGCGCGGAGTGGACGAACTGGCCGCGCACCGCGGCGAGGTCGGTGGTGCCGGTGGCGCCGTACACGATGGCCAGGCCGTAGAGCATCAGGGCAAGGGCCACCCCGGCCGAGACGAGTGAGCGGAAGGCCGCCAGGCCGGGAGCCTCGGCGGTCTTCTCCACGGCCACGATGCCGACCAGGCTTATGACCACGATGCCCAGGCCGACAATGAGCATCCCCATCTCCGCCTGCACGGCGAGGACGGTGCCACCGGCGGTCGCGGTGAGCACCAGGGCGTGGTAGGCGGGCAGCCGGGAGCCGAGGCGCTCTTGGACGGCGCCACTGGTCAGGACGGCGACCAAGCCGGTCGCGCAGAGCAGGAGGACCGCGAAGGTGCCGAAGTGGTCGGCGATCACCGCCGCCGCGTAGGCGGCCAGGCCGACCCCGTTGGTGAGCGCGACGCCATGGAAGGCGACGAGAGCGGCCGCACCGGCACCCACCAGGGCCTCTGCCCCGAGCCAGCGGTGAAACGACGGCGGCAACCCTGGGCGGAGCCAGCCGAGCAGGCCCGCGACGGCGGCGAGCACCAGCAGCAGCAACGTGGGCAGCATCGTCGCGAACACGGCCATGCCGTTGGGCGCGCTCATCCCGCCGGCCCCGGGAAGAGGATGTAGCCGGCGCCGTTCTGGAAGAGCACGCCGAAGTGCCCCGGCACCACCCCGATCAGGACGATCAGCGCCGCCAGGACGCCGAGGTACGTCAGCTCGAGAGGCCCGAGGTCCCGGACCCGCGCGAAAGTGTCGCGAGAGGCTCCGAAGAAGATGCGCTGGGCCGTCCAGACCAGCACCCCGGAGGCGAGGAGCGTCCCCGCCAGCACCACCGTGGTCGCCCATCGGTGGGCGGGGAAGGAGCCGGTGAAGATGAAGAAGTCGCCGGCGAACCCGGCCAGGAGGGGCACACCCGCCGCCGCAAGGGTGGCGAGCAGCCAGAAGACGGAGAGGAACGGTGCCTGCCAGGCAAGGCCGCCGAGCTGGGAGATGTGCACCCGCCTGCTCCTCTCCTGGATCAGGGAGGCGAGCAGCATCAGCACCGCGACCACCAGGCCGCGGGCGAGCAGCAGGTACATGATCCCGGTGACCGCGATCGTGGTGTGACCGGCGACGCCGAGCAGCACCAGACCCATCAGGACCGTGCCCATGTACCCGATGAGCCGCCTCAGGTCGTCGGTTCGGAGCGCAGCCAGACCCGCCCAGACCACGGTCACCACGGCCAGGGTCGCGAAGAAGAGCGAGTAGCTGCCGGACGTCGTCGGGAAAAAACCGACGGCGACGTGGATGAGGGTGTAGGCCCCCAGGGTGGGCAGGACCGCAGCGAAGATCGCCGAGAGGACGCCGGAACTGTCCTCCTCCAGGTCGAGGAGCGCCCCGTGAAGGGGCACGACGGCCATCGCCAGCAGCGAGGCGGCGGTGACCAGCCAGAAGGCGACCGTCTCTCCGTCGCCGGGCAGGGTGACCGGCGTGCTCCCCATGTCGAAGGTGTGGGAGCCGGCCTGGAAGGCGATCAGGACCGCCGCGAGCAGCAGCAGGCCTGCGGAGACCAGGCTCGTCGCCGCGTAGCGGGTGGCAGCCCGTCCCCTGTGGCCGGGCCCGAAGGCGCGCACCAGCACGTACACGGGGGCGATCGCCAGCGTCCAGAAGAAGAGGAAGAGGACCCAGTCGTACGAGGCAAAGACTCCGAGGGAGGCCGTCTCCAGGGTGAGCATGCAGACGGTCAGGAGCTTGACGTGACGCTGGTTGTGCCAGGCGGCAAGCGAGGCGCAGAAGAAGACCACCGACACCATCAGGATCACCGCGAGCGCGAGAGCGTCGGCATCGAGGTGGTAGGTGGAGGTGATCGGGAACGAGGTGAGCCAGCCGTGCTGCTCGTGGAGGTCGCCGCCAGGTACGCCCGCGGCAGTGGTGCCGGTCCCCGCAAGTGCTTCGGACGCCTGGGTCTCGACAGCCCAGATCGCGAAGAAGAGGGCCGCGCCAGCGCCGGTGGAGCCCAGTGACTTGATCCGGCGCAGCTGGTCCTGGGTCTGGTTGGGCATGAGGATTGCCGCCAGGGCAAACACCACCGCGCTCCAGACCATGGCGGTGAGCACCAAGGTGGGGAACGTGACCCCGGTGGTCGTGGTGGTGCTGGTCGTCTGGGCCAGGAGGTTCATGTCGTATGCACCGGAAAATGCCCGCCCGCAGCCAGGACGCTGGCGCCGACGAGCAGCAGCACCACCGCGAGCATCACCGCAAGCCCGATGCGCAACTTGCGCACCCGTACTCGCTCCATCGACCAGGCGACGGCCTCGATTCCCTCACCGGCCGAGTCGTAGAGCGGCTCGACGAGTTCGTGGTCAAAGGCCACCACCTCACCGGCCAGGGTGTCCCCGACCCGGGCACCCAGCGCGATCGCCCGGCGCACGGCGGCGGGAGCGGTGGCGGTGAGGGTCGGAAGCCGGAGCCAGAGTCCAATCCGAGCCAGCCGGCGGCTCAGCCCGACCTGCGCGACCGCCACTCCCCCGGCCACGCCGACGACCAGGGCAACCGCCACGGCAGCGAACGCCCACCACTCGACGGCCAGGCTCTGGTGGCTCGCGCCGTAGTAGATCCAATGGCTGAAGGTGAGCGCGGGGACGCGCCCCTTGCCGTGACCGATGGCGGCGATCCCCGGGAGCCCGATGACGACGGTAACCACGGTGGCGGCCGCAGTCCAGCCCTGGAGCGCCCGGAGCCGCGGCTCCGCCTCGGTGAGCTTCTCCACGAGGAAGCCGCGACGCACCGCCGGGGTGCCGCGGCAGACGGTGACCAGGAGACGGACGGCGTACAGCGCGGTCAGCACCACGGCTGCGATGGCCAACACCGCCACCAGGTCACGGACCCAGCCCGCCATCTGGCCCCCCTGGACGACGACGTAGCGGGTGGTGGAACCCACCTCCTCGCGCATGTTGGGAAAGCGGTTGAGGAAGATGGAGGACACCACGTCGTAGCCGACCAGGTCGAGGCCAGCGGCGGCCACGGTCCAGAGCCCGAGGCCCAGGCTGGTGCGGCGCATCCGCCGCCAGGCACCGCCCATCTCCCCGATGTCGCGGGTGCGGTAGGCGCGGGCAAGGCTGCCCGCCGTGACCAGGAGAAGGAGACTGAGCGGCGCGCTGACGAAGGTGATCAGCAGGCCGGCGCTGTAACCGCCCGCTCCCATGGCGGTGATCGCGAAGGCAAGCTGCGCCGCGGCGGAGAGGAGCGCCACGCGGTAGATGTCGCGCGACGCAAGGCAGGCGGTGCTCAGCCAGACAGCGCCCACCGCGCCGATCACAGCGAGGACGCTGAGGACGCGCGGGGTGACCAGGAGGAGGGTGTAGATCCGCGCCAGCACTGCGACCCCGGCGAGCATGGACACGGTGATGCCGGCGAGCACGGGCAGCGGGGCCTCCCTCAGGCCGGTGAGCCAGCCCGTGAAGGGAGCCTGGGCGGCATGCGCGAGGGCGGCAACGACCAGGAGCACGGTGAGGATCACCAGGCTCCTGTACCCGAGGTGGGCGACGGTGCCCTGCGCGGCGGCCTGCCAGGCGGGATCGAGAAGGCGAAAGTCGAAGACGTCGAGGGCTCCGCCGGCGGGCGGCGGCTCGAGACCGATGGTCGATCCCAACTTGTCGATGATGAACGCCAGTCCGAGCAGGAGGCTGGCGTCAGCCCCGAGGAGCACCGTGAAGGCGCGCCGGGCGGGAGAGCTCGTCTCCCGACGATGCCAGTGATGGAGAGCCAGGACGAGGGTCGTCGCGCTGATCGCTCCGAGGGTCAGCCAGACCTGGAAGAGACCGGGGCTCAGCACCAGGCCGAGCATCAGGGTCGCGAGCAGGGAGCTGGCCCAGAAGAAGCGGCGAAAGCCGGCGTCGTGCTGGAGCATCGAGGTCCCGAGGCCCTGGACCGCGAGGAAGAGGAAGCAGATCAGGACCATGAAGCTGGCGCTCAAGTTGTCGACACGGACGCCGACCGCGACCTGGAAGGTGGACGGGAAGGTCACCGTCTCGCTCGGACCCGGAGTGAGCGAGAGGTAGTTGAGGGTCGAGACGTCGGGGGTGATGCTCGTCGTCTCGTGGGCCAGGCGATAGCCGAGCACGATCAGGGCCAGGATCAGGGAGATGCCCAGGAACGTCATGCACACCTGGGCCGCTCGCCGCGGGGTCTCGGCGACGAAAGAGGCGCCGCAGCCCGCCAGCGGGAGCAGCAGGATGATCCAGGCGTAGGTTCCCATCAGCGCTGCTCCCCCTCGGCGTCGCCGTAGGCGTCGGTGTCGAGGCTCTCATGGCGGCGGTGCAGGAGCGCCACCAGCGCCGCGCCGACCAGGGTCAGTGCCGCGCACACCACCACCGCCGCGAGCGCCACCACCTCCCCCTGGCCAGGCCCGAGGCTGCCGCCGTCGATGGCGGTGAAGCCTGCGAAGGCGATGACCGGGGCGAGCAGGAGGATGGCCACGCTGACCAGGAGGCCGAACGCGTCCCGCCGGCTCAGGATGCCGAAGCCGCCGATGGCGAAGACAACACCGCTCAGCAGGGCGATGTGCCCCGGCCCGATGCTCATTCGCCCCCTCCAGTCCGCGCATTTTGGCGGCGGCGGCGAGCGTCCACCCGATCCTCGCGCCGGCGGCGCATCTTCTCCTCTCTCTCCCGCCGAGCCCTGGCCCGCTGGTGGTGCTCGGCCTCGTCGGCGCTGGTCCGCGCGATGACCACCGCGACCACCACCGCCGCCACTCCGAGGACCACGAGAAGGCCCGCGGTGACCGGAGCCTGGTGGTGGAGGACGCTGCTCAGCCCCTCCTTGAACCCCGACCCGAACCAGCCCCCGCGCGAGGCGAGCACTGCCCCGTCGAGGACGACCACAGCGAGCGCTGCAAGGGCGAGCCCATAGACCCACCGGCTGAGCGGCAGTGGCTGGGCCCGGGGACCGAACCCACCCCGGCGGGCGATCTCGACCACCGCCGCGAGGGTGGCGAGGAGAAGGACCACCTCCAGGAGGGTCAGGAGGTACTCGCCGCTCACCAGAAGGAAGATGCCAATGGAGACCGCCACCGCCGCCGCCGCGATGGCGGACGGCACGGCGCCCCGCAGGAGGACCGCGGCCGCGCAGCTCAGGACCACGAGCACCCCCGCCACGTAGAAGCCGGCAGCGCTCATGAGCGACCGCAACCTAGGGGCTCGCGAGTGAGCTGAGGGGCGGGATGGCTGCTGGGCCGGGACATCGCCGCGAGATTGTACCGGTGGGGGGCAGCCCCCCCCATGATTCAGACGGAATCGTCCTCGTCGAGACCCCGCGGAGGCGAGGGTTTCCAGCGCTCCTCGGGCGGCACCACCCGTTCCACGAAGAGGATCAGGCTGAGCCCCAGGAGGCCGACGATCAGCCCCGCGATGGTCACCGTATCGAGGTAGAGCGGGATCAGGGGAACCTTGATCGAGAGATCCCAGACGCTGGCGGGCCTGTCAGTCGCCGCCACCACATTCCGCTCGCCGATCAGGCCGATCACAACCAGCGCCCCCCCCACCCCGGGGAGGTGGAAGAGCGCGTTCCGGTGGCGCACCGCGAACCAGAAGCAGTAGGCCGAGACCACACAGGCAACCAGCACCGCGCTCGACGCGAGGACGATCTGATACCAGGCAGGATTCACGGGCCCGCCTCCTCGACGACCCCGCCGCCCACGACCTCGTCGCCCCGGTAGAGGACGACCGACTGACCGGGGGACACCTGGGAGGCGGGCTCGACGAAGCTCACCTCCGCCATACCAGACGAGGCCGCGACCACCCTGGCCGCGTGGGGTCGCCCGTGAGCCCGCAGCTGGGCCTCGACGTCGGCCCCCGCATTCGGGGGGACACCGCTCACCCAGCGACAGTCGCCGGCGCGCAGCCGGCCCCGCTGGAGGGCCTCGGCAGCTCCCACCACCACCCGGTTGAGTGCCGCGTCGAGCTCGAGGACGTACAGGGGGGTGGCGTCGGGCCGGTCGGGCCGGATGTCCAGCCGGCTTCGCTGACCCACCGTATAGAAGGGGAGCCCGCGGTGCTCGCCGAGGATGCGCCCCTCCCCGTCGATGATCGAGCCGGGACGGAACCGCCCGGCGAGGCGCCGGCCCAGCTCCGCGGTGAGGTCACCTTCGACGAAGCAGAGCTCCTGGGAGTCGGGCTTGGCCGCCGAGACGAGCTCCAGCCGCGCGGCCTCGGCGCGGACGTCCGACTTGCTCTCCACCCCACCGAGTGGGAAGAGCGCGGCGCCGAGCTGCGCCTGGTCCAGGCGGTGGAGGGTGTAGGCCTGGTCCTTGCCGGTCTCCCTCGCCCGGTGGAGCGTCCAGCTCCCCCCGCGCCGGCCGATCCGGGCGTAATGCCCGGTGGCGACATGGGTCGCGCCAATGGCGCGGGCCCGGGAGAGGAGAACGCCAAACTTGACCCGCTGATTGCACCGAACGCAGGGGTTGGGGGTCCGGCCGGCCGCGTAGTCGTCCTCGAAGCCGACGACGACCTCGGCGGAGAACTCACGCTCGAGGTTCCAGGTCAGGTGGCGGATGCCGAGGCGGTTGGCCACCCGGCGCGCATCCTCGACCGCGTCGATGGAGCAGCAGCCCCGGTCGCGCACCTGCTCGCGGCCGCCCGGCCACATCGCCAGCGTGATGCCGAGGGTCTCGACGCCGCGGGCCACGCAGCGGGCCGCGGCCACGCTGCTGTCGACGCCCCCGGACATGGCGACGGCGACCAAGGCGCCCCGGGGCAGCAGGGCGAACGGGTCGGCCGGCACGACCGCGGGAGCGGCCTCACGGGTGGCGACGGTCATCCCTGAAAGCCTACGCGAGTTCGGGGCAGGGCCTCCGCCTGGGTTACCCGGCGCAGGCGCCGGTCAGGCGACGCTGCCCCGAGGGACTCTCGAGACGGGCCGAGCCCCGCTCAGCCGCCGGCGACGGCCGGGACGATCGAGATGTCGTCACCCGCGGCGACCGCGGTCTCGAGTCCTCCGCCGAAGCGGATGTCGGCGTCATTGACATAGATGTTGATGAACTGGCGGAGCTTGCCCTCGTCGTCGTAGAGGCGCTCCCGGAAACCGGGATGGCGGGCCTCGAGATCGGCCAGGGCCTCGGCCACGGTGCCGCCCTCGACCTCGACCTGGGAGCTGCCGGCGGTCAGGCGGCGCAGGGGACCGGGTACTCGAACATTCACAGGCATGGGCTGGAGTATACGGGCGCCTTCCCCANNGTCGTCGTAGCAGAGCTGGGACCACGACTCCATGCTCAGGTAGTGGCGGCGCATCTCCTCCAGGGTCATGATCTCGCCCTCCAGCTTCTCGGTCTCCCGCACCTTCACCGGGCCCGACTCGGGCTCGACGAGGAAGACGAGGCCGAGATGCACCCGTCCCACCGGGGTGGAGTCCTCGTTGATGAGGGCGACCAGGCTGGCGGTCGCGGGCCAGGGGCAGATGATCTCCTCGCTCCACTCGCGGATCAACCCGCCCACGACCGGGTCGAAGCGTTCACCGTCGCCGGGGTTGACGTGGCCCCCGACTCCCAGCGAGTAGAGGTTGTGCAGGCGACGCTCGCTGGAGCGGCGGAGCCGCCGCGTCAGCAGGTAGGTGTCGTCCTCAGGGTGGTGGACGATGCAGTACGGGATGACCTGCTGCTGGGAGGGATCGTCCTCGACCAGTTGCCGCGGCCGGTACTCGCTGCACGCCCGGATGGTGCGGAGCACCCGCTCGAGCCCGCGCGTCACCAGCCCGTGCCACGCGGCTCCGGGGAATATCGTCGTGCGGGGGATGCAGAGGACATCCTCCTCGGCATGTGTGTGCACGGCGCCGAGCGCGGCGGCAGGCGACGAGACGCTCATGCCCTCCTCCGTGACGACGTGGGCCTGCAGTGATCGCAACGGTACACTGTTGGCGTCCTCGGGGATAGCTGAGAGCTGAGGCCCCCTCACCGCTCGCTCCGGACCAGGTTGCGGAGCACGCCGATCCCCTCGATCTCGACCTCGACGACGTCGCCGTCATGGAGGGGTCCCACCCCGGCGGGTGTCCCGGTGAAGACCGCATCCCCCACCTCCAGGGTCATGCAGCGGCTGATGTAGGCGAGCAGCTCCCCGACGCCCACGACCATCTCGCGTGTGCGACCGCGCTGGCGAACCTCGCCATTGACCCGGGTGGCGATCCCCACGTCGGCGGGGTCCAGGGTGACGACCCCGGGGCCGAGGGCGCAGAAGGTGTCGAACCCCTTCGCACGTGTCCACTGCTCCTCGACTGCCTGGATGTCCCGGGCGGTGACGTCGTTGCCGCAGGTGTAGCCGCGGACCGCCTCCAGGGCGGCTTCGGGCGAGGCATGGCGCAGGGGGCGACCGATGATGGCGACCAGTTCGCCCTCGTAGTCGATCCGGGCGAGCGAAGCGGGCAGCCACGGCAGGACGATGGCGTCGCCATCCCCGATCACCGCCGACGGCGGCTTGAGGAAGAGGAGCGGTTCGGGGGTCAGGGTGTGGCCGAGCTCGTCCACGTGCTCGCGGTAGTTCCGCCCCACGCAGACGATCTTGCCGGGGCGTTCGAGCCCACTCATCCGCCAGCCACCCTCCGTGACGTGCCGCGCGAGCGACGATTGTTCCATCTGGACGGTCTCGGACGGAGCCGCGGGAGCCGCGATGCCCGACCATTGACGTATGCCCGACGTCGAAGCCTCGGCCCCGCCCGCAGCCGGTACCGGCCGGCGCCGCCGCCGTGCCTGAGCTGCCCGAGGTCCAGGCGCTCGCCGAGATCCTCGACCGCCGCGTCCGCGGCCGCCGGATCGTGGCGTTCACGGTGCCGTCGATCGCCGCCCTCAAGACCTACGACCCGCCGGTCTCTGCGCTGGCCGGCCGCGAGGTCACAGGCGTCCAGCGCCACGGGAAGTTCCTCGACATCGAGGCGTCGGACGCCGCCGCGGGAGGGGCGCCCCTGCACCTGATCGCCCACCTCAGCCGGGCGGGGTGGGTCCGCTGGCGGGAGCGAGCCTCCGATACCCGGCTGGTCCAGCGCGGACCGCTGGCGGCGCGGCTCCGCTTCGATGATGGCGCCGCGCTTGACATCACCGAGATGGGCACCGAGAAGCGGCTGGCCCTCCATGTGGTCCGAGACCCCTCCGACGTCGCGGGCGTGGGCCGGCTGGGGGTGGATGCGCTGGACGAGGGATTGGACCTGGAGCGGCTTCGCGAGCTGCTGCGGGCGCGGCCGGGCACGCTGAAGGCGGCCCTCAGCGACCAGAGCGTCATCGCCGGGGTGGGCAACGCCTACTCCGACGAGATCCTCCACGCCGCCCGCCTCTCCCCCTTCGCCCGCGGCGACCGCCTCGACGATGCCGCTCTGGCGCGGCTGCTGGCGGCGTTGCGCGAGACGCTCGGCTCCGCTCTCGAGCAGGCACGCGCGCTCGACATCGACGGGCTCAAGGAGGGCAAGCGATCGGGGATGCGCGTCCACGGACGGACCGGGGAGCCCTGCCCGGTGTGCGGCGACACGGTGCGTGAGGTCTCGCTCGCGTCGCGCTCCTTCCAGTACTGCCCGGGATGCCAGACCGGAGGCCGCGTCTACGCCGATCGGAGGATGTCCCGGCTGATGCGCTGATCCTATACTCGGCCGTCGTGACTGATCCCAGCACGACAGCTGTGAGCGCGATCGTCACGCGCATCCGGCGGCTCCTCGATCAGGGCACGGCTCCTGTGCTGGTCGCCCTCGACGGGCACAGCTGCGCCGGGAAGTCCTGGCTTGCTCCCGACGTCGCGGCCGAGGTCGATGGCGTCGTCGTCGACGGCGATGACTTCTACGCTGGCGACCCCGCGTCGGCATGGGACGCTCGAACGGTGGTGGACGACGCTGAGCGCTGCATCGACTGGCGGCGCCTCCGCCACGAGGCCTTGGAGCCGCTGCTTGCCCGGAGCGCGGCGTCCTGGCACCCGTACGACTGGGACGCGGGCGGCGGCCTCGTGCCTGCGCCGACGATCCGGCAACCTGCTGCCGTTGTAATCCTGGACGGCGTCTACTCGGCCCGTGCGGAGCTCGCCGACCTCGTTACCCTGTCAGTGCTGGTCGAGGCGCCCGCGGCGATTCGGCGAGCACGCATGGCCCGGCGGGACGGCAGGATCGACGCGTGGCACGAGCGCTGGGACGCAGCCGAACGCCATTACCTGACCCAGGTGCGGCCGCCGGGATCGTTTGACCTCGTGGTGGCCAACGCCGACCCCCCCGACTAGCCCCTGCACCCGGCGTCGAGGCGGCCTCGCCGCTCCCTTGGCCGGCTCCACCCGCCATGTGTATTTTCGAAGATATTTCGTCACGAATATTTCGTCACGAAGAGAATTCTTGGAGCGACGTCCCTCCTCGCCTCCTCCATTCCCCGGTGCGAACATGCGGCGCAGGGGGGGCTGACGGGGTCCGCAGCCGTCCTGAGTGGCCGCAGACCCCGCGCGACGGAGGATACGCCGCGCCGCGACCTCCTGGGTCGGCGCGGACGACCGCTGTCGGCTCGCCGGCGGCGGACCAGCCCTACCCGGCGGAGAGGGCGGCCAAGTCCTCGAAGAAGCCCGGGTAGGAGATCGAGACCGAGTCCGCGCCCGCGATGTGGGTGAGCCCGGGGCCGGCAGCGAGGCATCCGGCCACCGCGAAGGCCATGGCCAGCCGGTGGTCCCCGGCGGCATCCACCGCGGCCGGGACCAGCCGCGTCGGCCCCTCGATGACCAGCCCGTCAGGGAGCGTGTCGCAGGCCGCACCCATTCGTCTCAATCCCACGGCCAGGTGCGCGATCCGATCGGACTCCTTGGCCCGGAGCTCGGCGGCATCGCGGATCTCCGTCACCCCCACGGCCTGGGTGGCGAGCACCGCGATCACCGGCAGCTCGTCGATGAGCCGGGGGACCAGCGCGCCCTCGATCCGGGTCCCGCGCAGCGTACCGCCGCGCACCTCGACATCGCCGACCGGCTCCACGCCGCCGGCGGGCTCGCGCTCCTCGACGTCCACCGATGCGCCCATGGCGCGGAGCACCTCGATGACCCCGTCACGCCCGGGGTTGAGCCCCACCTCGGGGCAGCGCACCCGCCAGCCCTCGCGCGCGGCGGCCAGGCAGAGGAAGAAGGCGGCCGAGCTGATGTCGCCGGGGATGCGCAGGCCGAACGGCTGGAGCGCGCCGGGCGTCACGGTGACCCGACCCTCGCCGCTGACCACGTCGATGCCGCAGAGCTCGAGGAGGCGCTCGGTGTGGTCGCGGGTCGGCGCCGCCTCGAGGACCGTGGTCGGACCGTCGGCCAAGAGGCCGGCGAGCAGCACCGCCGTCTTGACCTGGGCGCTCGCCACCGGAGGTTCGAAGGTGATCGCCCGGAGGGGACGGCGCCCCTCGATGGTCATCGGGGCCGTACCCTCGGGGCTCAGCCGGACAGCCGCTCCCATCTCCCGGAGCGGCGTCGCGATCCGGCTCATCGGGCGCCGCATCAGCGAGGCGTCCCCCTCCAGGCAGGCGGTGATGGCATGCCCGGCGATGGCCCCGGCGAGCATCCGCATGGTGCTCCCCGAGTTGCCACAGTCGAGGCGGTCGCTCGGAGCGCTCAGCGCGAGGTCCGGCCCGTTGCCCTCCACCATGGCGCGACCGTCATCGTGGATCCGGATGAAGACGCCGCACGCCTTCAGGCACGACGCGGTGTGGGCGACATCCTCGCCCGGCGCCAGGCCGCCGAGATAGGTGCGGCCGCGCGCCAGCGCCCCGAGGATGAGGGCGCGGTGGCTGATGCTCTTGTCGCCGGGCACCCGCACCTCCCCCTCCAGGCGGAAGATCGGCGCCAGGTTGATGGGGGGGCTCATCGGAGAGTGACCGGAGAGAACATCGGGACGCTCACCCGGCCGCGCCCACTCCGCGGAGCCCGCGGATGAAACGCTCCGCGGTCGCGCCGGGGTCATCGCCGCCGCTCGCGATGGCATCGAGAAGCGCCGAACCGACCACCACCGCCTCGCAGTGGCCGGCCAGCCCCTCGACGTGCTCGGGGCGGGAGATGCCGAAGCCGAGGGCCCGGGGCAGAGCGGTCACCGAGCGCACGCGCTCCAGCAGGTCTAGGGCGGCGGGGCTCACCCGGTCGCGAGCGCCGGTGGTACCGGTCACGCTGACGCAGTAGACGAAGCCAGCCGCGGTGGCGGCGACGCGAGCCACCCGCGAGGTCGGTGTGGTGGGGGCCACCAGAGGGATGTGGGCCAGCCCGTGCGCCCCGAGCGACGCGGCCAGGCCGACGGCCTCCTCGACGGGCAGGTCGGGGACGATCACGCCGTCGATCCCCGCCGCCGCGCAGGCGGCGGCGAAGGCCTCGATGCCCATGGCGAGCACCGGGTTGATGTAGGTCATCGCCGCCACCGGGATGGTCAGGCCGGCCTCCCGCGCCTGTGCCACCTGCGAGATGGCGCGAGCCGGCGTCATCCCCTGCTCCAGGGCCCGCCAGCCGGCGCTCTGGATGGTGGGACCGTCAGCCAGCGGGTCGCTGAAGGGGATGCCCACCTCGGCGGCCAGGCTGCCCGCCCGCTCGCAGGCGAGCAGGAGCCGAGCGGTGTCGCCGGGGCCGGGGAAGCCGGCGGTGACGTAGGGGATGATCCCGGGCGGCTCGCCTGCACTCCACGCCGCGAAGGCTGCCTCGAATCTCCCCGCGGTGGCGGCGGTCACTGGGTCCCCTCCCCGGTGCCGCCCACGGCCCGGACGGTGTCGATGTCCTTGTCTCCGCGGCCGCTGAGGCAGACCAGCACCCGGTGGCCGGGGCTCAGCTCGCCGGCCCGCCGCTCGGCGACCGCCAGAGCGTGGCTGGACTCCAGCGCGGGGATGATCCCCTCCATCCGGCAAAGGCGATGAAACGCGCGCAGCGCCTCGCCGTCGGTGCAGGAGACGTAGCGCGCGCGCTCGGCGTCGCGGAGAGCGGCGTGCTCGGGCCCCACCCCGGGGTAGTCGAGCCCCGCCGAGATCGAATGCGTCTCACGCACCTGCCCGTCGGCGTCCTGAAGCAGGTAGCTGTAGGCGCCGTGGAGAACACCCGGCCTGCCCGCCTCGAGCGACGCGGCGTGCTCACCCGTCTCGATGCCGCGACCGGCGGCCTCGACCCCGAGCAGCTCCACGCCCTCGTCCTCGATGAAGGCGGTGAAGATGCCGATGGCGTTGCTGCCCCCGCCCACGCAGGAGATCAGCTCGTC